>CAUJKA010000501.1 GCA_963204965.1 Planctomycetota bacterium | reverse complement strand
AAGTTCTATTGTCCCTTTTGACTTTGAACCGGTTTCTTGCCATCCATTGTTAGTTTTTGGAAACGCTGGGAATTGTTAGCCTGAAAGTTCAGCGGATTGTGACGCTAAGGAAATCGTGAAGGGGTGCGCCGTTGGTTGGGTCGTGATAACGGATGTGGCCGTCATGGCTACCAGTGGCGATGCGTTTGCCGTCGGGGGTGAAGGCAAGTGCGAAGATGGGGCCGCTACCGACTTTGATCTGCGCAAGACGCTGGCCGTTTTCGGTTTTGAAAATTCGGACTTCTCCACTGACGACACCACAAGCGACAGTGGTACCGTCAGGACTGAAAGCAATCGTTTGAATCGGCGACGCCATGTGCTCGAACTCGCGAACGAAACTCTCCTCTTTATTATCGCCTTCAGCTAATCGTCCGCCTCGCGGCTCCATACGAAACAAGCGTATCTTCCCTTCGGTTCCACCCGTGGCGATCAAGTCGTCCATGGGATGCCGAGCCATGCAAATCAAGGGATCTCGCGTCCGGTTGATGTCGTCGATCAAGTGACCTGTTGAAACGTCGATCAGCTTCGCGGCCTTGTCACGACTAATGGTTGCCAGCCGCGTGCCATCGTTGGTGAAGGCTGATCCAAAGACCCAGTCCAGATGATTGTCACAGCGCATAACTTCAACACCGTCAGCGACGTTGAAGACTAGCACCAGCTTGTCCGCACAACCGACGGCAACGAGTCGATTGTCATGCGATATTGCAACTCCGTAAAACGTATCAGTCGAACCTTTGATCGAACGAACTAATTCTCGGTTCGCGGTATCCCAAATCTGAATCTCGCCAAATTCCGACGCAGCTCCACCGCTAGCGACCAGCAAGCTGCCGTCGCGAGAAAAGGTGAGCGACTCAAGCCGCGGTGAATCACCGAGCAAGCGTGCGACAACGCCCGATCCATCAGCGCGGTGCAGTAGAATCTCATGCCGAGCGGGCACGGCCAGCAAGTTGCCGTCGGGAGAAAAAGCCAGGGCACGAACCGAAGGTGATGAAGTGTAAGTCAGTGGTTCCGATGGCCGTCGAGTGAGATAACGAATCGGCTCATCTTCTGAAGCACCTTCGGCCACCCAACGACGAAGCAACTCGATCTCTTGCGGCAAAAGCGGCTCACCATCCTTAGGCATTTCAGGCGGCTTGCTGCAAACCGCTTTGACCAATGGACTAGCATCAGCGTCGCCGGGGCGAATCGATGAACCGGTTTCTCCACCGTTCAACAAGCCGCGATGCGTGGTCAAATCAAGTCCGCCACCTTGCTTTCCGGGCCTATGACAACTGACACAATGAATTCTCAGCAGCGGCATTACTTGGCGATGAAAGGAAACCGGAGCGTCTTCGGCACTCAGTACACCATTGATGAACACTGCATTGCACGAGACGACAAACATGACGACTATGATTCGGCAGAGGATTCGAATCATTTCACTTCCTCGATCGTCAGCAGATAACTGTGCCAGGGTCCACCGAGGTCGTGTGAACTGCTGACGCACAGATAGATGGGGCCCTCAGTTTTTGTTGTCAGCGTCATGACCGGATCTCTCGATGGGCCATCATCGGCAGCCGCGAGGAACTGGCCGCGACCGTCGTAAGATTGGACCGATAAATCCGTCAGCAATGGGCCACCGCTGGTGACGGTGATTCGAAGTTGTTGACCAGCCAGCGAAGGATATGCAAAGACGTCGACATCCTTATCGGCTTGAATACTCCCTCGCACCACTTGGCCATTCCGAAGTTTCTGAGCGTCGCGGAATCCGTCATTCGGCTCGTGTTCGTCAATCGATGATTCTGGATCGAGCACGATGATTTTGCTTTTGGCTTCTCCTCCAGGCGTGACCACAACATATTCAAGTAATCCAGTTGGCAGGTCGGCAGGCAACGTGATTTCGGCGACCAGTTGCTTGTCTCCGACCACTTTGTTCTCCAAACCTTTTGCCTGTCCAGCGTCGCTGGATTCTTTCAGTTCGACAACTATCTGCTCAGCGGATGGAAAACGAAGTTGAGTCGCCCCCTTGAGTTCAAAGCCTCGCAGCTTGAGCGTCTCCTTTCTCCCTCTGACGAGCGCCGCAGGTTCGGTCGCCGTGACGCTCGGCGCAGACACAGACACTACTGGACTCTGGGCTTGCACGTGAGGGCCAACGATGACCAGCAAAGTTATGGCGGTGAAGGTTAAGAAGCGAAGGCGGATGTCAGATTGGGAGCAATCGACAGACCGAAGTAAACTCACCCTTACCCAACCTGGCGCTACTGCAAGTCTCATGAATACAGTTCCTTAATCGTGGCCCCTTCCGCAAGGATTGACACGGGCCGACCCTCAGGTGTGCGCAACTCTTTCGCTGGATCGATCCCCAAAGCATCGTAAACGGTCCAGGCAACGTCAGCTGGTCGCACAGGACGATCGGTTACGTACGCCCCATTCTTGTCGGTTGAACCGATCACGCCTCCACGAGCAACGCCAGCACCGGCCCAAAGCATCGAACCGGCACGCCCCCAGTGATCGCGACCAGCCTTATCGTTTACCTTTGGCGTCCGGCCAAACTCACCCATCGCCAACACCATCGTATCGGCAAGCAGTCCACGCTGGTCCAAGTCGTTCATTAGCGCGCTGAACCCCTGATCGAACTCGGGCAATTTTTTGTCCAGCCCTTTAAAAATTTCGCCGTGGTGATCCCAGCCGCCATAGTTCACCGTCACAAACCTAACGCCGTTTTCAACGAGCCGTCTAGCCAGCAGAGCACTTTGGCCAAACTCATTGCGTCCGTAAGCGTCGCGAGTGGCTGACGCTTCGCGGTCGATTGCAAACGCCGCTTGTGCCTGAGGTGAAAGGACCATTTCAGCGGCCTTACGACTGAATTCATTGTACGTTTCAATCTGATCATTTCGCTTGACTCGATCTGCAAGCTGGTCGACGGCAGCCAGCAACGACTTGCGCCGCTCGAGCACTTGCGGCGATGCGTTGGCCGGAGCGGCAAGGTCTCGAACGCGGTAATTCTCCTCGCTGGGATTTCCCGCTTTGAAAGATTCACAACGACCGCCCAACCAAACGCTTTTTCCCAGTTCCCAGGTGAATGAAGGATTACGTGGAACGGCGACATACGGCGGAACCGCACCACTAAAACCTGTTTCGTGTGCCACGATAGCGCCGATCGCCGGATGGTCGCCAAACGGGGTTCCGAATCTACCGGACAAGACCCAGTTCGTTGCAGTTTCATGATGATCGTTCTCATGCGATCCGCTTCGCACCAGCGTCAACTTGTCCATCACCTGAGCCGTTTTGGGAAGCAATTCGCAAACGTGAAGCCCAGGGACGTTTGTGGGGATGCTGCTGTACTTGCCACGAATTTGCTCAACAGCCTCGGGCTTCACGTCGAACGAGTCATGATGAGACAAACCACCACCGAGGAAAATCAGAATTACCGACTTCGCTCGTGCTCGTTGCGCGGAAGCCTCGGCAGCCAGCAGTTGTGGCAAAGTAAGCCCCAAATGAGCCAACGCGCCAACACGAATGAAGTTGCGGCGAGATACACCGCTGCATAGCCTTGAACGATGATTGGCAATGGATACGTCGATCATAACATTCGGTGTGGTTAGTGGTTAAAAGCGAACTCTTTTGAGTTCAGTAACGCCCAAAACAAATCGGCGAATACCTCTTCACGATTCTCAGACTTCCCAGATGCGGTCGTAGTTTCTGCAGTAGTCATCGCAGCGCGAATCGCCGCTCGTTCCGCGTCGTCTGGCAAACGACTGAGCGTCGCCAGAAAGATCTGTTCCGTCACGGTATCCGAGTCAGCATTCTTCAATAGTCTGGAAAGTCGGCCTTCGGGCTCCCGAATGTTCTTGACCAGTTTCTCATCGTTGCTCAGATGCAGCAACTGTGGCAACGTGACTTCACCCTTACGTTCACAAGCACACGCCGTGACTCGATCACTGCGTCCGAAGAGTGTCAAGAAATAGGAATCGGCAGCGGGATCGGCGACCTGCGTGGCGCGAACACCGATTGGGTAACCGGGAAAGCGATTGGGGATCTCGGTCGCCGCCGCAATTGCGTCAAGCATGACTTCTGCTGGCAAACGTCGAGCATAGTAATGAGAATAGTAGGTCTTATCGTTTTCGTTTTCCGTCGTGTTTGCAGAGTCGAGTTGGTAGGCTCGCGAATTCAAAATCAAGCGGATGATGTGACGCAAGTCAAATTTGCTGGCTCGAAACTCCGCGTTGAGCACCTTCCACAATTCTGGATTGGAGGGCGGGTTGCTGGCTCGCAGGTCATCGACCGGCTCGACAAGTCCGACCGAGAAGAAATGTTTCCATAAACGATTGACCATCGATCCGGAAAAGTACTCGTTGTCAATCGTCCAGTTCACGAACGCGATGCGAGGGTCGCTGCCCGGTTCGAATGGCACAGCAGCACGGTCGAGCGTTTGCGGGGCCACAAACTTTCCGGTGCGAGGCTGAGTAACTCCTGGACTGCGGAGACGAACTTCCTCAAGTCGGCGAGTCTGATTGTCAAGTTCGCGTTGCCGCTCCGCGATTTGCTTTTTCTTCTCGTCTTCGGGCAAAGTCGCTAAGCAAGCTTCAGCCAGCTTTTTGGCCGCTTCGGCAATGCGTTTGTGTTGTTCGGTTTCATCGCGGCTGGTCGTTGTTACCGCGCTGGCACCGCTTTGCGGATTCTGACGGTCGAGATTCACTTTCGCAAAGCAAGCGGCAAAGTGATAGAAGTCGTCCTGAGTGTATCGCTCCAATGGATGGTTGTGACAACGGGCACATCCGATGCGAGTCCCGAGAAAAGACTGTGCGACGCTGTCGGGCAATTCGCTCTCTTCTACTTTTTGAAACTCGCCGACGACAGTGACGAAGTAGCCCGCCTGCGGTTGCGAGACAACATCGCCTCTGGCCAGCAGCACGTCTCTAGCGATATCGTTCCACCGACGATTCGTCGCGACTTGCTCGCGCAGCCACCGATGAAACGCCTTAACACCTTTTTGACCGCGCACATCATGATCACGCTCTTTACGGTTCTGCAGTAAATCAGCCAATTGCAGAGTCCAATAGTCGGTAAACTCGGGTCGATCGAGCAATGCGTTGATCACACGACTACGTTTATCAGGACTCGTGTCGAATTGAAAAGCAATCACCTCTTCGGGTGTTGGCAGAATACCGGCAGCATCTACGTAAACGCGACGCAGAAACGTAAGATCGTTGCACGGGCCAACCGGCGGCACTTGAAGTTGTTTCAACTTTGCAAACAAAGGCCCGTCGATCACATTCTGCTGTGCTGTATAGAGCTCGGGAGCGACCTTGTAAGGAAAGGGCATCGTGAAACGGATGACTTCGACCTGGCCCTGGAAATGCACTCGCACACCTGCCTCGCCATGACCGAGCGCTTTCACCAGGCCAGTTGCATTGACCGACACTTTATTCGGATCATTGGAAAAGAACTGAGCCAGCCATGTCACATCGCGAATGCGTCCGTCGGTGTAGTGGGCACGCACGAGCAATTGTTGCGTCTGCTCAAGCGTCATGGAACGGTTGCCCGGCAGTACTTCTAAACGTGCGACATCGGGTTCATCGGCAACTGGTGCGGGAGCTCGAGCGGCAACCCAATCTCGTAACGTCCGCCACATTCGCGACTCGGGGCGAAACCGTACGCCCCCTTCATGCGCGACGCCACCGGAAGGTTTGGTCAGCAGAAGACTTTCCTCTGGGAACGCGAAATCGATGCGTCGACCGCTGACTTCCTGCGCAATCCAATCGTGATCCCATTCGGGAGCGTATCCGCGAAGCGATAGTCGAAAGCCATTTTGGCCCGACAGCTTTCCATGACAGGCACCCGTGTTGCAGCCGCTGCGCGTCAGTATCGGCAGGATGTCTTGCTTGAACGACGGTGGATGTTTGGTGTTGAAGTTTGTCACCGTGATTGGCACAGTGATCGATTGCTCATCCAGTTTGACAATCAATGTCGCTTCGCCATCTGCCTGTGCTTCAATCACACCGCGATGGTCAACTTTAAGCAGTCCCGTTTTATCAACTTCGAAAGTGACGCGATTGGAAACATCGGTGACCTCTCCCTGGTCATCGGTCAGCGAGACAATCACGCCGTGTATCGGATCTTGGCCTGTAAGTTCCAGCTTGTTTGGGAAGACCGTCAATTGAGCACAGTCGGCAGTCGATGTCAGCAGCACGGCTACGACAATCGCACAAACGAGAATAGCTCGCCTGCAACTGTGTAGGGTGATGCAGTGGAAAGTCACACTTTGTAAGGTGACAACGGAATCAGCGACCATCGTCGCCTCCAAAGGCGGGAATTTAAGGAAGGATGCAGGAGGGAACTGTAGTTTAGCTGGTCAAAAGGCATGAAACCAGTGCTCAAACCTGCGTTTCATTGCTAACATCGCGATACTCATTTCAGGATCTCCCGAATCACGTGACCATGCACGTCCGTAAGGCGACGTTCGATCCCGTTGTGATAAAAGGTCAAACGCGTGTGATCGATACCTAATAGGTGAAGAGCTGTAGCGTGGAGATCGTAGCTGTAGGATGGCGACTCGACGGCTTTGAAGCCGAGTTCGTCTGTAGCTCCGTAACCCATTCCGCCTCGAATGCCTCCGCCAGCGAGCCATGCGGTGAATGCTCCTGCATTGTGATCGCGGCCCTTTCCTTCGCTGCCCTGAGCACCAGGTTGACGGCCAAATTCCGTGGTGCAGATCACCAGCGTGTCGTCGAGCATCCCATGCCCCTTCAAGTCTTTCAATAGTGCCGACGCTCCAGTATCTAACACAGCGCCCCAATATCCGTGATCACGCACCAAATCTTCGTGGCTGTCCCAGTTGGGTCGAATCTTCTTCGCCGTCGTGTTCTCCGCACCGCAATAGATCTGTACGAAACGTACGCCACGCTGTACTAATCGCCGAGCCAATAAACATTGCCGACCAAACGGACCGTTCTCGGGGTGATCGATATCGTAGAGCTGTTGAGTTGCGGTTGACTCGTTACTCAGATCCGTGACTTCAGGTGCACTGAGTTGCAATCGGGCTGCCATCTCGTATGCCTTGATGCGCGCGTCGAGTTCGCTGTTGGCGGCACGAGGTTCGAGGTGCATGCGATTGAGCTGATCAAGAAAGGCAAGCCCCGCACGATCCGCTTCAGGAGTCGCTACAGCGAAGTCCCTTGGTGGAAAAAGATCGGCGATGAGTTGAGTTGGGTTCGATGTATCGAGCGTCGTCGCTTGATGTTCCGCAGGCAGAAAACCGGCCCCCCAGTTGATGATTCCTCCCGGCGGCAAACCACGCGGATCGGGCAGTACAACAAAGGCCGGCAGGTCATCCGCTTCACTGCCAAGCCCGTACGTTACCCACGATCCCATACTCGGAAAACCAGGCAAAGTAAATCCAGTGTTCATCATGAAGCAAGCCGGACCATGCAACGCAGTCTTGCTGTGCATTGAATAGATGAAGGCCATGTCGTCAACACATGTAGCCAACTTCGGAAAAAGGTCGCTGACCCACAGTCCCGACTCACCATGCTGTCGAAACTTCCAGTGGCTGCCTTGGCAATTGCCTGGCTTCGACGCGAAGAACTGTAGTTTTCCATCGGGATCAAACGGCTTCCCAGTGCGTTTTTCAAGTTCCGGTTTGTAGTCAAACGTATCCACCTGACTCATCCCACCTGGACAGAAGATCTGAATCACACGCTTAGCCTTCGCCGCATGATGCACCTCAGCTCGCCCTTCGCCAGTCAGCATCGCCGACAGCGCAAGCCCACCGAGTCCACCGCCCGCGGACTGAAGGAAATCTCGTCTTGATTGGTTTATGTTCACGTTCATGCCTGTTCTTGTTTGTGATAGAAAAATTGAGGACAGGAAAATGGAACCCACTTCTCTTATCTTCCTGTCATCAATCTTCCTGTCATTAACCTACTTCCATTCCGATAATCAATCTTCCTGTCATTAACCTTCTTCCCTTATCAACGTCTTCAACCGCACTTCGTTCCGAGTGACATTCACCCAATGTAAAGCCGGTTGCAGCGTATGATTCAAAAAACGTCGTGCGTGCTGTTCGAATCGGTGTTCACTGTCATGAAGGGCCGTGACCTTAAAGATTCCACCAGACGACGTTAGCCTCGCCTTTGTTCGCCAATCTTTACACCATCAACGATGATCTCAATGTCGCGTAGGACAGCATCCTCTCCGCCAAATATGTACGAGATCGCTGATTCGTAGAGATGCAAATCCAATCCTGTTCCCCAGTCACGAAGTGCCGCAATCAACCTGCCAAGCTCATTGTGAACCTGAAAAATGCATGCCATCACGTCATATGCGAGAGATTCGAACTCACCCTCAGAGGGTCGGCGGATGTCTGTTTTGATTGTCTCAATCCACGTAAACGAACTCATTCGAATTTAACAGTGATCTGCATAGGCCAAACAATCCTTGTTGTTCCACGAAGTCCATCGCAAGTCTCAGTTCATTTTCTGTGGGCTGCCTTCCAAAAACTAACTCAAAGGCTCGCATGACTTGCTGTCGTTTGTGCAATCCAGCATCTTTCTCAACGCGTTCGGCTAAGTATCGCGACTGCCTAAGCATAAAGTCGTTGTTGTAGAGTGCCAACGATTGCAGCGGAGTTGTCGTGGTCATCCGACTGGGCGTCAAGTTCGCAGAGTCAGGACAATCAAGCGTCGTGAGAAACCGATTCGGCGTCGTGCGTACGATGTAACGATAGATGCTTCGTCGCCACAGTTCCGGCTTGTCAGCCGTGATGTAGGTGTAGATCGGCGCATAGGCCTCCTGATACTGAAAGTCCTCGAAACCTGGCCCGCCTCGATCGGGGTTCAGCTTGCCGCTAACGAACAGCACTGCGTCTCGAATTGATTCGGCTTCCAGTCGCCGAGGATTCTGACGCCACAGCAATCTGTTATCAGCGTCGATCTTTCGCGCAGACTCGGCGCCCGCTCCGTCAATCACGTAACTAGACTGTTGATACGTTTTGCTTTTCAAAACTAAGCGATGCATTTCCTTGAGCGACCAGTTGCGTCGAACGAGTTCTTCCGCCAGCCAGTCAAGTAACTCCGGATGCGAAGGTCGTCCGCCTCCGAATCCAAAATCGCTAGGCGTGTCGACAAGTCCCTTTCCGAAATGCCAATACCACAGACGATTGACGATCACGCGACGAGTCAGCGGATTGTCCGGATGAGTGATCCACCTAGCCAACGCCGCACGCCGCTGGCCTTCGCTCGATTCGAGAGTCCCCAAGTTCGGAGTCAACATCGCCAGTGATCCGAGTGCCGCAGGGCTGAGTGGGTCACCGATCGGCGATTCGGGATCACCACGATTCAACCGGCGAACTTCCAACACGGCGGACTCAGCAACGACTCCGTAGAATTTTGGTGGCAGCCTGAGCGAGTTAAGCTTGCCCGTTAGTTCCAGTCGCTGCTTACGAAGTTGGTCAATTTGCTCGCGGTCGTTGTTAGTCATTTCCTTTGGCACGGCGAGCTTCACGGTCGGATCGCCGAAGCCAATTTGATCCATACTAAAACCGTTGCCTCCGTCGGTTGCAACCAACGTCAAGAATCGTGACGTTGTCGGCAACTCGATTTCAACATTCTGCAATCCATCATCGCGGCGAAGTTTTGGGAAATGCTTAACCTGCTTTCCGTCGACAAACACCCACGCGTCTGCGTAGTATTCACCAACGGCACCGAAGTAACCGAGCTTCGCGGTAAATCGTAGCAATGGCTCGCCACCCAAACTGCGTCGCATCGCCGCGATATCGAAGGTTATTCCCGCGTTGGCATGCAATCCCAACAAACTGTGTCCATCTTGGGTGAAGTCAATGCCACCCAGTTCCGGCGAATGCTGACTGGCGACCGTTCCATTTCGGATCATGTCCCATGCATCGCCGGATGTTTTCGGTAAACCGGTGATAGTTATTCCTGTGGAGCTGACCGGAATTTGTGCCTTACCATCTTCGCCGTCTGGAATAAACACGCCATCAACTAACTCGAAATCCGAGTGTGAGAATTTGTTCGTTATGACGTTATCTAATTTCCCGAAGTTGTTGGTCTGGACGACGGCGTTACGTGGATCAAGTCCGCTACGAAGTGTGCCCGTGCCCAGTCCGTTGCCTCTACCAACAATGTCCGCAAGATTTAGGCCTTCGCCCTCCAGCCGACCGATCTCAAAGTCGATCTTGTTTCGCTGCTTGGTTAACGACACCTTCTCTTCTTCGTATTGTCTCATCGCTGCGTCACTGACTAAGCGATCGTCACGCCGGATACCTGCGAACACGGCTTGCAGTTGGTAATACTCCTGCTGCGAAATCGGGTCGAGCTTATGATCGTGACAGCGCGCACAATTAACAGTCATCGCCATCGTTGATGTCATCACCTGAGTTGCCATGTCGTCCAGATCGAGCGCTCGCGCTGCTCGACGTAGTTCCGGACTCTGCGTCTCCACTTGCCCAACAAAATCCCACGGCCCGGCGGCGAGGAATCCCGTCGCGATAACTGCTTGTTCGTCATCTGGCCACAACACATCCCCCGCGATCTGCTCTTGTAAGAAGCGATCGTATGGTTTGTCTTCGTTGAGCGACCGAATCACATAGTCACGGTATCTCCACGCGTTGTCGCGTCGTTTATCGCGTTCAAACCCATGCGTGTCGGCATAGTGAGCGACGTCCAGCCAGTGCTGTGCGAATCGTTCGCCATAGTGAGGCGATTCCAACATGCAATCGACGATTTTTTCGTATGCGTGGGGATCGAGATCGTTCACAAACGCAGCAACCGCCTCCGGAGTCGGCGGCAATCCATGCAGATCAAATGACAGACGCCTGATCAATGTGCGTCGGTCAGCCTGCGGACTGAATGTGAGATCGTGTTGATTGAGTTTTTCGCGAATAAAGTCATCAATTGACAGTGACTCCTTCGTCTTTTGCTCCGCAACAGGTGCGTCCAAAATCGCAGCTTTCGTGGAGCGAAAGTCGACATTCAGCGGCTGCAACGACCACCACGATGCATCGGCCTTTGCCTTCTCTCTGATAACAACATCACTCGGCCACTTCGCTCCCTGCTCGATCCATTGACGCAATTTGGCGACTTCATCGTCTGACAGCGGCGTCGCCTTCTTCGGCATAGCGGGCGGCTGACCATCCTGCGATGTCACCAGTTCGATCAGATAGCTGGCATCCGGGTTACCGTCGACGACATACTTGTTCGACTTTAAATCGTCGAACGTCGCTAGCGACACGTCGCCCTTTTTGTTCGTCGGCGAATGACATCGTACGCAATGCTGCTCGATGATCGGCGCAATATGCTTACCGAAATCAATCGGCTCGAAATCACCCGGTTCATCGGCCACCGTCGCGGAGCAGCTCAAAGCCATCAGCCATACAAAGCTCAAAGCAATGACCGGCGAAGCGGCCCAATCGATCTTGGCAATCCGCAGCATTTGATAGGTTACTCCAGATTAGAACAATGACATGCAGCGGAGTTGATCTTGGCTAATGGTTACTCGTCGAAACGGGCAACAAGATGCGGGATGGCTTCGCTGAGGTGTGGTAGACCGACTCGGTGGAGATGGCAGTCGACTTGCCATATGGACCTTCGGCTGTGTTGGGATTGCGATCAAAAAGCGGAAAGTATGCTCCGCAGATATCAACTCGCAACCGATGTCCCGCCGCGATCTGAGCTGCAATCGGTCCGAGGTCGACGGAGATCTGGTAGGTCTCGTTCGGTGTTAGCGGTTTCGGCTCCAGTTCGGACTCGCGGAACCGACCTCGCAGGATGCCGACTGCGAGGTTGTAAGAAGCCCCATCGGGATGCACGTCGATCAACTTCACTACCCAGTCGGCATCGGGCGTGTTGGCCGCGACGAACAGTTCGGCTCGGGCATTGCCAGCGAAGGTCAACGGCTCAGTGAGAGGCTCCGTCGAGTAGCACAAGACATCGTCGCGATCTTCGATTGTCCGTTGATCGACCGGAGCCCAGGTCGCTGAGTGTAATGGCCGTTGATCAGTGACCGGACACGCGGGAACAGGATCAGCCGGATCAGCTTGGAAGCGGTCGACCGGTTCAGCAACTGATGGAGTCTGGCGATTGAGCCGACCATCGCCTCCGCGCGTATTCGCTCGACCAGTTGAGTGCAGGTAGAAGCTCGTCGATTCATAACCACCTGGCGGCCAGCTCTCTGCCTCGTGCCAACGGTTCTCACCCATCACGAAGTAACGTACGGGAACGATCGATGCGGCGGTTCCATCGGAGACTTCTTTTAGTGTGCGATCAAACCAGTCCAGCGTGGCAGCGGTCGAATCCCATTGTGCTTCGGAGCCAAAGTCAAGATCGCCCACCAGAGACTTGCCAATGGTCCCATGATCCCACGGTCCAAGGATGAGTTGCTGTTGCTTGCGAGTCGTCTGATCCTTCGCCTGTTGCTGCATGCGAGTGAAATTATTGACGGACTCGCGTGAGAAGAAATCGTAGTATCCCACGACGTGCTGCATCGGCAGTTTAAGATCGAGCATGTCATCCGTCAGATCGAGCCGCTTCCAATATCCACTCGGAGACGGATGTGTCAGCATCCCTTCAAGCCATGGAATCGGCCAGCCAACTTGGTCGTCGATCTCGCTAAGGGGCAGATGCGAGAGCGTGCCATTCCAGTCGTTTGTGACGGTCGCGGCCTCGGGCTTAGGTGAATTTCCAGAAGCCCACTTAGCGATCAGGGTATGCCTGACCGCGCCTCCAAGATAGAGGTTACGGTAGAAGCTGCTCCAGGTAGCAGTCGGTGTGATCGTGACCAGCTTTGGCGGATGCTCGACGGCGGCTTGCCATTGCGTCGCGCCGACATACGAACTGCCCCACATCCCGATACGACCGTTGCACCATGGTTGACTTCCGATCCACTCGATCGCATCGAATCCATCCTGACCTTCGTTGTTGTACGGAATGAAAACACCTTCCGAAGCGAACTTGCCGCGGCAATCCTGAACAACGACAATATATCCCGCGGCGGCGAACCGTTCCGCTGCTCCCTTGGCATTACCCTTGTTGTAAGGAGTTCGCATCAACACGACCGGAGCGACGTTGGTCGCATTGTCGCGATAGATGTCAGTCGCCAGATTGACGCCGTCTCGCATTGACACCATCACTGTTTCAACTCGAACGTCGGCGTATGCCTCCAGCGGTGCGAGCAGCAAGGCGGCAAGGAGTACGATTGCGTGTTTCATATTCTTAGTTCTTAGTTTGGGATACTAGTATTTCGGAAAGATGGACGGAGTCGGGAAGCGATCTTCGTGTTTGCCATCGCCCAGGAATTCTTCCCGAGGCACGTTGACTTGAGGCCAACTAGCTGGGCAGACCCGGACTACTCTGCCGGGACGGATGCCCTCGATGATGAGGTCCGTCTCAAAACGGATTTGAATGCCACTGCTTCCCAGAGGCACTTCGTCAGTCGACTTTATAATGTCGATGATGGGGCCTTTGGATGCCATGTGCGCGGGACCATAATCCCCGCCCAGGTGTTTCAATGTGTTCTCCGATGCATTCATCGTGGCAGTGACATCTTTTTTGAAATCGGCGTACAGAGCTGCGTCCATGCCACCGAACAAAGTTGCGGTCACGGTCGCACGACCGAACTTGCTATACTCGACAGCGTCGATCCAAGCGGGCATCCAGCGGCTACGGATGAAGGCCTTGTGCACTTCGGTTTGATTGCGGGCGGCACGTTGCATTGCCATGTCATCGAGCCAGATGTCCGAGATGTGGAACTGAGTGAACACTCCATCCCGCGTGGGCTTCCAGGTGATGCCGAGCAAGACCGGCTGACCATCAAGGGATTTTTTCCCTTCGGCGGGCCATGCACCTTCGGCAATGAGTTCCTCGATGCTAAGGCATTCACGGCCGCGCCAGATCCGGGTGGCGGCATCGAAGGTCATCTTTTCCTCAGTCGCTTTGGCGCCTCCGCCTTGCTTCGGTTCGAGGCTGGCGACGATCTCGCCCTGTTGATTCTTGAGGTCCACTTCTTTGAGCTTCCAGACCAATCCTTCACGAATGCAGTGACTGGGCTCGTCCTCGAGTAGCAGGACGTGGTTCTCGGCGGGGAAAATCCCTGCGCCACGGTTGTGGTTCGCGTCTTTCGTCTTACTGTCTATCGGCAATACCGGCACGGAGGATGTCTTCGGGTCCGGCGGAAGGAAGGCTCGGACGTGCATCACAGTGCCGAGCGGAATGTCGCGCAGGTCCGCTGGCGCGCCGTGATATCGGATGATCCCATAGGGCAACATAGCGAAGGGGTGCGGATCGTTTCGAAAGAACATCCCCGCGCCTTGCACGCGAATGCTGCCGCGGCGGTTGGCATGATCCACAAACACCAGTTCGCCTCGATAGGCGTGTGCTTGTTCTAGCGGCGGGAACTTCCCCGCTTCGGGCCGGAAGGGTTCGTCTGTCAGTGAAATAGACGTTACGCTCAATGTGATTACGAGGCACAGCACAAAACTAAATTTTGACATGGGTATCTTCTGAGTGTTCATAATCTGGGACAGAATTAGTAATGAGTATTAGAGAATGAAAAATGCAAAAATATGAGGTTTGTCAGCGCGGACGTCCCATTTTGAATTCTCCAATTTCCAATACTCATTAATCATTTGCCTCGGCTAAACTTCGACCACCACCTTGTTACTATCACCAAACGCATCGGTTTCCACACCCATCCGCTGTGCCATCATCAGCAACAGATTGCTCATGTGTGCGTCTGGGTTGGCGGGTCGGCTGCAGAGTCCGTAGTGCTCTGCTGGCTTATCGAGTTGGTATCCGTTGAAGTGACCCTGATTAAAATCGAGATGGCTGCCGTGCTTGAGGCCGAGGTCCGAACCGCCAGCAAGCACCAACGGGAGATTCGCGTTGCCGTGGCTGTGCCCGTACGACATGCCGCTGCCAAAAAGCGCCATGGTGGAGCCCAGGAGCGGCTGACCGTTGACATCCTTCGTCTCCTTAAGCCGCGAGAGGAAGTAGCTGAACTGCTCGATCGCGAAGGCATCGTAATTGGTGAGCTTCTCCATGTAACCAGCATCACCGCCGTGGTGGCTGAGTTGATGCCGCGACTCCGTGATACCGATCTCGGGAATAGCAAAGGCATCGCCTTCGCCCCCAAGACTGAAGGTGGCTACTCGCGTTACATCCGTCTGGAAGGCAAGCACCATGAGATCATAGACCGTGCGGAAATAGTCGCCCGCCATCGTGGCCGCAACGTCGCGGTTGGTACGTTTGCGATCGGAGTCGGAGACGGAGGGTAGCGGCGTGTCGAGCCAGGCATCAGCCCGCCGAGTGCGGATCTCCGCCTCGCGAACCGAAGTGAGGTATTGGTCAAGCCGTCCTTTGTCGGCCACTCCCATCTTCTCCTCAAGCCGACTCACTTCTGCGAGGTTATCATCGAGAACGCTGGCCTTACGGCGCAGCGCCCGCCGCTGGGCTGCGATGCCGCCTTTGGGTTCCTCGAACAACGACGCAAAGATCTCACTGCAACGACGCAACGCGGGAAGCTGCACGCCATCCGCAGTCCAGGCGAGTGAGCCTTGCGTGAGCGCGATCTCCATGGATGGGTACCGCGTGTGCTGCGCGGTGACTTCCGCCATCTTTTGGTCTACGGAGATCGTATTGCGATCCGAAGGTCCGAGTTTTCCGCCAGTCAGCCAGACCGAGATACAGTTGTGGTGGTGACTAATCGCTCCAGGATGATGTAGGCCGCTGATCGGCGTGATGACATCACGATGCTTTTCCAAAGGCTTGAGCGACCGAGAAAACTCATAGTCTTTGCCCGGCGTGGTGATCTGATAGTTCAGAGAATGGACGCCGTTGGCGAGATAGATAAAGGCGCTGCGCCGAGGCGTTGGCGTTTGCCCCTCTGCAGCTCTGAGCGGGATCATGCATTCCAGCATCGGCAAGGAGATGCAAGTCCCCAAAGCACGCAACGCATGTCGGCGGTCGATTAGCCAGGATTGGGTTTGAATGTTTGTCATTGGGGGATTCACTTCTCAAAGAGGAAAGGAATGATTAAGGAGTAATGGAGATTGGAAAATGCAAAATGCGGCGAGCCGGTAGAATTCAAGTTGTGTCGTTTCGTGTTCGATTTCAACGCAATGTGTCGTCCAAGTCGGGTGCTCGACTATGCATCTAATCCTCTCCGTTCATTTCCTCTGCTTTGATTTTGCATCTTTCATTCTCCAATAACTATTAATCAATCGCTCTTTGCTTCACGTGGGTTTGCTTCCTCGTTTGGCGTAAGCGAATTGCTCTGACTTGCTGAGGAAAACAATGATTAAGGAGTAATGAAGATTGGAAACTGAAAAACTGTACGAGCCGGTAGGATTCAAGTTGTGTCGTTTCGTGTTCGATTTCCTCTGGCGGTGACAAGCGATTTGGCGATTATCTTACAGAGCTGATCGCACTCGTCTCGAAGCAACTCAAGTCGTTGTTCCGGTATCAATTCCGATTTTACGATCATTCGTATCCACACGCTGCTTTCGCGAAGCTCTTTCAATGCGATCGCAAGCTTGTGGATAAAGTCCTTCTTACTTTCCGCCGCGCAAGCTTCAGCATAATTGGGAGCTGGCGAGGTTCCCGAACGCACGAGTTGCCTGGCAATGTGTCGTCCAAGCCGAGTGCTCGGCAATGCATCTACTGCTTTGCCAACTCGAACAGCAAAGTCGAGCAATCTCTCCTCAATATCCGCTCCCTTTCTCTCTAATCTCCTCCCTTCGTTTTGCATTTTTCAATCTCCATTAAATATTAACTAATTCCTCTTTGCTTTAACGCTTCCTCAACAACTCCGACAGCGCCACCGCGCGAACAATATCCTTGACTCGATAGTCGTTCTTCTTTGCTTCTTCTTCAATCTTGTCGATGTCATCCGAGTCATCCACAGTTAGCACGCGCCGGAGTGCGTAGGTGCTGAGCTGTTCGATGAAGGCTCGCGCGACTTTGTCGCGGTCCGCAAGCAGTAGTTGTTTGAATTGGATGGAATTGGCGAACGAGCGGCCGTCTGGCATCACGCCGGAGGCATCCACCAACGGATCTTCACCCACGCCCGTCGGAACCTGCTCGCGGTTCCGCCATTGGCCGATGGCATCGTACTGGTCAAAGGCCAGTCCCAATGGATCGATGTTGCGATGGCAAGCCGCGCAACTCGCGTTCTTAGCGTGTGCTTCAATTCTCTGGCGAATGGTTACCTTGGTGCCCGTGGGCGGAATGGGCTCAATCGGATTCACATTTGCCGGAGGCGATGGAGGTGTCTTATTGAAGATCGCTTCGCTGACCCATACTCCGCGATGCACTGGACGGTGGCGAGTTCCGTCCGAGGTCAGCCCGAGCACCGCACCCATCGTCAGAAGGCCGCCACGATGATCTTCGGGCTTTAGCGAGGCTCGTTCAAATCTCCCCGACTTCGGCTCCGGCAGTCCGTAGAAATCGCAAAGCCGCGCGTTAGCCATGGTCCAGTCGGAATCGATGAAGCCGTCGATGGGTAGATTCTTCGCGAGCATCTCACGGAAATACTCAACTGGTTCGGCTCGCATGCTAGTTTCTAGCCAGTCGTCGTAGCCGGGATACAGCTTCTTATCGGGTGGGAACATGCCCACGCGGTGTAGTTGCAGCCACTGCCGCGAGAAGTCGTCGATGAAGCGATTGGTTCGGCTGTCCGTGAGCATTCGGTCCACTTCCTTCTTCAGGCCCTCGCCATTGAGCTTGCCGTCTTTGGCGTACACGAAGAGCATGTCGTCGGGCATCGAGCTCCATAGGAAATACGAGAGACGCGAAGCGAGTTCCCAGTCGGTGAGGCGTTCGCGCGCCACCAGATCGCCTTCGATGAGATAGATAAACTTTCTGGACGTCAAAACACCCTGCATGGCGATACGGTAAGCGTCGGCTGCCTTCTCGCCCGCCTCACGCTCAGCACGATAGGATTGCAAATACTGCTCTAGCTCCTCTTTCTTCACCGGTTGCCGCCAGGCGCGTTGTGCGAAGAGTTGCAAATGCTCCGCAACCACTTCGGGAGTCGCGTCGTCGGGCGGCAGCACACCGACGCGTCGGGACTTTTCTTCCTCTGTTACCAATGGCCCTTCCCATTCGATCCAATCGAGGAGCACTGTCGAAAAGATACCGTTTCCTTTGCCATCGAACATCTGCGGGGCGTTCGGGTTCAGGAGAGAGGTCTCGCTGCTGTGCGTAAAAATATACGACCCGCTGGAGAGCGCATTGCGAAAGGCTGCGCCGCCTCGTCTGTCCACAATATCGGTGGCAACAACGCAGAAATGCAACGACGTAGGCATCTCAAGAAACACCTCGAACTCATAAACTTGCGGACTATCCTCCGGCGCGGTGATGTCAAATTCGATGAGGCCTTCTACGGTCTCCTCGCCGGTCTCCCTACCGATGCTCAGGTGTGCTGGCTGGCCGCCAGGAGGACGTATTCCACTGGCCTGTATGCGAAGCTTGTACAGCCCGCTGTGCTCTGGACCGGTTTTACCAAACCAGTGCGGTGAGAGCGCATTCTGGACTCGACCCGGAAAGACCAAGTAACGCAGCGGTCGCTTAATGCCGAATCGGTCCAGCGCTTCCTGCTGGCTCTTCCCGCCACCGTAACGCAATTCCGCCGCAGACTTGCGGACTTTGCGAGCCTCCGCCGCAGACGAAGTTGGAAAAGCTCGGTCGAGCACGAGTTCCGCCGCGCGGTAATAGCGGTCCACATGCGACGGCGAGAGCGAAAGCTGCGAACCGATGCGTTCAAACCCATGCCACAACGTGTCTTCATTCAGCTCACCCGGCTTGGCTGGATCGTAGCGCACACCGAGCAGGTCGTAGACCGTATTCTGATACTCCTTGCGGCTAAGTCGATAGTGCGTCACCGCTGGCCGTGCCGCCATCCGCGCCGCTCGGCCATCTTTGAGTCGTGAGTCGAGATTTTTGACGAAAGCTGCGATCTCGTCCTGAGTCGGTTGCGGTTCATCCTTCGGAGGCATCTCGCCACTATTGATCTTATCGAGCGACTCGGCCCAGTGATGCGTATCCACACCCGACTTGAAATCGCGCGAGAGTTGGTCAATACGGATATCTCCCTCTTCCTTCTGCGGGCCATGACAGCGAACGCAGTGCCTTTCCAGAAAGGCTTCAAACGGTTCAGGCTTTTCAGACTGCTCAGCCGCACAGACGGCACCAGCGAAGCTTGGCACGTGGATTGCGCAGAAGACAAGGCTCAAGCGTAACAGATCTCGAAAGTGGAATATGATCGTTGTCAGCATCATTACGCCAGATCTCCTTCACCACCGAGCCATACACAACTTCGCATTAGTTAACCCCCTATGGCTTGAGTCGATCGAGAACGGCCTGCATGTGCTTCCGCATTGCAAGTTCCGCCGCGTCGGGATCATGCTCGCGAACGGCTTTTAAGATCGCTTTGTGCAGCTTGCGTCCAAGTTGATTTTTACGCTGAGTCTGTGTTGTGCGTACCATTTGAGTCAACACAAACTCGTAGATCACTTCCATCAGGTTTTGCATCAAGACGTTGCCAGCGATCTCGATCAACTTTCGATGAAAGCGGAAATCGATTTCAAGCGCGTCTGCATAAGGCAACTCCTCATCATCCAGTTGTTTGAGCAGCTCCGTGAGTATTTCGATGTCCTTAGCCGTTGCCTTCTCAGCAGCCTGTCGAGCGGCTTGCACTTCAATTGCTGAACGCAATTCGGCATACTCCAACAACTCCTGCGGCGAAATCGTCACTGCAGATTTCAGCAAGCGCACGCAGTTAGCCAAGCTGTTCGTATCCCCGACGAATGTGCCACGACCGCGCTGAATGTCGACCAAACCCAGACTTTGAAGTCGAGCCAAAGCTTCGCGAAGCACTGGACGGCTGACCCGCAACTGTTCCACCAGCTCATGCTCACCGGGAAGCCGCGAACCAGCGGCTAGTTTTTGATCTTTGATCACGCGCGTAATCCGGTCTACGACCAAATCAACCGTGGTCCGTCGCTCAATTGCTTCTAACTGCATCAACTCTCTCCCAACCCAAGGCCACTTGTTACCAAGTCAACTTGTAAGACATGTTAACAGGACGATGGTCCTCGATCAAGCTAATTGGGCGGTAGTCAGAATGCTGACCTCGGCGTGCTACTGCGACATCTTACCTTTTCCGTGACGCTCGATTATCAATCAATTTCGAGCCTTTGAATCACCCATTGAGCGACTACGGCAGATGTATGTAGTCGTGTCGAAGGCTTGAGAATCGGCGTGACTAGATAGCCTCGTGTTCAATTTCCGGATGATACTACTACACTTCGCTAGACGCGTAGACTGAAAGAGGAAGTCACTCGGTCAGGATTGAAAGTGCTGCCCTATTGGCTCTCGATCCAGATGAAGCCGTTTTTTCAATTTAGGTTCCGTCAGGCTTCTTGACACGAACCGTTTTGAGTTTGGTCCAGACTTCGTGGTCAAACGGTTTTGGCGACATCTCAATGATGACCAATTGCCTGTCGCCGCGTTTTGATACCTGTACCCGGGCATTCAGGCAGAGCCAGTCTTTGGTTGTGAAAGCGTCATAGATCCGAAGCCTGCCGCGGAAGCTGTCGCCGTCACGCATGAACAAAGCGACCGGCTTTTGCAAAGAATCTGGATCTCTCTTGCCACCTTGGGCCACCGCGCGAGACAGTCCATCGAAATAGGTTTCGATCAGATCAGCAAGCCGCTCTTCGGTCAACTGTGGGTCTTCGTCAATCTGCCACACCATCTTGTAGGTCCAGAACTCGGGGCTGTCTGCTTTGGACCAGCCAGGTGCAAACCGAATGTCTTCGTAGCCGTTGAATTTGATCGAGGGAGCAAACGAGAGCGGGAACCGTATTTGTTCAGCACCCCAATCATCGGGGGCCTCCAGAATATTCTCAACTTCCTTTTTCTGTCGTTCCCGTGACGTTTTCTCGCTAGTGAGGTCGTCCTCGGTGACGTTGGAAAACGATTTGCCATCGAAGCGAAAAAGCCCGCCAGAGAAGCCACACCAAAGCGTTCCGTTGCGGTCTTCCAGCATTGCCTGAAGTCCAAAGTTGCGAGTCCAGTGCGGCCTGTCGGTCTCGTCGAACAAAGTGAATCTATCTCCATCAAGTCGATACGCTCCAACATGCGTCGCGCCAATCCAAAGCTCACCAGCCCTAGTTTCGTAAATCGTGTAGATATCATTTTGGCTCAGTCCTTTGATTTCCGGAAAGGAGGTGAACTTGTTGCCATCGAAGCGGCAGACGCCACCGTCTCCCGTCATGTTGGGTTGGTACGCTTGCATACAGCAAAACCAGATATTCCCCTGCCGATCTTGCAGGATGCGGTTAACGGTGTTGCTGCACAGGCCATCTTCCTTGTCGAAATGTGTAAAGGTCTTGCCGTCAAATTTGAAGGCACCGTAGCCGTCGGTGCCAAACCAAAGGTTGCCATCCCGGTCGTGCAGTTTCATTGCTGGCCGTCCATTGAAGATGGCATAGGACGACGTTTCCTTTTGAACGAACGGGACTTTGAATTCGACAAACTTCTTGCCGTCGAAACGGTAAACACCGTGATTCATGTTGGCCCAGATGTTTCCATCCCTGTCAGCGCGAACTCCGCCGCCGCCAGCAGGTAACGCGCTGCTTTGACTGGGGTCAACTGCTGGCAGTCCTTCGGCGCTCCCCATTCGAGTAACCGTCCGACCATCAAATCTGCAAATTCCTTCGTGCGTGCCCATCCACAAATTTCCGTCTTTGTCTTCCGCAAAGCTCGTGACGACGGTACTGGGCAATCCATCTTGGGTCGAAAACCATGTTGTCGTTTTTCCGTCGAAACGAACTGCGCCCTTTGCTGTCGTCCCAAACCAAAGGTTTCCTTTTTTGTCCTCGTACGCTGCGACTACATACTGAGCGATTCGGTCGGTATCGGACTTTTTCAGATCAAGAGTTTTCCTGATCCACTCCGTCATCGTTGTCCGTTCCATTTGAGAAGGTTGTTTGTCGTTTGGAGGTGGCATCATGCGATTTTCCAACTGCTCGACAACGGCTGCGTAAACGCCGCGAAGCTTCGCAAGATCAGCTTCACTTTTGGCTTCGAGAAAATCGAGCCCCTCCATGGCTTTGGGCGAGTGACAATCAGCGCAGTATTTCACGAGCAGCGGCCGAATCGACTTTGCAAACTCGCCGCGGGGAAAAACTTCTATTCGCAACGGTTCTTGTGCGTCTAGCCATACAGCGGATGCGGCAACAAGAATGATGGAAACAACGATGGATCTGTACACAAGAACACTTTCTGGAATTTATGGAAGTAATGCAGAGCTTTTTTGAACCTCACTGAAGTCAGCTAATTCACGAATCAATTCCACGGGCCTTTCTTAGTCACTGGGAAAATCGACTTCCCGTCGTATCGAAAGAGTCCGAACACACCACCAATCCAGTATCGTCCTTGCCGGTCTTCCAGAAAGCACTGAATCGCACCGCTGTTGAGCCCGTCTCTCCGATTAAAATTGGTGAAGGACTTGCCGTCATAGCGATAAATTCCAGAGTGCTCAATTGGAAACCAGACGTTGCCGGATCGATCCAAATGCAGTTTCCATGCTTCAGTGCCGATGACCCCATCAGCCTCCGTGAAGTGTTTGAATGATTTACCATCCCAGCGACACACGCCATTATGATGAGTCGCAAACCAAAAGTTTCCGTTCTTGTCTTCCAGGATATCGTTCAAGGAATTGTGACAGAGACCATCTTTCTCGGAGATGTTAGAAAGAGATTTTCCATCGTAGATGTAGGCCCCGCCATTGGTTGCAAACCACATCTTCCCGTGGCTGTCTTGCAGGATGGCGTGGACAATCTTCGCACTGGTGACGCCGCGTGAGGGATCTGGTTCGGTAGCGGGAAGTTCAAATGGCGTGAACGATGTTCCATCGAATCGGCTGACTCCGTCCAACGTTCCAATCCAAACTAAGCCCTTCTTGTCAACAGTGATGCTCCAAACATCGCTACCTACAAGGCCATCCTTTTCGGTGTAGTTCGTAAATGACTTTCCATCATATCTGGTGACCCCTTGTTCGGTCCCGAATAACAGATTGCCGTTCTGATCTTCAACGATCCCTCGAACCGCGACGCCTCCAAAGCCCTGTTTGATCGAAAAATACTCCAGCGACTTTCCATCGTACCGACACACTCCGTCTCCATTAGTACCGAACCATAGATGCCCATTTTTATCTTGGAAGATCCTGCGAATGTAATTGCTGATCCGTTGCGGATCAGGTTGTTCGGATGGATCGCCTTCATTCAGTGGTGTTTGTTGCAATCGTAGAATGCCTGGTGTTTTCGCTTGTTGCGCCTGGCAATCCATGAACACTACAAGCGATAGCGTTAGAAATAGAATTGGGAATCGAAACAGAAGGATCGGATGGAACATAGCTGATGTTTTCAGCATCACCCCTCGCGTTTCAGTTTTTTCTGGGATTCGCATGTGATTCTCTAAGTTAATTGCGTTATCGGCAAACATTCCTGAACGTTTCGCCGTAGGTACGATTGCTGGACATTCATCCTAACGATGCTGCGTTACAGTTGGCTTGAGACTCGTTGCTTGGCTGCAATTCGAGGGGGGAAAAACTAGCCTGTAACGGTGTCGCGTTAGTATGTTTGGCACTACGCCGTTACCTATATTGGCCCAGGCAATGGCCTGAGCATATTACCTGGAATTCGAAAATGATGTCGAGTCAGAATACGCCCTGTCCCGAATTGGCCGAACTGACCTCGTTCGCCAATGGCGACCTCACCGAGGCAAAGCTAGAGCACTTGGCAAAACACATTGACCATTGCGAGTCGTGCGGAATGATCGTTGACGCGACTACCAAAATGGACGATTCCGAGCTGGTCGCCGAGCTTCGCGCTTTGAAGGTTCAGGCCGCTGAGTTGGACTCGACGAATGAGCGTCACTCTAACTTGGTTCCCATGCAATTATTGAAGGCTGCCCGCGACGCCATCGATCCTCTATCGCTTCCAGTCTCCTTTGATTCTGGTAAACGACTTGCAAATAGACTGAAGAGCGGCCCGGTTCGACTCGGACGATTTGAATTACTGTCCGAACTCGGCGTCGGTTCGTTTGGATATGTCTTCAAGGCCCATGATACGCAGCTCGATAGATTCGTCGCACTAAAAGTTCAGCGAGCAGGCACGTTTGCGACGAATGAGGAAGTCGAGCGGTTTGTTCGCGAGGCCCAAAGCATCGCTCGTCTAAAGCATCCAGGTATCGTGACCGTTTACGATACGATACGTTCCGAAGAAGATGTCTGTTATCTCGTGACCGAGTACGTTGACGGGCAGTCTCTTGAAGAAAGCCTGCGGTCAAAAGAATGGGGTTTTGAAGAATGTGCCCACTTGATTGCTGCGATTGGTGATTCGCTGCAATTCGCTCACGAAAACGGAATCGTCCATCGTGACGTCAAGCCTTCCAACGTTCTAGTTGACCGACTTGGCAAACCGCACTTGATGGATTTCGGTTTGGCGAAACGCGATCTCGACTTTGACGAGACAATGACATCCCTTGGTCGAATCATGGGAACGCCAGCCTACATGTCACCCGAACAAGCCTCTGGGGATTCTCGCAACGTCGATGCTCGAAGCGACGTTTATAGTCTGGGGGTGATGCTTTACGAAATGCTAACCGGAGAACGTCCATTTCAGGGCAACCACCGCATGTTGTTACTTCAGGTGATGGAAGACGAACCGCGATCGCCGAGAAAACTCAACGCAACTATTCCGCTAGATTTGGAAACCATTTGTCTTAAGTCGCTATCGAAATCTCAAACGCAGCGTTACCAATCGGCTGCGGAAATGTCGGATGACTTGCGAAGGTTCACGCAACGCCAGCCGATCAAAGCCAGGCCAATGGGCAAGACGGAGAAGCTCTGGCGTTGGTGTCGAGCCTTTCCATTGGCCGCAAGCCTATTGGTTGCAGCTCCACTAGTTTCCATCGGTGGATTTACATACTTGTCGTGGCTGTCGACTCATTTCGTTCAAAGTACAGCATTGGAAAGTACTCGCATGGAGGCCAACATGCTGGAGGATATCAACGACTACTACAGCGAAAGTGTGATCAGCCGAATTGATCAGAATCAAATCCCGGTTACTCACAAGTACGCTTCGACACCCAATTCGCTACCGCTTCCTTTCACATTCATGATTGACGCCGGGCGGCGTATCACGGAAAACGAATCGGGCATGCAAGTCAAAATTTACAGCGACTATCCATGGCGAAGCGACTTAGGGCCTCAGAACGATTTTGAAGCTACAGCGATTCAAGCTTTAGGTCTCGGCTGTCGAACGGATATCTCGAAACGAAGCGATGTAGTGACGAGTCAAGTGATCGAGGAAAATCTTGATGGTCGTTCTTATTATGAATTTGGGGAAGTCGATGGTAAGCCAATGCTACGATACGCCCGAGCTCAAATCATGAAGCAGAGCTGCGTCGAATGCCATAACAGGGAACCGACAAGCCCCAAACGCGACTGGGTTGAAGGAGATGTAGCAGGTGTACTATCGATAACAAGGCCTTTGGCGCGAGACATCGAATCAACGCGATTGGGCCTGCGGAGTGCATTCAATCTGATTGCTGGCGTCGCGTTGATGTTGACGGGACTGACGATGGTTGTTTTCTGGACGGCAAAGCGTCGTTCTAACGACAAGTTGGGAGTGTAATATGACGATCGCATCTAGCTACAACGATCATTCCAATGCTACGACAAGGCCGACTCGCAAGTACGTTAAATCCACTATGGCCACAACCGGTCACAACGAAAATCGCGATGCTAAAGACCCGAATCAAACTTCGCTTAGCCTTATCCTAAAAGCCACCAAACAAGACTCTGCAGCGTGGGAGCGATTGGTAAGCATCTACTCGCCATTGGTTTACTTTTGGTGTCAGGAGTCCCGCCTGTCCCGCGCGGATTTGCAGGATGTGTTTCAAGAGGTATTTCACGCCCTTGCTCGCAACCTCCATAAATTCCGCCCAATTGAAAACGGAACCTTTCGTGGCTGGCTAAGGATTTTGACTAGAAATAAATTGAACGATCATTTTCGCCAAGCCGGGCTCGAACCTAAACCTGTCGGTGGAACCGAAGCTTTGAATTTCCTAAAAGAGATTCCAGCCCAATCATCGCGAAAATCATCCTCGAATCTTTCTTCCTCCATGAGCAGTGATGGTCCGCAAAACGAAAAGGCGCCAACCGAGCAAGCCATCATACATTCAACACTCTGCCAAGCTCTTTCCAATGTCCGCGCGAACTTCTCAGAACAGTCGTGGAAAGCATTTTGGATGGTAGTGGTCGATGGGCGCGAAACGGCTGATGTCGCGAAAGATCTCGGAATGCAACCTGGAACTGTTCGCGTTGCCAAATCCCGAGTTCTCAAACGCCTTCGCTTGGAGCTTGGCGATTCCCTTGACTAGTGCCTGTGTGATTCGGTTAGGATGAATTGTCAGTTGTCCACTACCGGTTTACTACTGAGTTCTTTTTCGGTAGGTGACGAATTAAACTTAGCGGCAGGTATGCAACTGATCAAGTTGTGCGAGTTTGAAGTTCTTTCGTTCAGGTAAACCCAACCCATCGCTTGGGATCGCAACCACCAGCCCAAGACTCTCTCAACGCCGTAGAGTGATCTTTTCGCAATTCGCTTTTTGCAAGTTAAGATGTCACCGACTTTAATTATTTTTGCACCATGTTTGCGTGTTCTAATCTCCAGTTGATTCCCAATGAGCGCAAATCTGTAACATGTGACACTGGGCACCCAAAATCCCCACCAAATCACGCAGAACCACAAACCAACAAAAAGCACTCCGAAAGCTGCCGACATCAATGGAATTATCCAAGCTTTGGGATTCTGTTCGATCATTGCCAGAGCCTGGTATAATAAGAATCCGCCAAGCACAAGCAGTGGTATCATAAAAATCGCAAGTAGTATGACTGCCGTGGTGACTGCCAATGCGCTTCTACATTGATGACTACCGTGTACTTGACTAAGCGGAGACGAGGCACTCTTCCATACAGCTTTTCTTCTTTTTGCCATTGTTGTTAGGCTTTGACGGTAGCGTTGTTGGTGAAGGAGAAGTGAACTAAATCGAACCGATCAGAGTACCTATCGAGAGTCGCCCAGTATAGCGGCCATTTTCCCTCAAATGGCGCGTTGATTGCAGTGGCGAAACCTGTCAAAATGTCAAAGTTGATTCAATGAGGCATTTGAAAAGGAGCAGTCGAGATGACAACTGAGAAACGTCCGGCAGTAGAAGTCACACTGCGTATTCCCGGTGATTGGAGTGGCCCGAAAGATATCATCGATCGACTGCCTGACGGTTATCGGATCGAAGGTAGTCAATTGATTCTCCCCGATCAAACAGAGATCGACGTATTTCCGATACCGTCCGACGGGCAGTTTCCCGGTGTCTTTCGCACAAGCTTGCGCCAACCTGCCAATGCAGAAGAGTTGGAAATCGTCGATCGCTACACAATTAACGTGGGGTTGGCCGGGCCTGGTGGTAGTCTCGAGTCGGCACATAAGATGATGGAAGCAGGTGCCGCGATCATCCACGCGGGCGGAGCAGGCGTGTTCATTGACAACAGTTGCCTTGCCCACGGCGCAGAGGATTGGCTACAAATGACCGAAGAGGCGACCAGTGATGCCATCAGTTTCGGATTCGCTGGGATCATTCGTGGAAAACGAGAAGTGTGGACCATGGGAATGCATGTCCCTGGTTTTCCCGATATCGTCATGAACCGAGCTGATGCCGATGCTGATGACCGCGCAATTATCGAGATGATTCGCTATCTCTGCGCGAGCGACCGAGAAGTTGGCGATGGACACATTATCGCGGATGAAGAAGGCCCCCGATACCGAATCCAGCATGAGTTTCCAGAACAGTCAAGTGTTACCTCGCCGATGTACAACCCATTTGGTCGCTTGCGCATGGTAAGTTTTAAAGACATCGCCGAGCAAAACTGATTCACTGACCTTTCCACTGACGCCTAAAGTTGATTGGACTTGCCCCCGTCGCCTTCTTGAAGGCGCGCGAGAAAGCGCTGTGGTCAAAGTATCCACAATACTGCGCGATATCGGATATGGACCTATCAGTTTGCAGCAAGAGATTTGAAGCTTTCCCAAGTCGACTCTTGGCAATGTACTGCGATGGAGTCAGGCCAAAGATCAACTTCATCGTTCTTGCAAATCGATGGTTGGGCATCTTGGCCAACATCGCGAGCCAACCAGGTGATGCTTCCGATGGCAGGTCTCGATCGAATTGTTCGAGTGCTCGCGCGAACGTAGTCGGAACGGCCGAAGGAGCCACTGTCGTCCGAATATCTCTTGAAAAGCCAACGATCCCAATCGTTCGGCCATGGTCATCTTTAAGCGGTACCTTGGTGGTCAAACACCAAACTGGTCGCCCAGGCATTTCCCACTGCATTTCCAAGTGATCGATGATCGGCATTCCAGAACGCAGCACTAACTTGTCTTGCTCTGAAGGAAGCTTCCCAAACTCTCCGCTGCAAATGTCCGAGGGCTTTTTGCCAATAGCCTCCTGTTTACTTGACAATCCGTGTCGGGCAAGCAACGAGTGGTTTACGGCAACGTATCTTCCCTGTCCATCCTTGATAAAGAAAGCGATATCCGGGACTTGGTCGAATAGCTGTTCCAGCGCAGCAATTGGAACGTTACTTAACATGCGTGTGATATCCATTGTGCGCATTTTGACGAGACGCGGTTTTAGGTGTCCAAGCTAGAATAATCAATCCAGAGTATCATATGGGGCTGTCCATTTGTGAATTTTTAGATGGGCACTTCCGCGATTGTAGCCCAGGATTCTAACCATGTATCGCACATTTCTACCGTGGGCATCTCAGCTTGCCACCGTCTTGTTGTTTTCGACGATGCTCGCCGTGCTCACGGCAGAGTCGATCTGTGCTCAAACAGCAAAAGAATCAAGCTGGCAGAGCCATGCGGAGCCTCGACTGAAGGGGATCTACGAACGTGGCGAGTTTCGCCCTAAGAGCTTTCGGCCGAATTGGCTGAGCGACAGTTCGGGCTTCTTGCTTGAAGACGCCGATCCCGTCACCCAAAAGCAGACTAACTGGTTCTACGATGTACTAACGGGCTCGCGTCGAACTGCAACTGACGACCAAGTTGCTACACGCTCCAACAGCGGGCGTCGATCTGCGGTTGGGGATCTACGGATAGACACTCGCGGTGGCAAACTAGTTGCCATTAATCAAAAGAACAAAGCTGAGGTTACGCTCGCAACAGCCGCTGAAGGTCGCGAAGTTGATTTTCGCAATCCCGTCCTGAGCCCCGATGGTACCAAGGTTCTGTTTGTCGAATCCGACTATAGCGACGTGCGTCAAAGATGGGTCTTGGTTCCCGGCGATCCCTCCTACCCTGAAGTGCAACAGAATCGATTCGCTCGGGTTGGCGGGAAGATTGAAAAGCTGCGAATTGGAGTTGTGAACATCGATGGCCAACAATTGACTTGGCTGCCGGTCGAATGCCCCGAGGAAGGCATCTATTTGGGGCAAGTTGAATGGGCTGGAAACTCGCAAGAAGTCATGGTCGAAAAATTCAGTCGCTTTCGTGACAAACGAGACTTCTTGTTGATCAGTGTTGGCGGCGAAGTCACGACGATCTTCTCAGAGACCGACAAAGCTTGGGTTGAGGCGAGCCAAGGAAAGAACTCGGGGCTCGTGTGGATTCGCGGTGGTCAAGAGTTCGTCGTCATTAGTGAAAAGGATGGATGGAGACACGCTTATCGCTACTCTCGCGATGGCAAGGAATTGGCACTGCTCACGCCGGGAGACTACGACATCATCGACCGCGCGATAATCGATGAGGATCGAGGCTGGTATTACTTTTACGCGTCACCCAAAGATGGAACGCAAAAGTATCTTTACCGAGTTGCCTTGGATGGAACCGGAAAGGCAGAGCGAGTTTCGCCAGAAAATCAAATAGGTACACACGGTTATCTGTTCTCGCCGGATGCCAAGTGGGCGATACACAGCTTCTCAACACTAAACACGCCTCCGGTGCATGCACTGATTGAAGTGGAATCGCATCGAGTTGTGAAAGTCCTAGAGGACAACTCGGAGATTCGCGACAGAATGAATGCGTTAACCTGCCAGCCGGCAGAGTTTCTTAAGCTTGATATCGGCAACGGTCTTGAGTTCGATGCATGGATGCTGAAGCCCAAAGACTTCAACCCCGCTAAAAAATATCCGCTCTTCATTTACGTGTACGGCGAGCCTCACGCTCAAACTGTGCTCAACGAATGGGGAGCGGCCCAGATCGATTTCCACCGAGTCGTTGCTGAGTTGGGGTATGTGGTGGTATCGATCGACAATCGCGGGACGCCCTGCCCCAAGGGAGCAGCGTGGAGAAGAGCTATCTTCGGAAGTCTGGGACTGTTGTCGACTGAGGAACAAGAGGCTGGTCTAAAGGCTCTCGCCAAACAATGCGACTTTATCGATACCGACCGTGTTGGTATCTGGGGTTGGAGCGGCGGCGGATCAAACACACTCAACGCTCTCTTCCGCAAGCCCGATTCCTATCACGTTGGCATCGCTGTTGTCCCCAAGCCTCAGCCGCATCTTTACAACGCATGGTTTCAAGAGATCTACATGAGGACTCGCGAAGTCAATTCAGAGGGATACGAAAAGTCAGCTCCGATCAATTTCGCTGAGGGCCTCAAAGGTAAGCTGCTGATCATGACCGGTTCTGGCGAGACTAACACGCACATTCAGATCATCGAAGGACTCGTCGATCGACTGATCTCTTTGGGTAAGCCCTTTGACTACATGGTCTACCCCAATCGCGATCACGGACTGCGCGAAGGCGATGGCACAGTCGTGCATGTCCGAATGCACATTTTGCGATACTTGCTCAATAACTTGCAATCCGGTCCACGACCAGACAATCCAAACTAGCGCTACAGGATAAGTAGCTTCCAGCTTCGCAGTAACGACGAATCACACACTCCTTGGACAATTAGATGATCATCAAACCTCTGGTACGAATAGCAACAATCCTCGTGCTATCGGCATGGATGCATACCACGGCAGTCGCTGCCCAGGCCCCGGTCGTCGTTCCAGACTTCACCAAGGGTGCGACTATCCCCAAAGGCGCGAAGCATGATTGGAACCTTGGCCCAACCGGGCTTCGTGGATGGATCTTTTGCGACAAGTTGGTGACCACAGACGCTCGCCAGATCTTGATTACAAAAGTCGACAAGGGCTCTCCTGCCGCTGATATGTTCCAAGTCGGTGATGTGATCCTCGGTGTCGCCGGCAAGCCATTCTCCTTTGATCCACGCACAGAGCTCGGCAAGGCGATCACGGCGGCTGAATCGAAAGCAGGAGGTGGCAAACTCGCTCTCACTCGCTGGCGCGCGGGCAATTCCGAAGAGGTTGTGCTCAATCTGCAAGTGCTCGGTAGCTACAGCGCGACGGCCCCCTTCGAATGCGATAAGTCGAAGCTTCTGCTCGAACAAGGATGTAAGGCACTGGCGGAGCGGATGTCGCAACCTAACTACATCAATATGGACGCCATTCCTCGGTCGATGAACGCGCTCGCTTTGTTAGCCAGTGGGAATCCCGAGAATATGCCGCTAGTGAAGAGGGAAGCCCAGTGGGCAGCCAGCTATTCAAGCAAGTCGATGCAAACCTGGTACTACGGCTACTGCATGTTGTTCCTCTCCGAATACGCAATGGCAACCGGCGACGAGTCTGTGCTTCCGGGCTTGAAGCGACTTGCGCTGGAAGCGGCTAAGGGGCAAAGTGCGGTTGGCTCGTGGGGCCATGGATTCGCCATCCCGGATGGTCGCTTGGGCGGTTATGGCATGATGAACTCACCTGGAGTTGTTCTGACGATCGGCTTGGTGCTGGCGCGCGAGGCCGGAGTCAAGGATGTGGTCGTAGATGAAGCGATCGAGCGCAGCGCAAAGCTGTTGCGGTTCTATATCGGTAAGGGGTCGATCCCCTACGGCGACCATCACCCGTGGATGGAGGGCCACGAAGATAACGGCAAGTGTGGCATGGCAACGGTGCTCTTCAACTCGCTTGGTGAAGCGAAGGGTGCCGAGTTCTTTTCGCGGATGAGTATTGCCGCGCACGGGCCCGAGCGGGATTGCGGGCACTGCGGCAACTACTTCAACATGTTCTGGGCGATGCCAAGTGTCGCCCTGTCCGGCCGGAACGCGACTGGTGCTTGGATGAAGGAGTTCGGTACGTGGTACTTCGACTTAGCGCGTCGCTGGGACGGCAGCTACCCACATCAAGGCCCACCCGAAAACGAAGAAGACAGCTTCGAGGGTTGGGATGCTACTGGCACTTACCTGTTGGCCTACGCCATGCCGCTGAAGAAGATCCGGCTAACTGGCGCTGGTAAGTCAGCTGTCCCGAGCCTGGACACGATGGCTGCGGAATCCCTAATCGACGATGGCCGTGGGTGGGATAACAAAGATCGCAATAGTGCGTATGACAAACTCACCGTCGATCAACTCATCGAACGACTCGGCAGTTGGTCGCCGATCGTTCGCGAACGAGCCGCCATGGCGCTTGGCCGTCGCAAAGAGGTGCCGGTTGCACAGATAGTCAAACTGCTCGAGGCATCCAGCTCTGAAGTTCCCAGCTCCGAATCATCTAACCTGGACGCGAAATACGGAGCCTGCCAAGCACTGACCACACTTGGCCAGCGGGCCGAGCCTGCGGTGGAATCGTTGCAGAAATGCCTTAACGACAAAGATCTCTGGCTCCGCGTTAAGGCTGCAGACGCGTTGGCCAAGATCGGACCGGCAGCTAAACCCGCTGTGCCAAAGCTGTTGGAGTTGCTGGCCGAGGTAGACAGGGTTAATGATCCCCGCGGCATGCAACAGCGTTATCTCGCGTTCGCCCTGTTTGATGGTGATGGAATGCTCCGAGGATCTCTTAACGGCGTCGACCGCGAAGCGCTGTACAAAGCAGTGCGGGCCGGCCTGAAAAACGAGGATGGTCGTGCTCGTGGAAGTCTCAGTTCCGTCTATCGGAAGCTCTCCGCGGATGAGATCGAGCCGCTGTTGCCCGCTATTTATCAGGCAATCATCGAACCCGCGCCGAGTGGTGAGATGTTCGCTGACGGAATTCGGGTGGAGGGCCTACGCCTGTTTGCCAAGCACCACATCGAAGAAGGCATCCAGGCGTGCGTCCGTTATGCGCGAGAGCAAAACCCGTGGGCAAGCGAGTTGCGAACGCCGGAATTGATGACGATCCTACTCAGCTACGGCACCCACGCGAAGGCAGTCATACCGGAACTGACCGAGCTAGCCAACTACTTCGAAAAAGATGAACCGAACTTCCCTAAGGAACTGATGAAACAGAAGGCCAAGAGCGTCCGAGACACAATCCGCGCCATCGAAGTATCTACCGACTCACCCGAACTCATCCGGCTAAAGTCGTTTAACGGCAATACCGTTCAATTAGCGATAAATCGCGACTCCTGCTAGAGTTAGGTTGGACCACCATCTCAAGCAAGGAGTCGCGAAATGTGCGTGCAAGGAAGCTCGCGTTTGTCGCCCGATGAATCTGGGCGCATC
>CAUJKA010000500.1 GCA_963204965.1 Planctomycetota bacterium | reverse complement strand
CACGAAGAGAATTCTTTTACCCTCGGTAATCACCGCCGCCGATTGAACCGGTAGACGCGATTGCGGGACGACGATGTGAATGCCTTTGCTCAACCGCAACTTCACACCGCTGTGCGGCAGTTTATTGGCCCACGGTCCGGTTGCGTTCACGATGGTACGAGCACGAATCTTGCGTGGCTGTCCAGTCAGTTGATCGACGACTTCGCATTCCCACGCCGACGATTGATAGTGCGAGTTGACAAAGCAGGTGTAGTTCAAGAGGCAAGCATCGTGTCGCGAAGCCGATCGCAATGAATCGATGACTAGGCGAGCGTCGTTCGTAAGTGCGTCAAAGTAAAACGCGGAGCCTCGCAGTGCTTCACTTCGAAGTCCGGGCAGGTACTTCAGCGTTTCATCGACAGAAAGGCCGCGAGAAGGCTGAAAATTCTTACCACTGCACAGCAAGTCATACAACTTCACGCCGATCTTCAGTTGCCACAACGGTCGGCCTTGACCGCGATAGGCGGGGAAGACAAATCCAAGCGGACGAACGAGATGCGGTGCAATTTTCTGAACGATCTTCTTTTCGACGCTTGCCTCGCGCACTAAGAAGACTCGACCTTGCTCCAAGTATCGCAGGCCTCCGTGCAACAGACGGCTCGAACGACTGCTGGTTCCTTCAGCAAAATCATGCTGTTCGACTAGACCTGCTCGCATGCCGCGCATCGCTGCATCGCGAACGACACCGGCTCCGACGATTCCACCGCCAATGACCAACACATCCAGCGTTTCGGACTCTAGCCGATTCCATGCTTCATCGCGCCAATTGCTCATCTGAGTCGTCCATTCACGTCATAGTAAACGTTCGAACATTCAACGCACAAGGCAGTAAAAATCCGTCGCGTTCTAATCACAATCCGTTTTTTATCCTGGTTTTTAAGTCACTTGACTGTTGAAATCTATGTGGTGGTTTGCTCGGCGGTTCCCTGGGAGGCTTACACACTCGCGATCACAGCCCTGCCAAGTACTCGACCAATAGATTGAGTTCGGCCTCGGTAAGCTCGCGAGGTAGTTGATGTTCGTATTTGCCAATTACATCACGAACCGAAGTGGCCCTTCCGTCGTGCAGCAACGACCGACTGCGTTGACTTACGCCAATAAGGCTGGGAGGGTTGAACTCCTTTTGGCCACGCTGATCTTCAATTCCGACATCGAATCGTCCAGCCACTGTGAATTGATTACCTGCATGACAGTTGACGCACGAAAGCTGTTCGAACAGCTCGCGGCCTTTGGCTTGATCAGTTCCAACAAGTTGTTGAGTTTCGTCGCCTCGTGCAATTTGCAGGCTCGGTGGCGCTGGTAGGGTTCGAACGAAAGCGGCAATAGCATCCACGGTTTGCTTGGAGATTTGAAAGTCAGTGGCCATCGTCGATTGAATCGAGTTCAGAACTTGATGTTCCAGTTCTACGACTTCACCCGTCCAACTGTAAGGAGCCGTTTCAGCTTGACCAAGTAGCGAGAGAATTCGCTTGGGAGTTCCCAACGAGCCGTCCGAAGTGTTGTCGTTTAACTGACCTGACGTGTGGCCGCGACTGTGACAGCTATGACAACTCATCCAGCCGTCATGGGCTAAAGCCGAGTGGAAGAACAAGCGTTCGCCGCGTTCGGCAAGCGTCGGCTGGCGAAGTGGTCCTAGCGGTAGATCTTTGGTTTGTTCGGTGCTCAGATCGACTTGAGTAACGCTGTCGCTGAATTCGTTCAGAACGTACAGTTGCTTTCCATCGGCGGCAAATACCGAGGCCACAGGGTGTAAGCCAACTTGGAACTGCTGGAATTTAGTTTGCCCCAACTTTCCGACAGCAACACGATCGATGCCACCCAAAGTTACGGCTATTCGCTCGTCGTTTCCAAAGCTCATCGAAGTCGGATCGCCAGCACCGTTACCAACTTGTCCCAGTGGAATGAATCGTCCCTGCTTGATGACTTCGTCGCCCTGCATTGTCAGCAATCGCTCCGTCTTAAGCCAACGAAGATTGTTGCTCAATAGTCCGCCCCAAGTGATATCGCCTTGAACGGAATAGGTTTCGGGATTCAGTAGCTGGAATGGAAAGACTATTGATTGCTCGTCATTCAATGCGAACATGCAAGGCACGTTGTGACCAGTCAACGAACTTCTGTTCACCAACTGCATGGGCTCGATTGTCTTCGTGTCAACATGGCTATCGCTGACTTCGTCACGAAGGACCACGTAGTCGCCGCCAAAGGCATCGACGACAACCAGTGCGTTGTTCTTAGGCAAATGGCAAAGCGTGCCGCCGTGAATGGGCAGATCGGTCGAGGCTAGTTGTTGCCACTGAACTAGATCTTTATCGGTTGAAAAGCGATAGAGCCGCTGAGACCATTGGCCGCTGATGTAAAGCGTTCGATTCTGTGCCTGCCAAGCCAGCGAGTGTGGATGACCAGAAGCCGAGAGTTCGGCAAGTTGGCGAAACTGACCGTCGACAAATTGGAATACAACAACCTTTTCCGCGGCTAAATCAACGGCAGCCACGATGTTCGATTCCAACTTCAGCAGCTTGGACCAACGACGATTGGCTTGAGTCAACGCAAGCTTGATGTCGCCGGAAGTCAATTCCAGAAGGTAGAACTCGCCGGTGTTGAGCGTGCAGATCAAAGCAGATTGATCGTTGAGCTCAATCATCGACTGAGGCTTGCGGTACGAACCCTTTTCGGAGTATTGAGGACGAAACTCAGCTAGGTCGTCATAGCCCTCGCTGGAGAGCGACCCCAAGGCCGCCGCGCTATGTGCATAACCCGACCGTTTGCTCGACGATGCGCTTTCGACTTGGTATGTTGCACCCGACTTGGAAGAATAATCGTTCGCGTAGCGATTGGCATACTGAGCTTGCGCAGTTGTCGTGCCGACTTGGAACGACACAGTCCAGCAAACCATCCAGCATGCAACGAGTAGGCAACGATTTGCGATTCGATTCGAATTCAATTTTTTGAACTTCATTACGCCAACTTTCGCACAGTAACGATGTTGCCTTCAATTCGCAGCACATAGACTTGCGAGCCTCGCTCGACATAGTCGCCTTCAGACAACACATCCACTAACTCACCGTCCAACATCGCTTTGCCCGAAGGTCTTAGGTCGGAATGAGCGGTTCCACGATCACCGACTTTGATCTTCATTGCTGGGTGCGTCTCGGCGACCGCCGGACTTACCGACGGCAACTGCTCGGGACGCAATTGAAATCGCTTCATACCAGGGAGCGAATCAAACCAGAATACTTGAACCGCAACGATTCCGGCTACCACAATTCCGGCGATTGCGATCGAAAGTCCGTTCCCTTCTAGTTGTTGCCACTGTTTTTGCGTTTGTGGAATCAGAAAATCTTGAGTTGCCATGAGCAGGGAAAGGCCCAGCAGTCCCATTCCAGTGATCCCAAAGATGCCGAAGCCCGGCAGTACAAAGATCTCCAGAAGCAGGCAGATGACGCCCACAATGAAGATCATAATCTCTAGGCCACCAGCGGTACCGCCAAGAATGTGGCTCCAGAAGAAAGTGCTGAAGCAAAGCAACGAAATCAAGCCAGGCAACGTCACGCCAGGAACGGTGAATTCGATGTACAGACACACAGCACCCACTATCAACAGCAGTGTTGTCAACCAAGGCCGATTCAGCGTGTAGACCCACTTGTCGCGAGTAGTCAAAGAAATTCGCGTTGGCTCGTTGGCCGATAACTTCTTGAGGAGTTCTGTCTCGGACTCGAAAAGTTCATCGCACAACTGAAGTTGCTTGGCTCGGTTACCACCAACGGTCAAAAACAGATTGTTACCAGCTTCCTCAATCGGTAGGCCTATATTAAAGTTGCCCGCGAACTTGGGTGAATCGACTTGTGCTTGTGAGAGAAAGACAACCTGCCCTGACTCCTTGTGCGTACATTCGAAGACCTTCAGTTTGCGGTCTGCCATGGCCGCAGCAACTTCCGTAGGACGGCCCGATTGTTTTGCCAACTCGCGAATCTTGGTGGCTGTATAGCTCACGACCTTCTCTTCCGCGTGGATCATGTCGCCCCATGGCGTTAGAAATATTGGCCCAGCATCTCCGAAGGCCGCAGTTGGCTTCATGTAAATCGCATCTGCGCTGAGCGATAAAATTGCTCCGCCACTAATCGCTTCCTTAGGAATCCAGAATACAACCTTCGCCCACTGGATGCTCAGCAAGTGATTTGCCAGTTCGAGCGTCGTATCCAGTTCACCACCGGGAGTAGTCAGTTTGACGATCACGAGATCTGCGCCACCGGCTTGTGCAGCTTCTAGGCTCTTCAAGAGATACCAACTGAAGAACCCGTCGATCTGTTGGTCGACTTCGATCAGATAGGGCTTTTTGAATGCTCCTTGAAGCAGATCTTCGCGGGGAGGTGCGATCAATGGTTCCAAAACCTCCTGGGGATTTTTATCATCGTTGGCATTGTTGGCATCTGCTGGGTTTTCGACCCCATCGCCAATGGATTCAGCTTTGATCGCATCAGCGTCATTTACGTCATCCGATACTCCAAGATTCGGTTTTGCCTCAACTGGCGTTTCAGGCTTTGGATTCTTGGCTCCATCTTGCAGAGCTGGATTGTTTTCCGCAGGCGCGTTCTCTCCTTGAGCGTTCCCCGCAGGCGTTTCGGGATTCTGTGAAGCCGCGACGGTAGTTTGTTGGTTTAAGGGCTCAAAGGGATTGGGCACTGGAACATCTTGAGCCGTGCTCAACGCACCGCAAGCAAGGAACCATCCAGCGAAGATGATTGTCAATTTGTAAATCGTTGAACGAAGCATCGGAGTTTAGTGGCGGTCGAGGTATTTTTAGCCTAAGCGCGGCGGCTTGGTCGAGCTTAACTGGATTTGCTTTCTAAAGTCGTTCTATTCTAGCCGGTTTGAAAGTCGGTTCCTATAGAGCGATTCCGCTGGGTTTCTCTTGACTCCACGCCTGAAAACCTGCTAAAGCCGATGGTGGAGTGTTCTCGTTGGAGCACATCGCTGGGAAATGGATAAGAACCGATGGTGAGGTGAGTCGAATGCGACATCGCAAATTGAATCGTCGATCGCTACTGTTGTTGGCTCCTTTGGCTCTGTTGCCGCTACGCACATTACCGGCACAGCAAGCCGGAAGCACTTTCAATAATGCCGAGGCGCTGAAGTCGGCTCGCAACGTCACGCCACTGCTTGATCAATTGCGAGTTGGATTGCGGACGAATCAAAATTCGCAGATCGACTTTCTGAAAGTTGTGGTTCAAAAGGTCGAAGCTGGGGAACTTTCCCAGGCTATGGTGAACACGGTCTACAAATGGGCTATCAGTCGCAACGATCGCTATCCCTTCCCGTACTTTCAAGTTGGATTGAAAGAATTGGCCAAGCGCCGCGGTGTTAGTCTTTAAGCCATCCGCTTTCGAATTAGCTATAATGCTTTCTTGCTGCGAGTCACATCGCATTAGTCCCAGGAAAGCAAACGATGAAGCGACGCCATTTCTTATCCTCTGCTGTAGCGACTCTTGCAGCCGCCTCACTTGTAACATCCGGTGCCTACCGCAGAGTCCACGGTGCTCAGCATAAAGCTCCGAAAATTCTTCTGCGGTCTTCGTGGCAAGTCGTCAACATCGGCGACATTGCTCACACACCAGGCGTGCTGGCACTTCTCGAAAAGTACATTCCGGAGGCTGAAGTCATACTGTGGGCCTCGGCTGACTTAAGCGATCCTGTTGCAGCGATGGAACATCGGAGATTTCCAAAGCTCAAGATTGTCAAGGGATCGATTGGAACGAATGGTCGTGGGTCCAACGACGATCTACAGCAGGCAATCGACTCTGCGGACTTTCTGCTTCACGGCTCAGGACCTTCGCTGGTTGCAGCCAAAGATGTAGCGGCATTTGTCGAGCATACGAAGAAGCCATTCGGCGTTTATGGAATCACTCATGGTTCGTTCCTTTCCGGCGATGACAAGCAGTTGCTAGGACAGGCCAAGTTTGTCTTCTTTCGCGATAGCGTTTCCTTGGACAAGGCCATCGCGGAATCGGTTGCATGTCCCATCCTGCAATTTGCTCCAGACGGCGCGTTTGCCTGTGATTTGCGAGACGAAGATCGAGCGAAGCAATTCGTTGCCGCGCAAGGCCTTGAACCTGGGAAATTCCTTTGTTGCCTCTCGCGTTTGCGCTATACGCCGTATTGGTCAATTCCTGGAAGCAAGCGAGCCTTTGATGAAAAGCGACACGGGCGGAACGAAGAGATGAAAGATCACGATCATAGGCCGCTTCGCCAAGCAATCATCGATGTGGTGAGGAATACACCGCTTAAGGTTCTTTTGTGTCCTGAGGACATGACGCAGATGGCTGTCGGCAAGGAGCAACTGCTTGAGAAACTTCCGGAAGATGTTCGACGTCGCGTTGTTTGGCGGGAAGGATTTTGGCTGACCGATGAAGCTCTTAGCGTTTATCGAATGAGTGCTGGTCTCTTTGGCAGCGAAATGCACTCGCCCATCATGGCTGTAGGCAACGGAGTTCCTGCAATCGTTTGCCGATTCGAAGAGCAGACTAGCAAGGGCATTATGTGGCGCGATATTGGATTGGGCGATTGGTTGTACAACCTGGATGAAGAGGTTGAATGCGCACGAGTGCCTGAAGCTGTTTTGAGCATGGCTCAGAATCTAACTCAAGCCAAACAAAAGACGGAGGCCGCTCGTCAGTTCGTCATGCGGCGGCAGAGGGAGACTATGGAGATCGTGCGAAAGGCATTGAGCTAGATCACATTCACTCCCGTAAATCAGCGTGTTTTTAAGACGGGATTCGAGCACGAGCACGAAAATTCGAGGAACGAAGCGTCGTGAATTCAAAAAACTCAAGAGCAATACTACCGCCTGCGGTCCAAAATAATTGCTTCAGAAACGCCCTAATTTCGCAAATCGAGGTTCCGTAGTGATCGAATCTATCTCAGCACAAGAGCTTGAGCCGTCGCAAGCTGTCCAGGCAATGGACGGCGGTAGAGCAAGCAATACAGACTGGGATATCGACGACGGAGCGAACTCGGAGTCATCTCCAAAAACTGCCGATATCAACATCACTAATCCTCAATCGCTTCACAGCTTCTGGAAGGGGATCGCGGGTCTTGCAGTACTGGCCCACTTAGCAATTCTCGTATCGATGTTGGTTATCGGAGTTTGCGATCGCGCACTGTCGCCTTATATGCTCAGCGGTATCGATCAATTCAATTACAACACGCAAATTTCACGAGCGACATATCAGCAGTGGTTCGACATGCAGGAGTTCGAATTCAACTGCCTACGCGCGATGGTTAGTGGGTACATATGGATCAGTGTCTTTCCCATTTTGCTCTGGAGAGGATCGTTAGGAAAGAGATTCGCAATTGCGACGATCTTGTTCACGTGCATTTTGTTCCTGTTCGATCAAATGGGCGACTACAGCTTACAGTTGTCCTCGATTCTCTGGGCTAAGTTAAAAGAGATACTACCTGTCCTTGCTTGCTGGACTGCTCTGCCCTTACTGCTTTCGCTTCGGGTGTTTGCGACGAGTCGGTTTCTGCGAGAGTTCGTCACATGGGGCACATTGGCTCTAGCTGCTTGTTTGTCCATTGCCACGATGGACCAGCCCTCGGCGCTCTGGATTGTGGCCATGATAGCCACCTACGGATTCATCGTACTTTTGTCACTTTCATTCAGACACTTCCGCAGTTCGGCCATGCTGGAGGCGTTGGCTTTGCCGCAGTCGATCTCGCGAACTTCCACAGGAACGTTAATTGCCTTGATGGGTGTAGGAGCCGTCTTTTCAATGGCACTAAGCGCTTGGACCACCATGCTTTCGCGCTATGAGACAGTTGCTGTCGTTCAGACGATGCTGGTCGGTATAGTCCTCGCCGGAATCAGCGCGAGCTACGCACTTCTAGCCTTCAAAATAATTAGGCTGCGTTGGTACCTCGTCTGTTTGTATTGGATTGTTTCCATCAGTTTGGGCATTTACCTGATTCACATAGAGAGAGGAATCCTTGTTCGAGGTGGAGTCCAATATGACTTCACGCTTTTCCAGTTCGCTTTTGAAATTGTCTTTGGCGTGACGAGCCTAGTGATGCTGTTTGTGTTCGCCAAAGTTTGTCGAGCATGGCTAGGCTATTGCGGCTGGACTGTGGGACAACGAGAAGCGTGAATCCCACCGGCTTGTCTGTAATCGCAAGTACCCCAAATCCGCTAGTTTGATGTAGCGTTTTTTGAAGACTGGTTCAAGAACTCGTGTTCGTGCTCGAACTCGAACTCGAAACACCGGATTCGAGCACGAGCACCGTCTTCGACTGAGCACGAGTACGAAATTCCCCGTAACAGAGCCCTACTCCATCGGCGGAGGATTGTTAGGAGGCTGCATCCGTTGACGAAGCTGCTCCCACGTTCCCTTCAGACTCTCATACAGCCGTGGAATCTGACCGGCGGCCAGGAATACTCGCGAACTGACAGCCGAGTGCGGATAGAAGTTTGTGATGAAATCAAAACTAAACTCGTGCGGTCCGTGACCAATCATTACCGCGTTTGCGTAGCTGCCGCTGAGAAGTTCGTCTTTAATCTTCAGATCATCATAGATCTCTTGCGCAGAAGCTTGGCGAACTTGTGATGAATCGCCAGCTTGATGCGACTGCGTTGGGTTAGGCGTAGGAGGTGTTGAACTTTGGTGGACTTCCGGGTGCGGCTGTTGTTGTCCTTCAGCGACTGGGAAAGGCTGGATTCCGCCTTCTGGATTGTTCGTTCCCAGCGTATCGGCCACACCGCCCAAAGGAACGTTGGGCTTAACTGGGTTGGCAGTCTGTTGAGCAGTTCCCCCGGGCAATGGAGCTTGCACTAAGGTTTGGTTTGGAACAATGGGTGAAGGTAGTTCCCCCCAGCGACCACGGTAGAGCTGAATGTTACGTCCCAAAGCATCGACCAGTTGAGGCAGTACGCCGTGCGGCATCACGACGCGAGCGACAATCTGGTGAGGTCGACCAAGATTCTGCACGAAGTCCAAAATGAACTCAGTTTGAGCGGTCATTACAATAACGCCCGTGCTGAAGCAGCCACCGGCAACGTGTTCAGGCACTCGAGCCCGAATCGGTTGCTCAGATGGATCCGGACGATCGTCAGGATGAAAGCTCATGTAGAAATCTCACTCAACAGAGTTGGTAACGTAGAACTCAGTGTGTCGAATACTAGGCAAATGGATCTGGGGTAGCTGGCGGTTCAGGCTGATTAGCTTGAATCTCTTCCTTCAATCGACCTGGAACGTGGATTCTCACAAGCAACACGTCGCGACCACACAGTAACAAATTCAAACCGAAAATCGGGATTGCGAAAAGGGCTAACAGCAGGAATGAGGGCGCAACACTGGCGATTCCTGTCGAAGAAACCTCGCCAATTGTCCAAACGATGTTGGGAAACTGGTGCCATCCGTAATCTGGCTGCCTAAACCCATTCAGCAAGCTGATCACAATCATCGGCACGGCAACACCAGCCAAAACCAAAATGGCTTGCAGCAAGAAACCCATGACCATCCGCCCAGAAACAGTCTTGGGAATGGCCAGCATGAGCAATCGAGCCAGTCCGTTGTAGAACAAGAAATACAGCCAACAGAGCAGGCTCATCGCAATGATCTGTTCAGTTTCATTGATTCGCATTTGGAAGTTTGGCGCTAACAGAGCTAGTGCAATCCATGCGATGGTCCAACCTGTGAACATACAACACATGTACACATAACCCAGTCCTGCTCCAGGGAAGAACCACGTTCCAAAGATACGCCCCACCACCGTTCGCGGAAGCGTCCGTTGAGCTCGAGGCGAAATGATCCCGTTTTCGGAGACCACAAATGATCCCACGAGTAGAAATAGTGCGAGCCCCACGCAAATAAAGGTGTAACAAGCTTCATCTTCCTCGGCAGCCAGCGCAATCCACATACCCCATCCCAAGCAGTTGTACAAAAAGATCGTCAATCGAATTCTCAATGCTGTGGCATGATTTTCGCTTGGGAAGTCGATCGCGGCGGTCGCGCTTCTGAGGCAAACGGGAACTAGGGTGCAAGTCAGCATGGTCACACCGATAACGACATTCAGCCCCCAGCCTGCGAAGTCCCAGAACACTAGAGTATTGACCGTTACCATACTCCAAGTAAACGCAGCAAATAGCAACCCAGCTAACAATGCGATGCTCGAAATGACTTGCAACAGTTTGGCTCGTCCAATCGAAGCCACCAGAATTGAAACGGCGGTTAACGTTACCGATAGCAGCAGTGTGAAAATCAAGTAGTACAAGATCGACGATAGCAACACGCCTCGAAGCAAGTAGGTAATCACAAAGCATGGCGTCAATGTCGCCAAGTAAATGATCGTTTGCAACAGCGCCGACGCCATCTTGCCATTGACAATTTGCCGCGCCGAAAGAGCTGAGATGCTGACCAGTTCAAATGTCCGTTCTTCAGACTCGATGATCATCGATCGAAAAGCACTGAACGGAATGATCAGCAACATGGGGAAAGACAAAATAACCATGAAGCCAGCGAGCATTAACATCCCGCCCGGAACGTAATACAAGCTGGGCAACTGAATAACGACCGCTAGGAGCGTCCAACAGATTACGGCAATTAAGGTTAACGAAAAGCTGATTGTGAACTGCTTGGAGTTTAAAGCCTGTCGAGCTTCTTTGACCACAATGGGGTTCGCTCGTTCGCTCAACCAAGCCCAATAGACTCGCCAACCCTCTTCGGGCAATTGCACGAAGCGGTTGTTGATTTCTGTTGGAGGCAGACCAACAACGGGTGGAGTCAGTGAAATATCCGCAAAAAGGTCGTTAGGGCTTGTAGCACTCATTGCACAGCTCCTGTGGTGATCTGCATGAACACATCTTCCAACGTCTTACCTTCTGTGGTGAAGTCCACCACTTCAAACTCTTGTTGAATCATTGCCTTGAGCAACTGAGCCACCTCGCGCGACTTTTCGTCCGCAGTGGAATGAAACTGAAAGCGAATAGTCGATCCTTCGCTGGTCAACTGTACCACGCCTCGCTGAGTTCGCAGCCAGTCTACTGCAGCCTCGGTATTGCCGAGCATTTGAACGCGGATGTTCAAGTGGGGGTGCAAGCGATTCTGAATCTCCTTCACGGTGCCACTGGCAATCAGCGTACCCCGTTCAATGATTCCCAGGCAGTCGCACATCTCACCGAGCTCACTGAGAATGTGAGAAGAAACCAGCAGCGCTTTGCCATCTGCTGCGAGTCCCATCACCATTTGTCGCAGTTCAATTCTCGCTCGCGGGTCCAATCCATTGGCGGGTTCGTCCAAGATCAACACCGCGGGATCATGGATCATTGCTCGACCAAGACACAACCGTTGCCGCATTCCTTTAGAGAGTCCTTGAATCGACTTCTCCGCAATCTTGTCCAGGCCGGTGTAGCTGAGCGTGTGGCGCAGAGCCTTGATACGTTCGCGACCAATCAGTCCATAACTGCGAGCGAAGAAGTCTAGATACTCCAAGCAGTTCATATTCGGATAGGTTCCAAAGTCGTCGGGCATAAACCCCAAGCGTTTTCGAACTCGGTCTGGATCGTTGATTACTGAAAATCCATCGACAAGCGCATCGCCATAGTCGGGAAGATCCAACGTGGACAGAATCCGCATCGTAGTTGTTTTGCCCGCGCCGTTGGGACCGATAAATCCAAACACTTGACCGGCGTTGACTTCGAACGACACGTCGTTGACGGCTCGAGTCTGTCCAAAAAACCGGTAGAGCCGACGCAATTGAATCATGGGTTGACCAGAAGCTACCATGGATAGACTCCTGTCTGAATCAAGTAGTGCTTTTCTTTCGCATACACCTTAGCTTCAAAAGGCAAAGGTATCTCGGGGAGATCGTGGCTGACAATCCAGCAGCCGTACTCAGGTAGGATATTCATTGAGAACTTCTTCAGTGCACCATCGATCGGATCGTTCACTACGATGTTCGAGTTATAGTAGTAATAGCGGCTGTAGCCATAACCAGTTGACTTGCCCTGAATTTCAACTGGCATCGTGGGGGCACGTTGATTGTCTTGACCACGAATCTGAATTTCGATCTTTCCGAACGATTCGAGTGACAACGTGCGAGTCTCACCTGGGTCCAAGTCCAGCGCTAGGAACCCCATGCCGTCAGTCACTCCCTTGAGGGCCACGATGGGAATCGCACGCTCGGTCAAATTCGAAACCTCGACTTGCTCGTCAGAGACCTTCTTGATTGCGATCGGAAGCTTGAACTGTTTTGTAGGTTCGCCAGAAAGCAAGTGATGTTGGGCCCGAGGTGATAGCCAGTCGCCGAGGATCATCGCTTCCTCTTGTTGTTCGATCACGGCCCCTTGACGGTCACGCGGATCGCTCCACGGTCCGTTGGACAACTGGTCATCCAGATAAGGCTTGACCAAAGCTTTTGGAGAGAATTTCAATCCATCACGGGGTGGAGAACCGGAGAAATAGGATTGTCGAGACCAAGTAAAGCCTTGGTTGGTCGTGGCATCGAAGTACTGTATGGCCGCGACTCGACCTCGCGTTCCAAAACCCTCGCGAGAAATATTGAACAGCAGAAACAGCACCGTTGCGAGAAGCGAGAAGGCAGGAATGAGAAACAGCAGTAGAGTTCGGTGTTGAAGGCGACTTGTCACTCGCAACAGTACGGGGCCAACGCCGATGACGAACAACATTACGAAACCGATAAAGGCCCATACGGGCGTCTTCCCAACTGTTTGAACAATGTTGCGCCAGAACCACTGACTGTCGGTGTCTCCACTAGCGGCTACGTCTCCCATGGGATAGTGAACCGTTGAGCGTACATGCTCCAGCCAGTTCGGTGGCACTTGCTCGAAAACAATCAACCGACCTCCACCATGCGAACGCTTCGAACCAAACTTGCGCTCCGGGCTAGACAGCTTTTCCCAGCGATTGTCGTTCAACGAATTCTTGCTAGCCGTGGAGAGCTGATCAAGCTTGGCGGCCGTTTCACCATTTGAAGAGTGAACAATCACGGCCCCACCAGATAGTGCATAGGTAAATAACGCCTCCAGTTGTTGCGGCGATGCAAGGTCCAAGAGAGGAGCACTAATGATCACCGCGTCGTAGGCCAAGTAGGCTCGCCAATCCGAAGGGCTCTTTGAAAGAGCCAACGAGTTCGACGTCTGACCCGCTAATCCAAAGTCCGCTGTAAAACTGCCTTTAGCTGCACTGTTGTCCGGACGAATCTCAAGCACGTCTTGCTGGACATTACTGCCGGTGTTTGAAAGAGACAGCGGAAGTCGAGGCTGCATCAAGCTTCGGCCATCTTCGCGAAAGTCTACCGCGCTATATCCATACTGTAGCGATTGGCGGTATATGATTTTGGCCGTGGCTGAAGTTGCTCCCTCCGGCAAAACAATCTTCGTTGAGTAAGCCGTCGATTGTCCAGAGTAACTGGCCGTGTATAGCAAGAACTCGAGCTCTCGGTCAGCCGAGCTCGGTTGTCCCGCAACTGTAGTCACCGTGATCAACATCTCAGTACAGCTTAACGTGCAATCGGCATCGGGAGTGTAAGTAACCCGGAGAGCATCCGCGCGACCAGACTTCCTGGTACTGAACGAACCAGCCAAGACGAGGTTCAAGTGCAACGTCGTCAACAAACAGCATCCGAGAACGAATCGCAAGAGTAAGTTCGTCATGACACTAATCCCTTGCTTGTGGAGGAATGATCTGAGGCGGTAACGTCTCGTTGGCAAAGGGCGACTCTGGGCGTTGAGCTTGATAAAAGACGATCTGATTCAGCGACCCAACCAAGTATGCGATGAGGAAGCAGACTGACGAGCAAAGTAGATAGATCGCTACCGGACAAACCAACAACCCCAACAGTATTTGCAGCTTGACACTTCCGCTTCGAATTGCCAGAGCGATGACGACACCCAGCGCAGCCACAGAGATGAAGTACCATCGCATGGAAACGGCTGGGGCCAGAGGCTGGACTTTTCTCTGAGCCTCCAATTGCGTTTGCAAATCAAGATTCATAGTGGGCGTAGGCGTTAGTTGTTGAAAGGAGGAAGCAACACTCAGTTCCCGAGCACACCAGTCTAACAGAAAACTACCCTCGCGTGCGTAGTATCCTCCCAGGCAATTGAACTGCAACAGCCGTTTGACTGTTTCCAGGGAGTGGCGCAAGCGAACCCAAGCAAGTACTTGCGGGGAGGCGATATGGGCGAGGAGCGATTAGGAGGCTGGTAGGAAAATGTTGGTAAGAAGATAGGATTCGCAATAGAACGACGGCCTCAAAAATTGTTGCTTAGAGACAGGGGCTCACGCGAAGGCGCGAAGCCCGCGAAGGAAGAGGAATCGGAAGAATAAAAAGGTGCTTCATTCTCCTGCCTCAATTCTATTGCCTACACTTCTTGAGCCTTGCGTTTGACTCGCTGTTTGGCTGTAATGGGTTGTGTACGCCTGGCATAAGCGCGAGTAACGATCTTACGGCCACAAAAACACAAAAGCCACAAAGCTAATGTCAAATGATTTCCCGCCATCAGCAAACCGCAGATGAACCGATGATTGCCAAAGCGTACGTAGAACTTTAAGTTTGTCACATGGCAGTTTCAACCCAGCATCCAACCCCGTAGCCCAGCCACGAAGTGGCGAAACATCCCTAGCCCCCGGGGGAGCGCGGCGAGTCCCGCGAGCCAAGCGTTACCCGGGGTCGTCGGCTTGGCGGTTTTAGCGGTGAGGGCTTATGCAACTATTTCAATTGTCTTCATTCGAACCGCAACATCCCTGTCGCTGTCTTCCGGTTCTTTCTTGCTTGGTCAATTACGAAACCAAATACGTTGCCGCAAAGTGGCTGGCAACACTACGATTTTTCTCTAGGCTTGCCAGTACTGAGCCGCTATCTTATTGGCTCATGGCAGGAACCCGAATGGAGTGAGGAGACTGGATATGAAGCTGTACACACTATTCTTTGGACTTCAGTGTTTGTTCAACAGTCCATGCATGCATGGAAACGCAAAGCCGTTGTTGCAACCTACCCTCGTCCCGGATGACAAGTTGCAGATTGCCCTCATCAACGAAGAGGATCTGAATTCATTTCTTGATCATCGTATGGCTGTCAATCATAGACTTCTGGCCTATGCTTCGGTACGGATCAACTTCACCGAAGAAAAAGAGAAGTTCGTGCCAATGATTGGCAAGGCAAAGCTATGCCGGTCTTCGGACCTAGTCTTACTGGTGACCGAGTCGGACTCGAACGTTTACTTTCGAGTCGTTCGCATTGACAAGAATTGCTACAAGATGGTCAAGTGATTTTCAATTGCCGCCAATCTCAATCGAGGAAGGGCATTAGTGCGAT
>CAUJKA010000499.1 GCA_963204965.1 Planctomycetota bacterium | reverse complement strand
CAATTGATTGTGCGCAATTTCGATCGAAACATCTTGCAAGTTATGCGTTCGCGCACCAACCACGCGAAGAACGTCAGATGCAACGAAATTCGGAACGGATAAACTCTCGCCGAGCAAACCTACTCTGGGCAAACCTTCCTTGAGCGAACGTGGCATAAGATCTAACGCACTTTCCTGACGCGTGCTTTAGTCCTCAGTAAAGAAGTCGTCATCACCGTCCTCATCAGGTTCATCAAACCGTGGGTCGTGGCGACGACGGATCATGATAACTTCGTTTCCGCTTCCCAAATATTGAACCTCTGACATCATCTCCTTAATCAGCCAGACACCGCGACCGTGAACCATATCCACGCGTTCTTCACTGCGAGGGTCTGGCAGGGACTCAGGTTTGAATCCCGCACCTTCGTCTTTGATTCGCATGTTAACTAGGTCGGGCGAGATGTAGAGTTCGATTTCAACCTGCTTGTCGGGTGACTCTTTGTTTCCATGAGTCACCGCATTGACGAGGGCTTCTTCGCTGGCCATCTGAACATGGAAATAGTCTCTACCATCCCAGCCAGCATCTTTAAGTGCTTGGAGAAAGGTCTCAAGATATTGGTGGGCAACAGGCAGGGAGCTAGGAATCTTCTTATGAAGAGTCCATGTCCAACTTGTTTCTGTCATTGGGTCACTCCAGACTGACAGTTGCAGCGGTTGATGCGATCGGCCGTTCAACGAACCGCAAGAGGAAAGATCCTCCTGCTTGCGTTAGCCAACCTCTAATTGGTTACTCCGTAAGCCTTTAACGCATCAGCTTCGGTCTTGCGAATGTCGAATATCTTATTCAGTCTCAGCATCTTAAATGCCTCTAAGATCTCCGCGCGGAGACCGGTAATGCGCAATACGCCACCAACATCTTTAACCGCTTTGTTGAGCTCGATTAACTTGTTAAAAGCAGCCGACGAAAGAAACTCGACGCCTTCAAAGTTGAGGAGGATCTGCTTAAGGTGTTGCGCGTTCACCAATTGCAACATCTCATCGCCCATCTGCTCGATGTTTCCCGCATCAACAATCCGTTTGTCCTTAAAACGCACAATGGTCACACCGTTGACATTGAGTGTTACCAACCGCTCTGCCATTGGAATTCCTTGATTTGGAGAATAGAAGTCACTAATAGAGTGGACTATGCTAAGTCATCGCGACTCGGCGGGCAAGATGCAACCTCCGGTGAGGCCCAAAAGTTCGCAATTCCTTGCTGGGATCAGGCTTCGACGGAACTGCTGACACCCCTATTCTAAAGCGAGATTCTACTTGCCGATACAAAAGCGGCTGAAAATCTCGCCCAAGATATCATCGTTGTGGACTTCGCCAATGATCGAAGATAAGTCCAGCAATGCACATTGTAGCTCGCTGGCAATAAGCTCTTCGCCCTCTTGGAATGCAATCAGCTCACGGGCTCGCGCAAGGCTCTCCCTTGCCGTCGTTAAGCTGTGGAAGCAACGAATGGCCGTGTGGTGCGTAGCTTGGGTGAACCGACTGCTGGTTTGACGAACTAAAACCTGTTCAATTCGATGGAGTAATTGCTCCAACAGCTCAGGCTGGCTAATCGAAACGACGCAGTCCGGCTCCGGCAATTGGGAGCTAAACTGATTACTAGACATTACCAAATCCGCCTTGGTTCCGATTCGAATCACAGGCTTGCCTGCTAGATCGGCTGAGTCCTTAAGTTGCTGCTCAAATTCGTTGCTTGGATTGCTCAGGTCTTGGCAAACCAAAAGAGCATCGCAGCTAGCCAGTCGCGTCCGCAGAAGCTGCTGAGCGATCGCACGAGGTGATTGATCGAAAATCTCCTCGACTCCGGCGGTATCCAACAGAGTCACACTGGTTCCTGCTAACGCGAGCCTCGCTGAAACGGTGTCGCGAGTCGTACCGGCGATTGGAGACACAATCGCTCGGTCAGTGCCGACGATCGCGTTAAGCAGCGAGCTTTTCCCTGCGTTCGGTGGACCGATCAAGGCGATTTCCAGATCGCGATTACCGACGCCTCGTGAGCGAAGCTGTTCGCCGAGTTGTTCAATACGCTCGATGATTGAGTCAAGCCTATCCTTCAGTTCACTATAAGTAATGAACTGGATATCCTCTTCGACAAAATCTAGCCCAGCTTCTAAGTGAGCCAACATCTCCATCAGTTCGCTGCGGAGTTTGCGCACGGGTTCGCTGATGTTGCCGCCCAATTGCCCAAGTGCCCACTGAAGCTGATCAGATTCGGTCGATTCAATGACGCCCAGTATGGCTTCGGCTTGGACCAAATCCAGTTTGCCAGCCAAGAAGCTCCGCAATGCAAATTCTCCGCGCTCGGCCGGTGATGCGCCAGCTTCCGTGAGGCATCGAAGTACGCGGTTCACAATTGGAACCGAACCGATCAAATGCAGCTCGGCGCTGGGTTCGCCAGTAAAGCTACGATGATTTGGCCAGAAGTAAACGCCAACATTCAGCCAGCGCTGGTCCCAATTGAGATCCAGTTGGGCGTTGAAGTAGGTCGAGCTTTTGCAGTTAGCCAAAAGATCGTCACGATCAACGCCAGCAGCTTCAACGCCAGCACCTTCAATAACGCTAGTTTCAATACCGGTGCGTTGGAAGCTTGAACCAGCAGGTCGCAAAACTCGCTTGAGTATTTCAGCGGTTGCATTTCCCGACAATCGCACTATCGCTCTGGCCGCCGGAGCTAGCGGGCTGCTGACGGCAACGATGGTGCGGCTGAGATCAAGCTTCATTGATTAGCCAAGCAGAGTTGAAATAGATCGTTACTTGCCTGGTGGTGGCGATGGTTGTCCAGGTAGAGAGCCGAAGCCAGGAATCCAACTTGGGATTTGTGGAGGACCCGATGGGCCAGCCCCGGCAGGAAGCTTCCTCATTTGACCGGTCAATGATTCCAACGTTTTCTTGAACTCTTCCTTCGTTTTGGCTTGGTCCAGTTTTCCTAGGACCGGCAAGCCCACTGCCATAAAGCCGGAAAATCCCGTCGTAACCATTGGATTTGGCGGCGCATTGGCAGACTTATCCAAGAAGCCACGAATCTCAATCATCAATTCAGGTACGACCCAAATCTTTCCAACTTTTTGAAACTGAGCCGGTGGCATCTCCTGTCCGTTTACTTTGAACTTAACCTCGGCCCGATCGGCTGATTCGCTGACCACTACGTAAGACCATGCTTTGGATGGGTCTTTGTCTAGTTCAGCCAGGTACTGAAAATTGACCAACAATGAGGCCAAGAAGTTAGGAATGTTCTCTTGCTGAAAGCTACTGGGTTCCCAAATCGATGGATCGGCCACTCCTTCTAAAAAAGAAACAATGTAGGGCCAAGCTTGTTCAGCTTGTGCGAGTTGTTCGGGAGGAATTGGCTGGCCCGTAACGGCAGGATCAAGGATCCAATCTCGCTTTTTCGAAGCGATACTTGCTAAGTAGGTAAAGACCTTTCGCAATTGTGCAGGTGCCGATGGCCCCAGGCCTTGCAGATTCTTGCTGAGGAAAGCAGACATATCTGTTTGCATCTTGGGAGGCATCATGTGCCAAGCGACAAACAGATTCCCTTTGTTCAACTCATCCGTAAATGTTTTCAGAAAGCTGTCGATCTTGGGATCGTCTTCGAAGGGCGATGTCAGCGCGGCAGATGGAGCAATCTTGAAGGTCAGTTGAGCGGCTTCAACCGCAACGGGAGCCTTGACGACCTCCTTGTTGAAGGCCTCGGGCTTGGCGAGCTTCAGAGCTTGGAGGTGGCTTTCTAAGCTCAAGTTCGTCAGGGGGACCTTAGCCTCTTTGCCGTTCTCCAATCTAAGAACGACAGCCTTGCCTTCCATACGGACAAACTCACCCACCAACTCTTTTCCATCTGGATTCGTCCATTTTGTAGCATCCTGTGCTCCACCGCTGGCTTGCAACAGCAGCAACAAGGCAAAGACGATTGCCAAGGACAAACAACGACGCAACATCACAACGCTCCCAAGGGATAAACCGGAAAGATGAAGTTGAAATTATAGTTGGCTTAGCGGCTCATGACCACCAACTAGGCAAGTGTTTGGGGCTTTGATTCCGCCGATTCTCCGTCGGAAGGCTCGCCGCAGTTCGATTCCTTGGCGTACCATGACAAATTTGTTAGCTGAGAGTTCGAGGCCGGTGTATTCGAGGCCGGTGTATTCGAGCCTAGGGAGCGTTTGAGCTGGATTCGTAGGCCGCTGGGTGTGCAATTCTGAATCTGAGCCGAGCATTCCTCGCAGTCCAGTTCTAGCTCAACCTCTGGTGAGCCTTGAAAGGCAGGTACAAAGCCCAGTACAACGGTTTGTGACCGCTGCGACTCTTCCCAGGCAACCTGAACTTCCCCTGCCATGTAACGGAAGCCAGCAGGATCGATTCCATCCTCGCTTGTGCGAAGAACCGTGCTATCCGTGGCCTCAACGCCACCATCCAACTGAATTGAAGCTGAATCGGGTAGATTGCATTCGATTCGTTCATAAGCAGTAGACTCTGAATTGGATGTCACTGAACTAATGACGCCTGAACTGGCGACCACCGAGCTAACTGCAAGTTGATTGACTGCTACATCCGTGGGATTCTTAACTTTGATTGCGTCGTTCCCGGACGAAATGGCATTCTTCACAGCGTTCTTACTGAAGGCTGAAATGAAATCGCGGAGACCGGTAAGACAATCGCGGCGACACATTTCGTTCCACAGCCAATACTCGATCAAGATCCCCACCAGCCCTGCCGGCAAAACCGCGGCATAGGATTGTGCACTCAAGCACAGATAGCCCAGCCAATTCACATTTGCCGATGCTGTCACCAACCAAACGAAGTGATCTTCCAACGATGTAGTGGGCTGAGTCGACGTTACCACGGGAAGTCGAAGAGCCGCTGAGACGCCGAACAGCAAGATCCCGCTTGCCGTCAAAAAACTGTCATTGGCGTCGGAGCTAGTTGAAGCAGTCCATGTAGCAATCCAGGCGACCAAACTGCCGATCCACCATGTGATAACGAGAAAGATCCAAAGCTCGTTCTGTTGGTTCTTGGAAGGAACAACCATCGGAAAACTCCACAAAAAAACCTATCCTAGAAACTGTCTAGGATAGGTTATTGTCATTGATTCGCAGCTCTGCGCGAAGTCGGTAACTAGGCCAATGCCTTCTTCAGTTCCGCAACTTTCTTCTCGGTCGCTTCCCAAGTGAAGCTTGGTTCGCTGCGACCGAAGTGACCGCCGGCGCTGGTTGCGCGGTAGATCGGACGACGCAACTGGAGGTATTCGATGATTCCACCAGGTGACAATGGGAACAGGTCGCGAACGGCCTTGACGATCTTTTCGTCGCTAAACTTGCCTGAACCTTGAGTGTCGACGTGAACGCTAACGGGCTCGGCAACACCGATTGCGTAAGCCAATTGGACTTCGCAGCGGTCTACCGCTCCGGCTGCAACCAAGCACTTGGCGACGTGTCGAGCCATGTAAGCCGCACTTCGGTCAACCTTGGTTGGATCCTTGCCGCTGAACGCTCCACCGCCGTGACGACCCCCTCCACCGTAGGTGTCGACGATGATCTTTCGGCCAGTTAGACCGCAGTCACCGTGAGGACCACCCACGACGAACTTGCCGGTTGGGTTGATGTGGTACTTGATCTCGCCCTTGACCAGCTCAGGTGGCAAGCACTTGAGAATTACTTCGTTGATCACGAACTTGCGGATCTCGTCATTGGTGACTTCAGGAGCGTGTTGAGTCGACACTACCACGGTATCAATCCGCACTGGCTTGAAACCGTCGTATTCGATCGTTACTTGGCTCTTGCTATCTGGGCGAAGCCAGTTGACCTCTTTGGAGAATCGAGCCTCAGTCAGGCGATTGGTGATCCGATGGCTCAAAGCAATCGGCATTGGCATCAGTTCGCTGGTATCGTTACAAGCAAAGCCAAACATCAAACCTTGGTCACCAGCACCGATGTCCTTGCCTGCTGAAGCGTCAGAATTGACACCCATGGCAATGTCCGGGCTTTGTTCGTCCAGGGCGATCATCACGTTGCAAGTGTCGGCAGCGATGCCCCATTCGTCGTCGGTATAGCCGACTTCGCGAATTGCAGTGCGGACGGTCTTAGCAAAGTTCACGTTTGCTTTGGTGGTGATTTCACCAGCAATCAAGGCCAACCCAGTTGTGACCAACGTTTCGCAGGCCACGCGGCTCATTGGGTCTTGCTCCAACAAAGCGTCCAAAACGCTGTCAGAGATTCGGTCAGCCAGCTTGTCCGGATGACCCATGCTTACAGATTCACTAGTGAAAAGATATTTTCCGGAAGCCACGAATAGCCCCTCCTAAGGGATCGAATTGCCAATGAGTTACGCCAATGAGGTACATTTGGGAGCGAGAAGTATAACTAGGCTTTCAAACCTGCGGAAGTGATTATTGGAAACCAAGCTGGTAAACATTGGTTGTCTGGGCGATAGGGCCTTCCCAAGCAGGGATTCCAACAAAAAAGTCCTCCCGAGGTGGAAGGACTTAGTGGGTTTTGGTTCTGGTTCCAGTTCCTCCTGGCGGAGGAACCCTAACTTTACTACCTAGGCCGATCGACGGCCGGAAAACTGGCGAGTTCGTCTGGCAGCCATGGCAACCGCTCGTTCGACCATGCGAATCTTGCGATACACGCCTTCGCGACGTGCAAACCGATTCAGCGACTTTCGATACTTGAGGAAGAACATGAACGTCTCCGCAAAATCCTCACTCGCGTTGGTTGTCGCGTACTCGCTGACAAAGTGCTTGAGCAGTTGAGAGATGAAATGTCGCTCAACGGCCTCTATGTCAGGGCTTAGCTGAGCGCGAGCTTTGAACTCGGGATCCTTCTTCATTTGCTTCTGCCAGGACTGATACGGTAAGGGCGCACAATTGGCATAAGCTGCACCAAATGTACTTACGAACCAATCCTGTCGGAAAAATCCTGGATCCAAATAGAACCAAGCATGCGCGTACTCGTGTCGGATGGTATCCGTTAGAGTGAAGCCTGGCTTGTATCGCTTGTGTGGTAGATCTCGAGGCAAGTAGATCACACCGGGCCTGTATCCGCGTTCGGCAAAGTGCCCAACACGTTCAAACACATACCCAACTTCTCCGTCTCCACTCTTCTCATGTGAGATACACAACTCGACAGCATCCAAATAGACACCATCGGCTAGCAGACCGACTTCTGCTAGCTCATTTCGAACTTGGTTATAGGCTCTATCTACGTTTGACATGATTTAGAAAGCAATTGCGCGGGAAATTCTGACTTCCACTGAGTCCCGGGACGTGCTTCCTTGCGTCCCTCAAGTTTGGTTGCCAGAACGTGCTCCGGCAAATCGATTCTTGCCAAACCGCCTAGCCACCCCCCTAAAGAACCGCATCAGGGGGTTCAAATCCGCTTCACATTTCAAAAAGCCACCATTCCGAACAGCTACGTAGGGGGGTGAAAGACGTTTTTTTCGGAGCGCGTGGACACCTTGCTCTAGTCGCTTCGAAAGACACCTAAGTGGCCAAGACGGTTCGAATGCAAGCATTCTGACGAATAGACCGGCGCAAAAGCATGTTTTGCAACCGCATCTTTGCCCCAGTGTTGTCGCGCGCAACTACAACAGGCAACTGTACGTCGCTGCTGATACCGAACGAACAATCTCAATCATTTGTCGCTCAGTCACAGAAGCACGCGGGCGCTCTACCCAGATGTTTAGCGTTGAAGTAGCACTAGCTATAATCAAGCAGTGCGAATCTAAACTGACATTCGTTGAGTCGATTCAGTCATCCAGTTCGCGCTGTCAAAGCACGTTTTCAAGCGAGGAATAATCGATGAGCTCTACTCGAAATCTGTTTGCTGTAGTTTGTCTTGCACTGTTCTTTGCGATGCTGCCCATGAGTACTACGTTGACGGCTCAGGAGCCTGCTGGGCGTTGGGCTGGTCGATGGACCACCTACAAAGAAAATGGTCGTGGCCATCAGGGCACACTGCGTGCCAATCTTAAGCCCAATGGAGATGGCACCTACCAAGGTACGTTCGCGGGCAGATTTGCAGTGGTTGTTCCCTACGTCTATCGAGCTACCGTGGTGCAAGAAGGCGATATGCTGTACTCTACGAAGCGATTGGGACCGATGGGTAGCTACGAAATGCAACTACAGCACAATCCAGGCAGTCTCTCGGGCGGTTGGTCCGCAGGTAAAAGCTCAGGTGGGATTCAGCTCTATCGTCGATGAAACTAAGTCGATAAAACTGGGCAGGAAATTGATCAAGGATGACCATGTTTCGCACGCTTTCCATTTGTCAATCGACTCACGCCGTTTCAGTGACCGACGGCACCGATGCGATCTATCCACCCGTCGATAGGCTTCGCTGGATCGACTTAACCAAGCAAGATGCCGAGTCGATCAAGCTGCTGGGTGAGCGATTTCAGTTCCACCCTCTGACGTTGGAAGATTGTCTCCACTTTGATCAACGGCCCAAGTTTGAGGCCTACGAGCATTACGACTTTCTGGTGGTGCATGGCTTTCGAATCGACTGGCAAGATCTCTGGCAGTCTTCGGCCCTGGAACTGCACGTTTTCATCGAACGCGACTTGATTATCACGATCCATGAAGAGCCGATCCCCTCGTTAGACTTGCTTTGGAATCGACTATCGGCCGACGGTCGCTTGGCCAGCCAGGGCGTCGACTATCTGTGCTATTTGATCCTTGATGGGCTGATGGATAGCTATTTTCCTCTAATTACAGAGGTCGAATTGAAGTTGGACGACCTTGAGGATCGCGTCCTAAGTTCGGCTCAGGAGGTAAAGCTGGAAGAGATCATCAACTTCAAACGATTGTTATTGGAGCTTCGGAGAATTCTTTTGCCTCAGCGCGACGTTTTTTCGACGTTAACTCATCAGAGCAATGATCTCTTTAGCCCCAAAGTAGAAATCTACATGCGCGACGTTTTTGATCACGCCTTGCGGTTGCACAGCTATGTCGAGAGCGCCAGAGAAATGGTCAACAATATCCGCGACGCTCACCTTTGGTCCGCCTCGCAGCGTACCAACGAAATCATGAAGCGGTTGACGATTCTGAGCGCCATCTTTCTGCCGCTCACCTTCCTAACAGGCTTTTTCGGACAGAACTTTACGGCCTTGCCCGTTGATAACGCGAAGCTCTTCTACGCAACGGTTGCTTGTTGTGCCATCTTGCCAATTGCGATGATGATCTACTTCATTCGCAGCAAGTGGTTCTAGGATCTCTTGAACCGCAGGCGCTAGAAGGAATCCCGTTGGAAACGGGAGCGACTCTCAATTGTCGCTCCCGTTTCCAACGGGATTCCTTCGCATTCATAGCTCAGCTTCAAAACACGGGAACAATCTGTGGCAATTGGTCTCAGCGAGTTCAATGCTCCATCATCCGTCGTCGAATCCGGTAAACTAGAGACTGGATAAACGAATCCTTTGATTGATCTGCAGTGCAGAAACATCAACAAACCACTCTCAAACTTTGGGCAGGGCCTCCGCGATGAAAATTCTACTGGCAACCGATGGCTCAGACAGTTCTGCGTTGGCAACAAAATTGCTTCTACGCCTAAACCCCATGGCGACATTTGATGTTCACGTGTTATCTGTGGTGAACTTGGCGGTTGTTCCTGGACCACTTGAACTGGATTTTGGTGCAGATTATCTCAAGCAACTGAATACTCAATGTCAGGCCAGCGTCGATAAAACCATCAAGTCGTTGACTCAGGCTGGTGTTGCGGCGACGGGCGAAGTTGTTCAAGGTCATCCTGTGGCGGTGATTGTGGATCGGGCTAAAGAGCTTGGCGTCGATCTAGTTGTCATGGGAGCTCAGGGGCATTCTTTGCTGGCTCGAGTCTTGCTTGGAAGCGTTAGCGACTATGTTGCCACGCACGCACCATGCTCAGTCCTGGTTGTCCGCGACACTCCCGGTCTTAACAGCGATGCACCATTGAAGATTGCAGCCGGCTTCGACGACTCGGCCCCAAGCCATAACGTCCTTGATGAACTTGTGCGGACAGGTTGGAACAAAGGTGCCAAGATCGATTTGGTCAACTCCGCAGTCCTTCCCATGGACAACTTCAGCGAAATCCCTGTGCAGTTCGACCCCCAAGAGATCATTGTTGCTCACGAAGGAGCGTTGGCGAAAGCGGTCGAGGCTGCGAAAGCAAAGTTGGGCAGCGCTGTGACGGGAAGTGTCGAGCAATGTGCTAACGCGGGCTATGGCCTGGTGGCGTTTGTCGAGCGAGAAAAGTCGGACATTCTGATGGTTGGTGACACAGGCCGAAGCTTTATGGCCAGGTTCTTTCTGGGCAGTGTTTCCCGAAGTGTGCTCCATCACTCACCCAGCAGCGTTTGGATCGTCAGGGCATCGAACGCAGGTAAGTAGTTGGCTGCAATTGTCGTTAATACGGATTAACTATTAGAACTCGGCGATCACTGGACGCCGATTGTTTGGCGGGAGAGATCCAAAAGATACTCAGCTTCTCTTGTTGATTGGCGGATTCCAAGAGTCGGTCGAGCTCTGTCGCATTTAAGAATAGTACCCAAGCGGTCTGTCCATCGTCCTTGACGGCCGGTTCGATTCCAAGCTGTTTTGATTGCTCGATGACCGCAGTCCTTTGATTGGCCGTTAGACGCACGACAGCCGTCAAAACCGACTCGTCAGCCTGATTCGCTTTTGCGTCGGCTAGTAGCGTGAGAGATTTATCTTTGTTGTTATCGCTGAGCAAGCTTAACATTGGCCGGTAAAGCGGGTTGCCTTCCAACTGCGCAGTCACGGCAGCTTCGCTCCAGGCCGGTGACCTATAAAGCGCGGACTTGGAAATCACGACTTGGTTCTTTTCCTGTGCCTTGAGTGGCAGGATTTTCTTTATAGCTTCGCCTTTTGCCGTATCGTTGGATTGAGCCGCTTCGGAAAGTGGTGCCGAAGGTGATGATGCAGATGGTGCGGCCAACTTAGGATTTGCGGCATCAAGCCCACGCATCGACTCAGCCTTTCCCGCTGGCCCGCTTTCCACTGACCCTCTCGATCCTTCCTTTGCCTTCATGCCTTGCCTTGTTCTAGCGTTTGAGGCAGAAGGTGTCGGCAAAGGTTCGACAGATTGCCCGGAATTGAGCCGCTGTTCCAACATTTCTTTAGGGCTTGCAACAGGGCCCGGATCATTGACGGGTGCTGGCTTTGCAGGATCAGTTGGCGCCGAAGCCGCTGGTGAAGGAGCCCCAGGTGCAGCATTGCCAAGTGTTGCATCGGCTTGTTTGGGCGCGGCTCTAAACTCCATAGCAAGATCGGACGGTGCCGGGCTGTTTATACTTGGGCTGGCGGATGGAAGTTGAGGAACCGAGATCGGTTCCGCCGACATAGCTCCGGCTGATGGTGAGTTTGCCTTGAGATTTTCAAGCGCATTGGGAGCTCCGAATTGATCGCCACCTCCCGGAACCGACTCAACTCCTAACAAGTTTGACGGAACGTTTCCAGCCAATCCTCTTGCCGGTGGCTCTGCTGGCGTTCTTGGAGTGTTCAAGTTTGGGGCATCTTCATGCAACTGATTGAGTGCTTCCTTCTGACTAAGTTGTTGGTCATTTGTTCGGGGAGTGAAATCGAAAGGTTGGTTCGTCGGAGAATTTCCAGCCGGAGCTGCGCCTGCAACGCCTTCCTTCGCGCCACCTAACCCGCTGCCACCTAAACCACCACCACCTAAACCACCACCCATTCCACCTTCACCCATTCCACCTTCACCTAGACCGCCAGCAAATTCTCGCCCGCTCGATCCGCTACCTAAAGCTCCGCCCATACCGCCTTCGGTCGTGGGGCTGCTGGGTGCATCAGTCGTTGGCGCGGCCGTTGGAGCAACTTGATTTTCCACTCCGCCAAATGACTTGGGGCCGCTATCTGTATCGACCAAGCCTTCAGGAATCATGGCCGAGCCGACACGGCTATCTGGGCTTGTGTCGAAGGCCAGTTTGCTCCATCGGTCTGATTGATACCACATAGTTGCACCCAAAGCAGCAACGCCGATCAGACTTGCAGCTAAGGTAAGCATCCGCCATGACAATCTGGATGAACTACCGTTCTCATCGGATCGAGCCAAGTCAATTATTGGACGATCATCGGCCAATCGCTGCTTGAGCTGTCGGTCACTTGCACTTGCGAGGTTATTCGAATTCGACGAGTCCTCTTCGCTATCGAGTCCATCGTCCAAGTCGGCAACCGCCGACTTGGTGCTTGATGGCGAGCGTCGGGAGGAAGATGTTGGGAATGCGGGTAATTGTTGAATCAAGCGTCGCGTTGCGATGAGTTCGTCAAGCAATTGCGCCAGTTGAGGCTGTTCCTTGACTGCCGCTTCAACCAACTGTCGCTGCTCAGCCGACAATTCATCGTCTAAATAGGCCGACAACCATTCCTCGGGAATAGAATTGGCGTGAGGCGAATTTTGAGTCATGATTCCTCCGCAATTCCAAGCTGAGTTGCTTTGGATTGAAACAACATCTTAAGTTCAAGGCGAGCTCGATGAAGTCGGCTACGGACGGTACCGATGGGGATGTCGAGGATTTTAGCGATCGAATCGTAGTCCATATCTTCAAAGTCTCGAAGTATCAACACCACCCGTCGTTCCTCATCCAGCATTGCAATCGCTTGGCGAACGCACGTTTGTGTTTCGCTCAATTGCGCCTGAGCGTCTGGCGATTGAAAGTCTCCTACCGAGTCCATGACCATTTCAAATCCTTCGCGATCTACTTCGCTTTCGATGCGCCGCTTGCGTCGAAAACTGGAGAGTAAATTCATCGCGACTCGAGCCAGCCAAGTGTAAAACTGAGCCTGTCCAGAATACAAATGCAGCTTTCGAAACGCGCGAAGGAAAGCCTCTTGTCCCAAGTCTTCGGCCAATTCACGGTCGCCGCAAGCGTGCCAAAGGAGTCCAAACAGACGACGATGGTAGCGGTCGAACAGCTCGTCAAAACGAGCCGCCTCGCCCGCCAATACGGCGTCGATGATTTCCTGGTCGCTAGACATAGATCCGCGTTGTGTTGGCGTTGCGAAGGGTGTAGACGCGTGTCGGTTTGAGTCAGTTCCAAAAAGGATCGGTGTTGATCCGTTTTTGGCAACTACGAAATCGTGGGTGCAGAATCAAGAAAGTAGATGAGCAGCCATTATAGGGCTTAATCTTAAGATTTTGCCAGCGCGGCCCCAATTTGGCAACTAAAGACTGTAACTGACAAACTAGCGACATGGCGTGAGCCGTCCGATGATTTAATCTCAACCCGCTGCGTTAGCGAGAGAGGTTAGTTGCGGTCTTGAATTGGCCAACGTTGTCCGGCTGGCTGCGAAGCCAAGCGATAATGAGAAATCGTCGAATCGCCATGTCGCCAACAAAAGAAAGCTGCTTCTGAGTCGATTTGCGTGGGGAATTCGACCAAACCCTCTTCGGGCTGACGAAGCAAGATTCCCAACGATTCCAGCTCTGCGCGGAATTGCCAAATGCGATCGTACTCAGCTTGCAGATCAGCACGACTTTCTGCCATTTCGTCGTCGTAGATTCGGCCTGCTCCACGATTGCCTTTGCGGAGCAAACGATGCAGTTCGACTCGTCGAGAGGTCACGCTTTGAAAGACCTCGCAGATGTCCGAAACGATGGACCGAACCAACGGCAACATTGCCGTGGCTTCCTCAAGCGTGAATCGCTTGGTGGACGTGTTAGCGGTCGTATCGTTCATGGTGGGATTTTCCCAGTTTCCGAACTTCGTCTTCAACTTGCTACGAAAGAATGCGTCGAAGCAAATTGAAATCCGCTGTTCCTATTCGTATTTACGTCAGAAACGGTACTTTTGGTTTCATCATCGGCAAACATTCTTTCCAAACATCATAATTCGACAAGCTGAAATAACGCATTGCTCGATTTTGACGAACTCAATCAGTCCAAAAACAGGCAGATTTGGCCCTTTGTGCCGTTTCCTTGGCCTTTGGAACCGGGCACGGGTGGAAACTACTCCAGCTCTCGCGGGCAACAAAACTGGACTAATTTCCCCTGGCCAGCATAATCGGCGGGAAATTGTTGCCAATTTTCAACACTTATTTCAAAACTTGCCAAACAGGCGGTTGGAAAATCGAACTCTTCGCCGGCCAAAATAGACGCCAGTTCACCCATCCCAGGGTTATGTCCAACGACCAGCACAGATCGCCAATGCATGGGCAATTTTTGAATCTCGTCGATGATTTTTCGTGGACTTGCTAAGTACAGATTCGATGTGGAAAAGAGTTCGGGAGCACCGCGATTCCAGCTCGACACGACTAACTCGAGGGTCTGTTGAGCCCGCGTAGCAGTGCTGGCAAGGACTACGTCGATGGGGATCTCTTTATCTTCGATGTATTTGCCAATTAGAGGTGCCGACCGTCGCCCGCGAGCATTTAGTGGCCGATCGTGGTCATCCAGGTTTGCATTGGCCCAATCGCTCTTCGCATGCCTTAAGAGGGTCAGAGTTAGCCCGCTATTCAAGATCGCCTCGTTTGGTCCAGGGTTATGATCAACGATGCAAGGATTGCTTAGTTCGGTATTCTTATTTCCTTGCCGTTCGCGTAGGATAATAGCGTCAATCATTGACTCGCCAAGCGGTTCGCAGTCGTTTTGTACGACTACAATTTGATTGGTGCATTCCTCACGCCTTCCTTGCCGACGGCCTTATCACTCATGATGTGCCGCTACGGTGACTTGCCAATTTCGTGGATTTGCGAATCTTACGACCGGAGACATTTCGAATGTTATCGCTACATCGGTATAGCACCCTACGATTATGCCTACTCACACTGCTCTTAATTGGCGGTAACGCAGCCTATGCTCAAGATGCGGGGCAAGCCAAGCTAGATGAAGCTACCGAACGAAAGCTTGGTGCTACGACGCCCGAGGACTTGGGCAAAGTGATCGAGCTGTGCGAGCAAGCCATCGAGGCAGGCTTGGATGAGGTTGGTAAAGAACTGGCCAAGAACATGCTTGCCGCTTCTGCGTTGCAACGCGCTCAGGCCAATCGACAACGGCTTGCTCGAATTGCGAACAACCCCAACGCTTTGCGAAATCTGTTGCAGCGTATGGTTGCTGACTTGGACAAGGCCATCGCCAACAATCCCAACTTAGCCGATGCCTACTTGCTGCGAGCTGAATTAGAAGTGCTGCCTGGTGGAAGTCGCGAGAAGGCCATTGGCTTCGTGAACTCGGCCATTGAACAGCTCAAGACCAGTCCTGAAGAGCAATCGAAAGCGTATATGCTGCGAGCCGGATTGCAACGTGAAGTCGCTGAGAAGCTTGTCGACTTGAACAAAGCCCTCCAGCTTTATCCAGGCAATACCGATGCGTGGCAAGCGAAGATCGCAATCTTGTTGGCAACTCAGAAGTTCGAAGAGGCGGCTGTCGAGGCTGAGAAGCTTCTTGAAAAGGACAAGGACAACCAAATCGCATTTGGAGCAGCTTTGGACGCTTTCGTTCAACTGAAAAAGTTCGACGAAGCGATCAAGATGTTGACCAAGCGAATTGAAATCGATCCTAAGAATGGAAACAACTATCGATGGCGCGGCCGCATCAACTTGGCTCAAGACAAAGATGAAGATGCACTTGCCGATTTGAACAAGGCAATCGAGCTGAACAGTCGTGACTTTGAAGCTCTTCTGTATCGTGGCCAGTTGTACTTGGCGAAGGGCGAAACTGAAAAAGCCAATCGAGACATCAGCGATTCATTGCTGCTGGAACCTGATTCGGTACAGGGAGTGTTGATGCGTTCGCTGCTTTCGGCGCAAGAAAAACGCTACGCCGATGCAATTAAGGACATGGAGTTGTTGGTTCGAGTCGACCCCAATAACCAAAACTGGGTCATGCAGTTGGCTTCTTATTATCAAGCCGATGACCGCCCTCGATTGGCGATCAAGTTATTGGACGAGACCATTGGTCGCGATAAGACCGCGTGGCGAGCGATGCGATTGCGAGGAGATGCGAAGCTGAGCATCAGCGAACACGTCGCAGCTATCGAGGATTATCGTCGAGCCATTCGAGTTATGGAAAACAAAGACGAAGTTCCTCAGGAGCAACGAGCCAGTGATGAAGACCTCAGCGGTTTGTACAACAATCTGTCTTGGGTACTTGCGACCTCGCCGAAGGATGACATCCGAAATGGCAAAGAGGCACTTGAGTTTGCGCTAAAGGCCTGCGAAGCAACTGAGTACAAGCAACCTCATATCCTCAGCACCTTGGCAGCCTCGTACGCCGAGACAGGTGACTTTGAAAAGGCGCGTGAGTGGGCCATTAAGGCCGTTGAACTTGGCAAGGAAAACGGCCACGAGCAACTCGAGCAATTAGAGAAGGAGTTGGAGGCTTACAAGTCCGACAAGCCTTGGCGCGAAGAGCAAAAGACCGAAGAAAATGCCAAGCCGTTTGCCGCGGGCGAAGCAATTGATACTTGATGTATTGGGATTCGCCAGAATTCCTTTAGTAAGTGAACCGATGGGCTGGGCTATGAATGCGAAGGAATCCCGATGGAAACGGGAGCGACTCTAAATTGTCGCACCTGTCTCCGACAGGATTTCCTTCATTCGGATAAGCGAGAGTCCGATCGATACGCTGAGATAAACTCAAGAATGCAACATCAAATCTAGCGACTGCGGTTCAATGAAAGGCAACTCAGCGTTGCTCAAGCCTTTCGTTTGCTCGTGAATTGTGGAATGCGTTCGCCTTGCAAACTGCATGTAATTAGCAATTCAAGCCGCCGGATTCGAGTAGGCTCCTGCTTGGCACTGATGATCCACCAGCATACTGCCTTTCTGTAGGACGCTGGTTGTGCGTGGAAGAAATCCCACGCTGCTTTCTTCTTTTTTAATAGGCTTTGATAGGGTTCGACCAGCTCCACGCCAACTTGTTCGTGAGAATATATCCCGGATTTTTTTTCGCTCCGAACTTCGTAAGCTTGCAGGCCCGCTGGCTGCATTAGACCTGTTTCGATCAGCTCTTTCGCACGATTAATGTTGACGTTGCTCCAGATACTGCCCTTCTTTCGTGGTGTGAAGCGAATTGTATAGCTAACGTCGTCCACGCCCTTTCGCACGCCGTCAATCCAGCCGAAGCAAAGAGCTTGATCGACCGACTGAGGCCAGCTCATGCTGGGTTTGCCTGAGCCAACTTTGTAGAATCCGACAAGTAACTCTGTTTTGCTGAGATGATTTTTGCTCAGCCACTGTCGGAACGCGTCAGGTGTTTTGAAGAAGTTTGGCTTCATTCTCTAAAGATCCAAAGTGTACCAATAGTCCATCTGCGGCGTTTCCCCGATGGGAAAGGGATTGCCAACTCCGGTGTCTGCAAAGCCGAGCTTGCGATAGAACGCCTTGGCGCGTTCGTTGTGTTCCCAAACGCTCAAGTAGACTCGCTGGTACTGCATTTTTCGAGCTAATTCGAGATTGAACTCCATCAATTTCGCGGCCAGTCCTTTTCCGTGAGCCTGCTGAGCGAAGTAGAGCCGCTTGAGTTCGATCGCTTGCGTGGAGTCGATCACTTCGGCCGGCGGATTCCCCTTTTTCAGCCGGGAGTAGCCGCAGATCGTTGCATCGAGGCTAAGAAGATGGAAAAAGTCTTCAGGATCGCTCAGCTCGGCGGTAACTTGATTGACGTTGTAGTAGTCAGCTAACTGCTGATGCATGTCCTCGTCAGGGCAAGTGCCTCGAAAGGTAGCTTCAAAAAGCTCGGCACCGAACTTCGAGAGCATTTGGGCATCTTCCACATTGGCGCGTCGAATGGTGACAGTGGGCTGATTCATAGGAGATCTATTATTCCGGCATTGGCTTTGGTCAAGAACGGTCAGAAGTTACGAAACGGAAGAACATGGTCGCATACCCGCGATGCTCGATGGTTTTAGCTGCGCTGTCCGATGTTGGGGTAAAGCGTTGCGAAAATAGAATAGTAAACCTCACTGCTGACCAGTGGGAGTCGGGGTCGAGAGAGTTTGTTTGTTGGCGCCCGAGGACGAATCTTTTTGTGAACCTAGCTATTGTGTGGATACGGTAGTTGCAATTTGGTGTACAAACATGCAACAATAGTTCGCAGTTAGAGATCGATGAGCCGTGGCGGCGTTGTTCCATTGCAAGTGGAAGTAAGTTTGAGTTGCCACGATCCAAATAGTGTCCAAACGCCTTGAGCGGAGAGTTCATGATTACGCCTGCCCAGCGAATTCGGCAATGCCTTCTTTTGTGTTCCCTCGCACTATTGGCAGTTCTGACTGGTTGTAGCGGATGCCAAAGCGGTAATGAGGATGAAAAGCTGACCAAGGAAGAGTTGGCGAAAAAGAAGGAGCGGGAAAAGGATGCGCTGATCGTTGGCGACCCTACTTCTCTACCGATCGATAAAGATCGCAAGCTGTTGATCGTGAAGCCGGGCCACTGGCATGAGACGGTTCAGACATTCAAGGCTAACCGCGAAGACATGCAGGTTCAACTGGTCAGCGGCATTTACTATGGTGCCGATAAAGCCAACTTGCCTAGCACCAACTTCGTCAACGAGTACAGTCGCCGGACGACTTTAGCAAAAGGGCAGGAGAAGACGGTTGGTTTGCAGGTCTATATCCCGCCGACTACAAAGAAGAAAGTCGAGCAAACCTTGGACGCTTCCGGCGTGACTCCGCTAACAGCACTGCGTATTAATTCAGAACTTCGCGCTGTTCCGCTGATGAACCCGATTCCGAACAGCGATAAGCGTCCGGTAGCCAACGAACTCAAGCCTTATACATTCCAGTTAGCAGTGCTTTGCCCTAAGGTGCTGGACTATCAGTTCTTGAGCAACATGGACGCAGTACGATGGATGTTGTCTGACAAAGATTTTGATAACGAACGAATCATCAGCTACGACGTTGCGCTCGTTGCTCCTAAAGACAATCAGTATCCTTTTCCGCACAGCATATTGACGATGACTGCGATGGCAGCCATCGTTTGGGACGATGTCAGCATCGACGAACTGACCGTGGATCAACAAACTGCGATTGTGGACTGGCTGCATTGGGGAGGCCAGTTGATCATCAATGGTCCCACAAGTTGGTCGCGTCTGCAGGGGTCATTCTTGTCTCCCTATCTTCCAGCGAATTCAGCCGAGAGTACTGAGCTTTCAACGGATAGTTTCAAGGAGCTGTCGAGCACTTGGGAAACCACGAATATTCACAAAAGTGCCGTCAATATTCCGATTGAGATCGGCGTCAAAGCGTCGGGCCTAAAGTTTCAACTGAACGAAAAAGGAGCTTGGCTCGAGGGAACGGGGCAAATGGTTGCCGAGTCTCAAGTGGGACGAGGTCGAATTGTCGTATCTGCCTTTTCGCTTCGCGATCCAGCCATCGTTAGGTGGAGCTACTATTCAAGTTTCATTTCGACTGGGTTGTTGCGTCGACCCCCACGCGAAATCAAAGTGGTGCCTGGAGAATTTGCTTCGCAGCGGCAGTATTGGGCAGCACCCTTTGCCAATCAAGAGTCCTTGCCTCAATTGCATTCGAATTTTCGAATGTTGACCCGCGATCTTCCAGCAACTGTGGACGCTGACAACTCCAAAGTACCCGGTGGAGGAGACGATTCCAATTTAACGCCATCTAGTAGCAATCGAGTGGAAGTCTCTCCTGGGGTTAGCGTTCCGGCCGCGATGGTTCGACAGGCACCAACGGCTGACGCTTCTTCACTGGCCGCTCGGCTGGACTACGAACCGACAGCATGGGGTGGAGCAGGTGCATGGACGGATTACTCGGGAGTCGC
>CAUJKA010000498.1 GCA_963204965.1 Planctomycetota bacterium | reverse complement strand
AACCCACCAAGCTCCAGAGTTTCTAGTTGGCCACAGTTTCGGTGGAGCTGTGAGCCTTTCGGTCGCTCAGCAAATTCCCTCGGTGCGCGGTGTCGCATCGCTGGCAGCCCCTAGCGACACGCACCACTTGGCAAGCCTGCTGCAACGCATGAGTTCCGAAATCGTCGATGTCGGTCACGGCCATGTGACGATCGGTGGCGTTTCGCATCGCATCGAGCGACAGATGCTGGAGAACTTTCGACAAACAGAATTGCCAGAGATTGTTAGTCAGTTGATGAAGCCAGTCCTCCTGGTTCACAGCCCCGACGACGAAACGTTGAACTACTCGCGCGCTTTACGTCTGTATCAATTCCTTACCGAGCGATCCAGCGTTGGCTTGCCGCCGGCACCTACGACGCTGATGTGTCTGGCTGGAGCTGACCACCTGTTTACAAAGAACGTCGCAGATTTAACTTTTGTAGCTGATGTTATTGCTGGTTGGTTTGCAAGACAGATCGTCGATCCGCAAGTTTGACGCCGCTACATGTAGTGGGATCCGCCAGAATTCCTTTGGCGTTTTAGGTAGTGGGATTCGCCAGAATTCCGGTATTCAGATTTCCCGTAGTGCGATTCGCCAGAATTCCAAAGCAAGGAAATTCTGGCGAATTCCACTACCCAGACATTGTTCCTAGTTCTCGAAAGTTTAAATCCATGTGCAAAACAAAACCAACTTTGTGGTCCTTGGGTCTAGCTTTTGTCCTTAGCAACTTAATCAGTTTGCCACCCTGTCTGGCTCAATCCAACGCATTAACCAATACGCCTCCCAACGTGGTCTTCATTTTGGCGGATGATATCGGCTATCGAGAGATGGGGTGTTTTGGTCAAGAGAAGATCAAGACTCCGAACATCGATCGATTGGCTCGTGAGGGAGTCCGTCTGACGCAGCACTACTGTGGCAATGCGGTTTGTGCTCCGTCGCGATGCGTTTTGATGACAGGCAAAGATCCTGGCCGCGCAGAGATTCGCGACAATCGATCAACGAAGCCCGAAGGTCAATGGCCGATCTCCGATGGCGCAGTTACGTTAGCCGAGCTATTCAAGGATCGCGGCTATGCGACGGGCGGCTTTGGCAAATGGGGGCTCGGCGGACCTGGCTCGACAGGTGATCCCATGAAGCAGGGCTTTGATCGCTTCTTCGGATACCTGTGCCAAGAGCACGCGCACAGCTACTATCCGTCCTATCTAAGAAGCAACGATAAGACGATCGAGCTAAACAACAAACCGCCGATTCCTGGCCATGCGGGACTTGCCGAAGGGGCCGATCCGAACAACCCGCGAAGCTATGATGCGTTTAAGGGGACCGACTATGCTCCTGATCGAATTCAGCAACAGGCGATTGAGTTTCTGCGCGCGAGTAAAGAACGTCCGTTCTTCCTTTACTATCCCAGCACGCTTCCGCACGTAGCGTTGCATGTTCCCGACGTCGAGCTTGAGCAGTATTTGAAGCTGGGTTGGAACGATCCACCGTTCACGCGAGCCAAAGGTGGTTACACGCCTCACTTTACGCCGCGAGCTGCTTATGCAGCGATGGTGAGTCGACTCGACAAAGAGGTCGGCGCCATTCTGGATGAACTGGATCGACTTGGTTTAGCTGAGAATACAATCGTGGTCTTCAGCAGCGACAACGGGACGACTCACTTGGGCGAGGAAGTTGACTATGAATTCTTCGATAGCGTGGGTGAGTTGCGAGGACTCAAAGGTTCGCTGTACGAAGGCGGTGTGCGTGTACCGACAGTAGTGCGATATCCCAAAGTTATTCCTGCCGGAACAGAATGCAACTATGTTAGTGGCTTCGAAGACTGGATGCCCACGTTGATGGAATTCATCGGAACAAGTTCTGCTTCGAAGGACTCATTGCCCGCGGGTACAACCGGCCTGAGCATCGCTCGTGCACTGAAAGGGCAGGATCAACCGCCGCGGCCCTATCTCTATCGCGAGTTTCCAGGTTACGGCGGGCAACAGTTCATTCGAGTCGACAACTGGAAAGCCATTCGTCAGAAGTTGAATCAAGGTAAGGTTGACACTGAACTCTACGATCTTTCCAAAGATCCCAGCGAGAAAGAGAACGTTGCCAAAGCTCATCCCGACGTTGTTGCCAAGCTGGAAGGCCTTATGCGAGAAGCTCGCACGCCTAGCGCAACGTTTCCTTTGAAGAACATCGACTAGTAGTGGGATTCGCCAGAATTCCTCATTCTTTACGAGACTAGCTGAAAAGCAGCGAGGAAGCGTCCCGCTTATGGTTATGGAAGCCGTTCCTACCCAGCCGCAACGCGTTAGAGAGCGTCCCGCTTAGGAAAACTAGCAGCCAGCCGTTAGGCTCCGGTTCCTTTGGATTTGAAGTCAGTCGTTGACCTAAAGCAAGATTTAACCTGATCGAAAACTATGCGGGAACGGCTTTCAAATGCTGTCGAAACCGGACGCTAACGCGTTGCGGCTAGTGACTTAGATCCTCTATAGCTGACTTACCGTTAAGCCCTCCACCGATTACCATAATGCCCCACCCCAACGTCCCTATGCACTCACTCAAGCAGTTCTGAAGAAATCAGCGGAGAACCCAAGTGAAGATCGTTCGCTTTGAAACGCCAACAAAACAGATTAAGTATGGCTGCCAGCACGATTCTGGCGAAGTTACGCTGCTTGAAGGAGACATCTTCTCGCAACCTCGCGACACGGGCGTGCCGGCTCAGGTTGGTAAGCTACTCGCACCGATCGAGCCTCGGGATATCATCTGCATCGGATTGAACTACCGCAAGCACGCGATCGAGGGCAATCAGCCCATTCCAGAGTTCCCCGTTGTCTTCATGAAGAACAGTGGATCGTTGCAGAACCCCAACGATCCGATCGTGTTGCCTCGCAAACTGGCAAGCAACGCCGTTGACTACGAATGTGAATTGGCAGTCATTATCGGCAAGCCGTGCTATAACGTTTCGAAGTCCGAAGCGATGGATTACGTGTTGGGTTACACCTGCGCCAACGATGTGAGCGCACGAGATTGGCAAATGAAGTTTGGTGGATCACAGTGGTGCCGTGGAAAGACGTTTGCCACGTTTTGTCCACTGGGACCTTGCATCGTAACGGCCGACGAAGTCACTAATCCGAACAACTTGACAATTCGAACCGATCTGAATGGTCAGACAATGCAGGATTGGAACACCAACGATATGATCTTTGAAGTACCGACGTTAATCGAGTTTCTGAGTGGCAGCACGAAACTTGCCGCTGGAACCGTGATACTCACCGGCACTCCGCATGGAGTTGGTGGGGCTCGTAAGCCACCGATCTACCTGCAACCAGGCGACACAGTAACGGTTACGATCGAGAAAATTGGCGAGCTTACCAATCCGGTAGTTGCCGAGCAAGTTTGATTAGGCTTAGAGAAATATGCTACACAAGATTGACGCTCAACAATTAGGTCCGCGCGGGCAATCGATGGCCGACGCGGTGGGAACTTGCGTTCACTGCGGATTCTGTTTGCCTACCTGCCCGACCTATCAAGAGCTTGAGAGCGAAATGGATTCTCCGCGAGGACGAATCACGCTGATGAAGTCCGTGCTCGAAGGCGAAATCAGCGCCGATGAGGCAGCTCCGTACGTGGATCGCTGCTTGGGTTGCTTAGCTTGCGTGACTCACTGTCCATCGGGAGTTCCCTATGGCGATTTGATTAGCTCCTATCGAAGCCACACTCGTGAGAGCAGTCGCTCGATACCCAAGCTTCGCGATGTCATGATTCGGCAAACGTTACCGTATGTGAATCGCTTTCGCTGGGCAGTACGTTTCGGTAAGGTGGGCGTAGCGATGCGAGCCTTCCTACCTAAAGCACTGCAGCCGATGTTGGATCTAGTTCCTTCGGACTTGCCGCCTCAGAAAGACCTACCTGAATTCACGCCGGCTATTGGCAAACGCGTGGGGCGAGTCGCACTGTTGGCCGGATGCGCGCAGCAAGTCTTAGCGCCTGACATCAATCACTCGGCCATTCGTGTTCTTGCCAGAAACGGAATTGAAGTTGTTGTGCCTCGTGGTCAAGGCTGCTGTGGGGCACTTTCTTGGCATACAGGTCGAGGCCACGAAGCGGCGGATTTTGCTAAGCGTCTGATCGATTCGATTCCAGCTGATGTGGATTGTTTGATTACGACCGCTGCCGGTTGTGGATCTGCGATTCATGAATACCCACTCGTCTTGGCCGGCGATGCGAAGTTCCAAGCTGCTCGCGAGCTTGCGACCAAGAGTGTGGATATCTCGGTTTACTTGAATCAATTGCAACTCGAAAAGATCCCAGCGCTCGCCGCACCCAAACGAGTTGCTTACCATGATGCTTGCCATTTGGCTCATGCTCAGGGTGTTCGATCGGAACCGCGTCAATTGCTGGGTCGCGTTCCAGGATTGGAAGTTGTCGAGCTGTCTGATTGTGATACCTGTTGTGGTTCTGCTGGAACGTACAACATTGAGCAGCCAGAAATCGCGAAAAAGCTTGGAGAACGCAAGGCGCGGGGCGTGGTTGAAACCGGCGCAAGCGCGGTGGTCTCGGGGAACATTGGTTGCTTAGTACAAATTGAGAAGCATCTTCAAAGTTTGACCAACCGAGTAGCGGTTTTGCACACTGTGCAGGTCATAGATCGTGCCTACCAGCAACTTTTGAGCTAGTACAAATTACCTAACCCTCGCAGTTAATGATGGCAACTGGTCTTGCCGATAGCATTACCTGTCAAGCCAAGGCAGGCTTGATTTATTCACAAGTGTCTGGCGATCGAGCTAACGCGATTGCTGGTTTCCCCTATGCGAATAGTTGACGAGGAGAATATGGCCCCAACGCATCAGTTGCCCGAACGAACCCTAGAGGTAGTCCGAGAATATGTGCGAGACGAGCTGAGCGGACAGAATCGATTGGAACGAGACGCGTTCCCCATGGCAGAGAGGATTGTCACTCGTAAAGGCAGTCCAGTTGGTCTTTACTTTTGCATGTATGGCCCACGTAGCGTTCGACTGACCGCTGTTTGGGACCTCCAGAAGGAAGAGATCTTCTTCTACGATTCCATGGGACGCAGATCCAACACTCAACCTGTTCCAGGTAATAAGTAGTAGTCGTGAAGTAGAGTTTTTGTTGATTTTGAGTGGATTTGATTTTGAAAATGGGCAGAACTCGTGTAGCCATTTGCTGCATGGATTAACTGCCAAATTGGGTGGCTAAAGCGGAGCGCAGGACGCTGCTCGGCTTTGGCAGTAAAGGAAGCGGCGGTTATTCAGTAAAGAACCGCACAGGTTGGACTGATGACACCCAGTCAACAACCCGAGAATGACCGCCGCTGGTTTGAATTATTGCGAATCATTTGTCACGGAGGATTGAGTCGTGTTGATACTATCGCGTCGCGAATCGGAATGTATACACCTGGGTGAAGACATTGTGCTGACCATTGTCTCCCTGGGTAATGATAAGGTACGCATTGGAGTTCAAGCTCCTCCTGGAGTGCGTATCTTGCGGAGTGAGTTGGAAGTGGAAAGCGCTACACTTCCACTGACCATTCCGATCAGCAGAATCGAGCTGAAAAGCAAGGGCTCGACGCGAAAAGCGGCATGACGAAGGCGGTCCATTGCTCGTAGTTAGCAGTGAAGATACCCCTCCATCAACAAAGCTCGACAGCACTCCCCTCAGGTGCTGTCGGGCTTTTTTCATTAAGTATCTAGCATGAACGGAGCGGTCGGGTCGAAACGATGGCAAATTTGGAACAGCCGTTAGACTCGACCAACTTTTGACTGCTTTCTAAAGCATTCATTTCGATTTCCCACTCGTTAAGGTTTGCCTAGGCAAAATCTTAAGTCGGTTTAGCTGCATTTGGAGGATTCCCAACTGCTTTATTCGACTTGGTTGGAGCATCTATCCGATTGAACTATCCATGTAAACACCCGTTTACAAAGGGGGGCAGGAGCCCTGCTCATGCCAAGGTCTGTTTCGGGGGCTCGCATGACAGACCGAGTACGGTTTCGGAAGTTCAAGGAAGAATAGCAGATGAAACTATCTAAGTTTTCCGTGATGGCGCTTTTAAGTGCCATGACATTTTGTGGCGGATCGGCGATGGCTCAAGCGCCGGTTGTACGAGCTGGCGACGCATATCGCAGCTCAGCTACCAAGAGCGAATATTCAAGAGTAATCCCAACCGCATATTCCTGCGGCGACACACCTGTTTCGGGCTGCAGCGACTGCCCAACATGTGATGACTCAGCTTGCGACGCAGGTTGCGATGGATTGCCTGGTGGTGATGACCCATGGAAGCTAATCCCAGACCCAATTGCTGGCTTTACACTTGGTGGATGGTCCAATGTTGGATACCACACCAAAGGTAACCCAAACAGCTTTAACACTCTGCCAAACAACGTCCAATTGCAACAGCAGTGGTTCTACGCTGAAAAGATTGCCGATGGCAGCAAGGGATTGGGTTGGGGTGGACGTATTGACTACTTGTACGGTACCGACGCGCCAGACACCCAAGCGTTTGGAATTACAGCACCTCACTTCGACAGCACTTGGGATAACACCTCAATTGCTGCTGGATTGCAAGGTTCTGGTTACGGTCATGCAATGCCTCAGCTTTACGGTGAAGTTGCCATGGGCGACTTGAGCGTCAAGATGGGTCGCTTTTTCACGATCGTAGGTAATGAAGTAGTACAGGCAACTGGCAACTTCTTCTACAGCCGTCAGTTTATGTTCTACAATGCTGAGCCTTTCACCCACACTGGTGCATTGACCACTTACAAAGTCAGCGACGACACTCAGTTGTTCAATGGCTATGTAATGGGTTGGGACAGCGGTTTCCGTGACAACGGCGATGCATATTTGGGCGGTTTCAAGCACAAACTCAATGACACTTGGACTGCAATTTACAGCTCGTGCATTGGTCGGTTTGGCGATTCCAATGTTGCTACCAACGGTGAAAAGGGCCAGATCCACAGCGTCATCCTGACAGGAACACTGTCAGACAAGCTGACCTACATCAGCCAAGTTGACATGCTGTTGACCGACAGCCGAACTGGAACTCGCGTTCGTAACACTTTTGGTACCAACCAGTACCTGATCTACAAAGTCAGCGACAAGATTTCCTTGGGTCAACGTTTTGAGTGGTTCAACTACGGTGGATCATTCTTCAACAACGTATCCAACGGCGACTTGTACAACTACACACTTGGTATCAACTATCGCCAGAATGCGAACCTCGTGTTCCGACCTGAAATTCGTCAGGTTTGGGACCAGAGCCGATTCGGATTCAACGAAGGCAATAAGTCCAGCCAATTGGCCTTCGGTGGCGACATGGTCTTCACGTTCTAAGAACTTGATTTCCTAGCACTGAAAAAAAGAAAACACCTTGCCGCAAGGCAAGGTGTTTTTGTTTTTTGCTAGGGTACGACTTCCCGCAGGAAGACGATTTAAGCAAGAGTAAGCTTACAGTGCTTCCTCACCAGCTTCGCCAGTTCGAATGCGAATCGCATTGTCTAGCGTAGTGATAAAGATCTTTCCGTCACCAATCTGGCCAGTTTGTCCTGCTCGCAGAATGGTATCGACGACGGTTTGCAAATTCTTGTCACTGCAGACGACTTCAATCTTGACCTTAGGGACGAAGTCAACGTTGTACTCAGTACCTCGATAGACTTCAGTGTGTCCCTTCTGTCGGCCATAACCACGGACTTCAGTGACGGTCATCCCGTTAACACCAGCCTCGGTTAGAGCGTTCTTGATGTCCTCTAGCTTGAAGTGACGCACAATGGCTTCCACTTTTTTCATGTTTTTCCTCGTTAGAAATATGGGTGTATGCGAATGTGTATCATCCAAGGGCACTAGTGAAGGATGTAACCTTCTTCACCGTGCTGGCTAACATCAAGACCGCGTAGTTCGTCGTCATGCGAGACTCGCAAGCCGATGACGATATCCACAACCTTGAGAATAATAAACGTTCCAACCACTGAAAGTAGGATGGTGACACCAACGGCAGCGGCTTGAGCTAGGATCAGCTCAGTTCCAGTCGAAGGGTCGTACCACAAACCATTCTTCTTGACGAGAATGTCGTTGGTGGCAAATACACCGGTCAGCAATGCACCGAGAACTCCACCCACACCGTGGACACCAAAAGCATCCAGCGAATCATCATACTTGAACATTGGCTTCAGCTTAGCACAAGCCAAGTAGCATACGATACCAGCGATCGCGCCCATGACCAAGGCAGGCATTGGCTGAACAAATCCAGCCGCAGGAGTGATGCAAACTAGACCCGCTACAGCTCCGGAAGCTGCACCCAGGACGCTTGCCTTACCGCGTGTTAGCCATTCGAAGGCCGCCCATGCGACAGCACCTGCTGCTGCAGAGAAGTGAGTCGCAACAAAGGCACTCGAGGCAACGCCGTCACTGGCCAATTCACTACCAGCATTGAATCCAAACCAACCGACCCACAACATACCAGCTCCAAGAACTGTATAGGTCAAGTTGTGTGGACGCATGTCTTCTGTACCAACGCCGCTTCGCTTACGAAGCATCAAAGCACAAACCAAAGCTGAGAAACCAGAGCTGATGTGAACTACGGTACCGCCAGCAAAGTCAAGTGCACCGCCTAGCAATGCTCCTTCAACTCCGAACGATAGGAATCCGCCGCCCCAAACCATATGGCAAAGCGGGCAATAAATCACGAGCCCCCAAATCGCTAGGAACACTACCATCGCACTAAACTTCATTCGCTCGGCAAAGGCACCGCAAATCAAAGCTGGAGTGATGATAAAGAACATGCCTTGGAAGGCCATGAAGGTAAGCGATGGAATTGCCAAGCTCATCGGAGCATTGCCGGCAACCATTTGAACGCCATTCATACACAGATATTCAAGACTTCCGATGAATAGGTTCGTTGGCTTTCCGTCGGCACCGACAGCATTACCGAACGCCAACGAGTAACCGATGATTCCCCAAAGAACTGTCATCATTCCCATCAAGAAGATGCACTGCATGAGAATGCTCAGCACGTTCTTCTTGCGGACCAAACCGCCGTAGAACATGGCCAAGCCAGGGACGGTCATGAACAAAACCAACGCACAGGAGGTCAACATCCAAGCGTTGTGACCTGCCACTTCGCCGTTCTTCGCATGTGTTTCAATGTCGTTCAAGCGCGCTGTAAGCTTTTCGACGAACGCAGCGTCGGTGGTTGCTGGAAGAGGTTCCGGACCTTCAGGCGCTGCTGCTGGTGCGGCTTCCGTTGCAGCCGGTTCGGCCGCAGGTGCAGTGACTTCCGGTTTCGGTTCGCTGGTGGCTTCCTGACACCATCCCTTCGTAGCGATTGACATCGCGAGAAGAATTCCCATTGCGGTTACAAATAGTTGCTTCACACTTGACCTCCGATTTAACTTCCAGAAAGAGCAGAGATGACTATGGCGACGGGGCTCAATGTTGCGATTCACCGCATTGGCCATACCGTCCGTTTTACGGTTACTGCCGCAAAGTCTAATCTACAACACTCCGTGCTGTAAACTATGGTTTACTATCAAATACCGAAGAATTTCAAAAAAACAGCCATTAAACCCGCTATTTGACGCGCAATGGAACACAAAGCCTATTTGCTGTAATTGATAGCAATACCCGAAGGCGCAAACTTTAGTCGACACGGAATGGCAGATCATTTTCCTGAAAGACACACCTAAGGCAATTGAGGACCACATTAAAGGAGACAGAAAAGTAGCGTAACTTATAGCGGCAGTGCGCGAATTTCCGCCAATCGCTGCTGTAGGTACTCATTCTGTGGATTGAGATCGATGAGCATCTGTAGGTATCGACGCCCGGAGTCGATCATCCCGGATCGTAGCGCGAGATCTGCAGCGGCCAGCAGAGCCGTATACTTCGTTTCCAGGGCTGGTTGAGGCACTCGAAAGAGCGCGGCTCGTCGATACGCCGAGAGCGCCTCGGGAATTCTTGAAGCACGCTCAAGCATTCGCCCTAGTTGCAACGAGGCTTCGGCTCGCAATTGCGGCTCCTGACTGGCCGTTTTCAACGTCTTGATAGCTTCATCGCGCTGACCCAAGTGATCCAACGCATCGGCCAAGGGAATCATAAGCTCGACCTGCGCCGGATCACGTTCCAAACGTTGTCGATAGACCTTTTCACGCAACACATTCAACTCAACTTGACAACGCTGCAGATTCTCCAATGTTAGCTGCGTTGGTTCCTCACGATGCTCTTCCTCAGCTTTCTTTGCTAACTCACGAGATCGGGAAAGCTGCGATTCCTCATACATGAAAGCCGCTTGTGGGTCCTCAGGAAAGCGATTCACAGCGATTTCTAGGACTCTTCGTGCATCGGTCCAACGCGATGCAGCAAAGTAAATGTTGGCCAATTCAATGTATGGGTCGACGTACAAAGGTGTGTCGCGGATCGTACGCTCTAACTCTTGAAATCGCTCCAAGGTCACCGTTGGGGCTTCGGGTTTTGCCGGAGCCTGACCTTCGGGGGCTGAGCGAATGAGCAGATCTTTAGGCGTGAGTGGTTGCATCCCAAATTTCCTGACACTGAAGGAGAAGGAGCGAAAAGACGCTTCAATTATAGATTAAGGCACCTTCAATAACAGCGGCGCAACGCCCGTGGCGATACAATCGACAAAAGGTCGGGGGAAAACTTGTAGGGAAAATCTGGGCGGTGAAAATCGGGAACTGCCTGCCGCCGACTGCTGTCTACCCTTCTCCTTGTCGCACAACTTGATCCAGGCACATTCCGGCTTACATGGTTTTGCACAGACCAGCAACTGCAGTTAGGTTGCGGTTTGCAAGTTCAAAAGCGTCCAAATTCTATGGAGTTGTATCATGGCTCGTCTACTCGTCCTAGCGTTAGCCCTTCTGACCTCTGTTGCTTTTCAGTCGTCAATCCTGGCTCAGGGTATCTTCATTGTTTCGGGCCCACATCCGATTCCGTTGCCACGGCCCGGTCTACCGGTGAATCCGCCGACGATGAGCTACAAGATCAAGGAATTGGCGATTCAATCTCGCATTCAAGACCAGGTCGCCAAAGTCCAAGTCTCGCAAACCATGGTCAATACCGGCAGTCAGCAAATGGAGGTCAGCTTCTGCTTTCCACTTCCATATGACGGAGCCATTGATCAAATGACTTTCATGGTCGACGGAAAGGAATACGACGCTAAGTTGCTGCCGGCCGCTCAAGCCAGACAAATTTACGAAGGTCACGTTCGCAAGAATCAAGATCCGGCTTTGCTCGAATGGATCGGGACCGGGATGTTCAAGACAAGCGTCTTTCCGGTTCCACCAGGCGCTGAACGCAAGGTAACGATCAGTTTTTCACAACTACTTCGCAAGAATGATCGCTTAACTGATTTCCTCTATCCACTTTCGGCGGCCAAATTCACTTCGCTTCCAGTCGAATCGTTTTCGCTTACTGCCAATATCGAAAGCAAAGCGAAGATCAAGAGCGTCTACAGCCCAACCCATCCCGTCGACATCAAACGCACCGATGACAATCACGCAATTGTAAAAGTCGAATCCAAGAACGTTGTTCCATCCAACGACTTTCGTTTGTTCTTCGATACAGCTCAAGAAGAGATTGGCGCAAGCGTGATTAGCTATCGTCCCGATGAAAAGGATGATGGCTACTTTCTTTTGTTAGCCAGCCCGGAAGTCAAAGCAGCCGATGCCAAGTTGCCTTCAAAAACCGTTGTGTTTGCTTTAGACCGTTCGGGAAGCATGTCCGGAAAGAAAATTGAACAAGCTAAAGAGGCCCTCAAGTTCGTCATCAATAATCTGCGCGATGGCGATCTGTTTAACATCGTCGTCTACGATAACGCTGTCGAGTCCTTTCGACCTGAGTTGCAAAAGTATGATGACGCAAACCGCAAAGCGGCTCTAGGATTCATCGAAGGAATTTATGCCGGAGGAAGCACCAACATCAGTGGAGCACTTTCGACCTCGCTTAAGTTGATCCAAGATTCTCAGCGGCCCAACTTTATCGTCTTCCTCACGGACGGGCTTCCAACGACCGGGGAGACGAACGAGATGAAGATCAGCCAACTAACCAAGCGGCTCAACACCTACCGCACTAGAATCGTTAGCTTTGGAGTTGGCTACGATGTCAACAGCCGATTGTTAGACCGAATCACTCGCGACAATTTTGGCTCCAGTCAATTTGTTCGACCCGACGAAGACATTGAACAACACGTCAGCAAACTATACCAACGAATGAGCCAACCAGTGCTTTCCAATGTAAAGTTGGCAATCGATGTCGATGGTTTGAAACCAGAGCAGGGCAGTGCTACCAATCGAGTTTATCCCCGCGAGATGCTGGATATTTTTGCTGGCGAGCAAATGGTGGTTGTCGGTCGCTACAAAACTGCTGGCAAAGCCAAGATAGTGATCAGTGGTTCTGTAGGCGATCAACCTTCCAAAACCGACTTTCCTGCGGATCTCATTCAAAGTAGCAGTGATCAGAGCTTTGCCTTTGTTGAAAAACTTTGGGCTATGCGTCGAGTCGGCGAGATCATCGACGAACTGGATCTCAACGGCAAGAACCAAGAGCTTGTCAATGAACTTGTTGCATTAGCGACTAAACATGGCATTCTGACTCCGTACACATCCTTCTTAGCAGACGAGACTAGCAATGTTCGCGAGCTTGCCAATGTGGATCGCATGCGAGGTATGGCCATGGACAGTCTTGGCAGACTATCTGAAGCTGAAGGACGATCGGGCGTGGCTCAGCGATCCGGCAAGAAGAATCTTCAAGACTCCAAAATCGCCGACTCGGGAGCTCAGTTCGGTTTCTCTGCTGGTGAAGGATACGGTAGCAGTGGCGGTGGATTGGGAGGCATGGGTGGCGGTGGTCGGGGTGGAGCTCCCGGTGCTCCCTCTTCAAGCCCCGTTCTTTCAGCATCGACAGGTGGAGCAGTCTACCTGGATGCAAGCGATAAAGCGGTTGTTGTAAATACGGTTCAAACCGCAGGCAAACAAACTCTGTACAAACGTGGCAATCTCTGGATCGCTGAAAATGCAAAAGATATCGACCCAGAAAAGGACGCCAGCAAGATTCAGACAATAGAACGATTTAGCGATGCTTACTTTAAGCTCATCAACGAAAACACCAGCGACGAAAACGCTGTACTTTCACGTCAGAAGCAAGGCGAGGAGTTTATCGTTAAGTTCCGCGGTCAATACTATCGAATTCGCTAAGAGACTCTTGCGTGAATTCGTTTAACGGCGTTTAACGGCAATACCGTTCAATTAGCCATAACTACCGTCTCTGCAAAGGTTTTCGTAAGGGGCGGTAGCTTCCGATGTTTGGGACGGCACTTGTGCCATCGTGACATTTTTCGTTTGATCACGCGAGGGTTGATTCGGT
>CAUJKA010000497.1 GCA_963204965.1 Planctomycetota bacterium | reverse complement strand
GTTCGGTTTCCACTGCGGTTGATTCAGGAACGACAGCTTCTGGCTTGGGTTTCTCGAGCAAACTCCCCAGGCCCGCAGCTTCGAATAAACCTCCGGTAGCTTGAGCAACCATTTTTGCCGTTGTCGATTGTTTAGCGGGTGGAGGTGTGGCCGCTGCAGAGCTTTTGGGTTGCGGTTTGGGCTCAAGCTTAACGTAACCGGCAGTCCAAAGTGTGATCAGCATTTGATTCAGGTGCTCTTGAGCCTTTTCAACATGCGTCGAATCCAACAGCCTTCTTCCGACCATATCTCGTAGCGGTTGGACAGCGGGATCCTTATGCAACAGATAGGCCAGCAGTCGCCAGGGCAGATTGCCTTTGCTGACCAAATTTGCAGACGAACCTTCTCGCAACTTGTCGAACTGTGCCTGAGTCCAATAGGTCTCACCTTCGCGCCGCTTAGGCATCTTTTTCTTGAGAGCCTTCTTCGCGGCCATCAAGCCTGGATCTTTGGTATCCTCGGGAATCTGGTCATACTTTTGCCGCCATCGCAACAGCTTGACGTCATCTTCGTGGGCCAACGCATAAACATAGCCTTCGTTATCGAACTGAGGCCGACCTGCGCGACCGAAGATCTGCTGAGCTGTTGATGTCTCGACAGGTCGACGTTTGTCTTTAGGACCCTTCAAGATTGTTGGAAGCACTACGCTACGGGCTGGCAGGTTGATTCCGGCCGATAGTGTTTCCGTACACACTGTGACGCTAAGCAGCTTTCTTTGAAACAGATCTTCGACAATTCGGCGATACCGCGGCAAGATACCCGCGTGGTGCACACCGACGCCGCGAAGCAGTAACTGCTTGAGTTTTGGACCAGCGCCTTCATTCCACTCGTACTTCTCAAGCTCGACAGTGATTGCGGCTTGTTTGCTCTTATCGAGTACGCGTTTGCCTTTCAGCAGTTCGCCAACTTGCCAACACTCGTCGCGATTGAAACAGAAGATCAAAGCGGGAGTCCGACGTTCTAGCTCACTGCCTTCAGCCATCTTCTCGATCCACTCGTCGAGCGTAAAGTCGTCGACCCAGTGGAAGCTAAGCGGGACTTTGCGTTCTTTGCCTTCGACCAATTGCAAGCGACGATTGCAACTGCGTTCAAGCCAGCGCGTGAACTCGTAGCTATTGCCCACAGTAGCGCTCAGCAACAACGTTCGCGTGTGTTCGGGAAGCATACCAAGAGTCAGCTCCCAAACAATGCCGCGTTCGGGATCATTGAAGCTGTGAAATTCGTCCATCACGACAGCTTCGACATTGCTAAAATCGAAAACTTCCGGTTGAAGAAGTCGATTGAGCAAGATTTCCGCGACGACCACAAGCACAGGAGCGTTGGGATTCACCCGGCGATTTCCAGTGACTAGCCCTACATCGTTTTCGCTAAATCCCCAACGAACAGCCGATTGCCTGAGTTCCTGCAGCTTCTGATCGGTCAGTGCGATAAGCGGTGTTGTGTAATAGGCGCGAGTACCGGAACGAAGAGCTTCGTAGATCGCTGCCTCGGCGATCAACGTCTTTCCAGTTCCGGTGGGCGCGCAGACCAGGACTCCCTGCTGAGAGGTGAAGTACGCAAGCAGCGCCTCTTCTTGAACAGGGTAGGGCGTGAATGGCAGCAAGTCGAAATACTCGGCTGCAATCTGGTCTCTGGTTGGTTTTTCAGTTGAATTCATCCAGCCATTGTAACAAGATTGCTATGACTGTCGTCGGCCAATCATTGTGGTTGATTGTCGTTTTGCACGTATGCCGCAACTGGCAATTATGATTGCCGGCGTCGAATGCGAACACAGCCAAGAAGAGCTGCTAAACACAAGAGTGCCGAACTTGGTTCTGGTACTGCGGTGATCCGATTCCAACCAATCACATCTAGAGCCATTAGATCAAGATTGGTCACAAGGTTCAGATTCCCTGCGGGCTGTGCTGTTGGATCCATGATCCCAATGCCCAATCCATCCTTCCAGTGGCTTGCTTGCCGACCATCGCCAAAACTGACACCTGTTGACCATCCACCTGATACACCCGGAGTCAGGTTTGTTGCTCCACCATCGATTGAGAAAAACTTAGCCCGCGTGTCAGCGGTAAAATCGATGTTCGCGCCCGCTAGTAAACTGTCTGTTGAGAAGCGTGTAAAATCCAGCCCTGCTACCCGGTAAGAATCGTCGCTTAAGTTAGGGCTAGAGTCAACATCATCAACATTGCTTACGAAGCCCATCGAGTGCATTATCTCGTGAATGGCCACGCCAACAAAATCTTGCTTGCCAGCATCAATGCCATCGGTGTTGTTGAAGTCCCAGGTAAAGGCACTACTGAAAGTTATCGTCGCATCTGTGCCCGCTCCAATATTGAATCCTAGTGCCCGTGCGTTGGCGGAGGTCATTTGCACTTGTGTCGTATTGTTACCTGTCGAATCGACATAGGGAGTTGCGCTGTTCCCATTGTTGGAAGTGCGATTCGTGTAGACAGAAAAACTTGTATTGGGCAGATTGCTGGAAAAGGTAGTGTCATTGGCACTTAGAACATCCGCTGCGATTGCCGATCTCCAGCTAGCGTAGGAGACATTCAAAGCGGATGATCCTGCTTGTCCAAGAATACCCGCTCCCAGATTCGAGAATCCACGATTGATAGTGATGGTGATATTGTCATCAAATTGTGTCTGGATGTAGTTTGCCGCTAACTGAAATCCCGCATCAGCCTGCGCATCACCAGTACTGTTCGCAAAGGAGATAATCAGTCCAGCCTGAGACGACGAACTTAGAACGACGCTAACCAGCAGAGTGCAGAGAAGATTCTTCATGCCGATTTTCACATTAGTTTCTAGACGATGAGTATTTCAACTGCTGACACTTTTCCATACAACGACATCAGCAATGTTGCGATTCCTCCCTTAATTTGTGGGATCGAATCTCAACATTACATTGATTCCTGCGGGAACATCGATCGGCTCTGTTGCATCTCGCCGCATGCGATATTACAACAGAACCATCTATGCGGTCAGCCAGTTGAAACTTTACGTTAACCGAAGACCACTCCTCATTCACCCCCCCTTTCGATCAACCAGCCAATTTCAACAGATCTCTCCTTCGTTCGTCAAACACTAACCAATCGAGAACTTGAATCATGAACAACTCATCCAGACGCCAATTTCTCAAGCAAACCACAGCCGTGGGTGCAACAGCGGCGGTCGTTCCGTACTTTGCTTGGACACAATCAGCCTTTGCGAACAACTCGGCCAACGATCGACCCAAGATCGGTTGCATCGGCGTTGGAAGTATGGGAACCGGAGACGCGCATGACCACAATAACTTCGGTGATATCATCGCCGTCTGCGATGTAGATTCCAATCATGCTGATCGCGCTAAGAACGACGAGAGAATTGGCAAAGGCAAGGCCGATGCTTACGGTGACTATCGAAAGATCCTGGAGCGAAACGATATCGATGTCGTTAGCATCGTCACTCCTGACCACTGGCACGTCAAGATCGCTATCGAAGCGTTGGCAGCCGGCAAGCACGTCTTCTGCCAAAAGCCGCTTACGCTGACTCTGGAAGAGAATCAACTAATCCGCAACGCTTGTAAGAAGTACAAGGATCGAGTCTTCTTGGTTGGAACACAACAGCGCAGCGATCGAGATCGATTCCTCCGCGCCGTCAACATGGTCCAAAAGGGAATGCTTGGCGATATCAAGAATATCACCGTTGGTATCAATGGTGGCGATGTGGGTGGACCGTTTGCCAAGAGCACTCCTCCGAAGAATCTGGATTGGAACATGTGGCTTGGCCAAGCTCCAATGGTGGACTACATCGACAAGCGATGCCATTACCAATTCCGTTGGTGGTACGAGTACTCGGGCGGTAAGTTCACCGATTGGGGCGCTCACCACGTTGACATCGCCACGTGGGCGATTGGCCAAGACAAAGAAGGCATGGGACCAATCGAGATCGACGGAACCGATGCCAAGCATCCTGTTCCTTACAAAGATGGATATGCCACCGTCGATGATTCTTACAACACGGCCCATGACTATGCCGTGAATTGCAAGTATGCCAATGGTATCGTCATGACAATTACCAGTCGCGGTGATAACGGTATTCTCTTTGAAGGCACCAAGGGCAAGCTCTTCGTTAACCGAGGCAAGATCACTGGTACGCCGATCGAAGAGAAGTGGGATGATGAAAAATTCACCACGGAAGACTTGGTGAAGCTCTATCGTGATAAGCCATTCGAAGGTCACAAGCAGAACTTCTATCGTTGCATTCGCGAAGGCGGTCTAACGGTCTCAGACGTGTTCAGTCACGTTCAAGCGATGGGAACTTGCCATTTGGCAGCTATCGCCGCTCGACTGAATCGCGTAGTCAAATGGGATCCAAAGGCAGAAAAGTTCATTGGCGATGACGTGGCCCAATCGTTCTTCGCGCGCCAGCGTCGCGATGGCTTTGACATCATGAAGGTTTAAGGCCGTTTGAAACTTTTACAAAACGAGTCGTTTCTTACTAGCGGAGCTGGCTTGCATGCCAGCACCGCTTTCTTTCTAAAAGCCCGTATTTCCTGCGTCTAGCAGCTTCTTAAGGCTTCCCAAAAGACTTCTAGAGCTTTGGCATCACACTTGCTGTACTAGTATTGGACGACAGCAGTCAAGCTCCGAGTGCCGCTGGATTCTTCCCCGGTAAATTCACTCAAGGCGACAGAGACGGGCGGCATGAAGCCAGCGGCATTCGGAATATGACTGCCTAAAATACCGAACGATTAAAAGAACCATGAGAACAAGGACGGCAATTATGGTATCCAAGCGACGCAGCCCCAAACGCAATCGAACTGGGCGAGCCTCTCCATTCCTTTCAGCACTTATCTTGGAAGGAATCGCGCTCCTGGCAATCATCGCCATAGCTCGACCCGATGTCATTCAAACACTGGTGGTGCGTTGGAACCCTCAAACAACTCAACATCAAAACAGTTTTGATTCGCCCTACACAAGTAACTTGGCAATCGATCGTCCAGGTGTTTTTATGACTCAAGGGGCGCTGGGTCGGTAAAAGGTACCCGAGCGTCCCGCCCGTTTCTTGTTCTACCGAAGTCACACAGCAAACCGGCTAGATCAGCTCACGAATCGGCTCGGCGCCATCTACTAAGTAATGCGGTCGCCCCGTTGGATCGGTCACGGTAGTTGTGACCGCGTTGATACCGAGGTTGTGATAAAGTGTTGCAAAGACCTCTTGGAAATGCACTGGTCGCTCGATCGCCTCGCCGCCTTGTCGGTCCGTTTTGCCGATCACTTGTCCCGTTCGCATGCCGCCACCGGCAAGCACTGCGCAAGACACATTTGGCCAATGATCGCGGCCTCCGTCTTTGTTGATCTTAGGCGTTCGACCAAACTCACCCCAAGCGATCACTGTCGTGTCTTCTAACATGCCGCGATTGCTTAGGTCTTCAATCAGGGCACTGAGCGCCTGATCGAAGTCTGGAAAGTTCTCGCGAGCAATTCGGAAATTGCTTCCATGCCAATCCCAGAAGGAATAGCTGAGCGTCACGACGCGAACACCGGCCTCGACTAATCTCCGGGCCAACAAGAATTGCTCGTTCAGCCGCGGTGCT
>CAUJKA010000496.1 GCA_963204965.1 Planctomycetota bacterium | reverse complement strand
TTAGATTTCTTCGGTGCGATCTTTGGCTTACATGGGGCCGAACGCCGCAAGAGAATTGATGCCGTTCTCGACTTAACCAACTCAAAGTATATGGTGGATCGCTACGTTGAGAGCCTTAGTCATGGAATGCAGCAGCGCATTGGAATTGCGAGAACACTGCTTCACGATCCACAAGTTTTGATCTTGGACGAGCCCGCCAATGGACTGGACCCGCAGGCGCGCATTGAGATGCGGGAGATTCTTTTACGCTTGGCCGATCAAGGCAAAACTCTGATTGTTACCAGTCATATTTTGCCTGAGCTCTCGCGGATCTGTAACGTTGTCGCGTTTATCACGGACGGTAAGCTGCGTGCTTTTGGCCCCTTACAAGAGGTTATGCGAGATCTATGCCCAGCTAGGCAGTACGAAGTTCAATTGGCTGGTGGCAGCGACTTGGAAGTTGCTGAAAAAACTCTATCGCGAATTATCAATGACAAAGTCTCAGTGAGTTCGAAGGAAATGATCTTGCGTTTTCCAACGACGGATACTGAGGAGCACATGGCGGGCGTCTTGAAACAGTTGTTGGCGGAAGGAATTTGTGTAAGTCAATTCCGCGAAGTTGCCGGCGACTTGGAAACTGCATTCTTGTCCGTGGCTCAGGGGCGACCTGAACCAGAGAAGGCTGCGGGCTGAATCTTATGAACCTCTTTCGCTTTGTATTTAACCCAGTATTTCTCAAAGAGCTGCAACAGCGGATGCGGTCCTGGCAAACGCAAGCTGCGATCGTCGCTGTTGCAGTTGCCTCTTGCACGCTAGTACTTCTGCGATGGCCCACCGACCAGCGAGTCGACTTGGTGAGTCAAGCTGCATCGTTGATCTTTCGCCCGTTAGTCTTTACGCTGGCCATGTCGGTGATGATGCTTGTCCCAGCGTTTCCCGCCACTTCGTTGGTTAGTGAGCGTTCGCGGGGCACACTGGCGCTACTCTTGAACTCGCCGTGTACACCACTGCAGATTTATTTGGCAAAGCTACTAAGCAATATGACGATTGCTTTGCTGATCGTATCCACCAGCTTGCCAGCTATCGGAGCTTGCTTTGCGATGGGCGGAATCTCGATTCGAGACCATATCGTTCCGCTAGTGCTGGTTCTCTTAGCAATGTGCGCGCAGTACAGCGCGATAGGTCTGTGGATCAGCGCTCGCGCAAGCTCAACCGAGGTGAGTCTTAGATGGACCTATGCCATGGTTGTTGTCATGGCGATACTTTCTGTTGGGCCACTTGTTTTCACGGGACAACTGGCTAATTGGAAAGCTCAAGTTGCGTTGGCGTTGAGCACAATTTCGCCGGTAAGTTCGCTGCTCAACATTACAGGCTCAGAAGCGGCGGCGTCGACGATCGGTCTAAGTACTAGTTGGCCGCAGTATTTGTACGTTAGCCTGGGTATTGCTGCATTCTTTGGGCTGCTAACCGTCTGGCAGATTCACCCCATTCGGCTCGAACGATCACGACCAGCCGGTAAGGTCCTTAAGAACTACCGGGGCAACTTGCTGAGAAGACTCTTATTTCTAGTCGATCCTGACAAGCAAAAGGCTTCGATACCGCGATGGATGAATCCGATCCTGGTCAAAGAGTTTCGCACTCGCAAGTTCGGTCGATTGCATTGGCTGGCGAGAATCGTAGCGTTTTGCATGATCGCTTCGCTGGCTCTGACCATCCTCGCTGCGACGGGAACGGTAAGCTGGGGAGTTGGTCAAATCGCTGTCGCTTTGGTTTTGATGCAGTTGAGCCTGCTGTTGTTGATTGGTCCGAGTCTTGGAGCAAACCTAATCGCCGCAGAAGTAGAAAGTGGTGGATGGACTTTGCTGCGAGCATCGCCGATATCCCCGCTGCGGATTATGAGCGGCAAGTTGATCAGTGTTCTATTGACCATGCTGCTTGTCTTGTTCGCAACGTTGCCAGGCTATGTTGTGATGAGCTACATTCAGCCTGAGTTGAGTGGGCAAGTCTATAACGTCGTTCTCTCGCTGCTGATTGCAGTTGGGTTGATTGTGTCCGTCAGTGCTTGCGTGAGCTCGTTCACTAGATCAACCGCCATAGCGACTCTGACCAGTTATGCCATCTTGTTGGTCCTGTTCGCAGGGACGTTATTGATTTGGCTAGCTCGCGACAAACCGTTTGGGCCTGACTTAGTTGAACGAGTCCTCTGGCTTAATCCGGTGGCGGTAGCTTTGGGTGAAATGGAAACGCCAGGCTTTGAACAATATCAATTGGCTCCGATGGGTTGGTACGTCGCTGGGTTGATTTCACTTTTCTGCCTAGTGCTGCTTGCTTTTCGAATTCGCCGACTTACGAAACCTGATTAGCGAAGGTTTTTTCATTTTGAGTATTCGCAATTTCACCGTTCGCTTTCAGACGTCTCGACTCGGGATGATGCTTGGGCTGACGCTCGGGTTGAAGCTCGGGTTGACTCTTGTCTGCGGTTTCGTATGCCCTATTGCAGGAGCTCAAGAGCCGATCATGATGCGGCATAGCTGGGAGTTCATTCCAGATCTGGGCGTCGAGTGGATGGACAAGATGGAAGGCAAGATCTCTCCCGATGAGGCGCTCTATCACAGTCAACTTTTGGCAAGTAACGACAATGGCGACATCATCCAAGCTGCTCAGTGGTACTCTTCTGCTTCCCCCTTGCTCGACGATCAAGCCAGACAAACAGCTTTCCAACAGCTTTTGGAGTTACTAACACGCGAAAAGATCAATCGTCAAGTTCGACAATCGATCGCTGCAGCAACCATGAGTTGCTTTGCAGGGACTGACGATCACGCGAAGAAGCTGTGGGAGTCAACCAAGGAAGATCCAACGATTCGGCCGTCGGTCGAGCAGTGGTTGATCGATCAAAAGCAAATGCTCGCAGTCGATCTTTGGAAGTCACGACTGGCCGAAGGTAAAACATCCGAGTTGGAACTTGGATTGGCTTTGGATGGTCTTGCTGCTCTAAGAATCAAAGACAGCGCAGATGACATTGCGAAATTGATTCTTAGTGAGTCACTTGCTCCACCGCTGGTGCTGCAAGCCTGCCGGGCGCTAGGGGTGCTGACCGAAGCTAATCAAGTTGAGCTTGCACGAAAGCTCTGGAAATCGCGATATCCGACTCACGACCTTTTGGCTGCCTTGGTGATCGTCAATCACACTGATGATCAAGCTAAGCAGTTGATGGCGGAGCTGCTTAAATCAAATTTCCAACCAGCCAAACGCGTTGCCTTTCAATGGCACATTTCGCATTTGCCGAGTGAAGTGCAAACTTTGGCTTCAAGCTTTCGCAGCGAACCAGATAGTGGACTAAGACGCATGGCCATCGATCAGCTTATCGCAATCGACACTGCCGAATCGCTTGCTGCGCTTGGAGAGTATCTCTCAGACGACAACGCGAACAACCGCATGGCGACTCGCGAGGGGTTGGCTAAGCCCGAAAAAGGAACTGCGTTTCCATCTCAATTAGCAGAAATCATCAACGGCGCACTGACGCTGGACTTTGGACCTGGAAGTGAACAAGCCATTGAACTTGCCGTGAAGATTAAGGCCAGGCAGTTTGTACCAAAGCTAGTTCAATTGCTGGATCACTCGATTCTTGAAGTGCGTGTTCGCGCGGCGTGGGGAATTGTAACATTGGAGTTGGAACGACCTGAGGACATTGAAGCCGTACATCAACGCTGTTTGGCTCTCACCGAGCGGATTACTAGTGAGGGACCTAAGGTCGGCGTGGATGGAAATACACTGATCGCGTATCTCTTTGAATCATTGGGGAAGGCTAAACACGAACCCGCTCTACCATTGTTACGCAAGTATGTCCCCAAAAATGTAATGCCGCCTTTGCCGCGATCATCTGCGATTTGGAGCATTGGACGCATCTTGGAGGGTAGTCAAGACGCTGAATTGTCCAAAGAATTGGCAGCACGAATGTTGGACAACGGCCCCGAAGGTGAGCTAATGCCAGTCCGGTTCACAAGTGCCCTAGCGTTAGGATATCTTCGCAATCCTGATAGTGTTCAGGCATTGGGTAGAACTGGCGAGCGACCACCAACGGCTATTGGATCGGCCGCAGAATGGTCGCGGGCTCAAATCGAAAAGTAGTTTCTTCAAACTTCAGACTTCAATATGGAACTCGATCAACTGCGGTACTTTCTTCGCGTCGCTCAGCGCGGCAGCTTCACCAAGGCCGCCGATGAATTGGGCGTTTCGCAGCCAGCGCTTAGTCGATCGATTCAGAAATTGGAAGAAGAACTGGGGCAACCCGTCATCGAACGTCACCCTCGACATGTAACGTTGACCGAAGCCGGCGCGTTATTGCAATCTCGAGCGCAGCAGATTTTTACGATCTTGGATGATACCAAAGCGGAGATCACCGACGATGGGATTAGCGGGCGAGTGCGTGTTGGAGCGATTCCAACCATCGCGCCCTATTTTCTTCCCAAGCTCCTGCAACAATTCGCGACCAAGTTTCCCAAAGCAACCGTGCTAGTCCAAGAGAATACGACTGACAACTTGCTGAAGAGCCTCACTCAAGGCGAAATCGATTTAGCCATCTTGGCGATCCCCGTGCCGGCTAAATATCTGGAAGTGGAAGAACTGTTCGAAGAGGAGTTATTGTTAGTCCTGCCACTTGAACACCCTTTGGTCGAGCAAGAGAAGATCAAGATTGCCGACATCGAACCCTATCGCTTCGTGTTACTCGATGAAGCTCATTGTTTGTCGGACAACGTTGTTTCCTACTGCCGACAGCGCTCGTTTCATCCAGTTGCCGTAGAACGAACCAGTCAGTTGACCATGGTTCAAGAGTTAGTGTCGTTGTCGCACGGCATCTCGATGATTCCAGATATGGCTCGGCAAGTTGATCAAAGCAATCGCCGTGTCTACCGATCGCTCAGCGGCAAGAAGCCCACTCGCAAAGTCGCCTTTGCTTGGAATCCCTATCGATTCCAAAGCCGACTTGTCAAAGCCTTCCGCGCGCATTTGCTGAAGTTTGCTAAGTAGTTCGGCCTCGTCGCTTCAAATTCTGATCCGCCAATTGCAAGCAATGGCACTAAAGCTTGCTCCGAAAAACTGAGATCAGATCCTGCGATTGGAGCCTTCATTGCTGTAGAATATGCAGCAGTCGTCTTCGAACAAAAGGGAGTCTATCGTGAAGCGTCGACAGTTTTGTAGTGCGTTGTTTTTGCCGACAGCTAGCTTGGTTGTGCCGCCGAGCCAAATCTTGGAAGGGATGTTTGGGCGATGGCCGCAGGTTACGCCGCGAACTGATGTTGAGAAGTTTGAGATGAACGTCAGTTCGGATTGGGTACCAGTCTTTCGTGCCAATATCGAAGCACCTTTGTTCGCGGTGTCTCAACTGCGAACTCGGTTGCGAGGGGACCGATCGTTGGAAGTAATGCCGATCTTGCGCATTCGAGACCGTCAGGAAATGCCAGAGCAAACCATCCGCTTTGCTGTTTACGGGACCGAAGTCTTGCGATTTCAGTTGGCTCCTGACAGCAGCTTTGTCACCAGCAATCCATCTCGGTATGAAAGTGCTTGGCAGCCGATCGCTCAGCGCATCGAGTCTGTCACGAGACATTATTTCCGATCTCGGTGTTGTTGATCGAGGTGGACGTGGATATCAGGTCGCGATTTCCTGAGTTTTTGCCAAACTTCGTCGCTCAGAGGACAATCGTCCAAGTATAGCGAACTGAGCTTCGACGCTTGAGCTATCTGTTGGATGCCTTCTGCCGTAATCGACGGACCAATCAAGTGCAACGATTGCAGGTTGGGGATCTTGGCGAGTTCCGCCATCGCGGCATCGTTCAACTGGTTGCCACCTAATCGAACATGGTTCAGGCTTTGCAGGTCGCTCCAACTTTGGATACCTGCCGCCGTGATTTTAGCCTGCGGAATGTTGATCATGCTAATCTGCTTGAGCTTAGCGATCTGTCGCGCGCCTTCGTCTCCGATTGGACTAAGCCTGATTCGTAAATGCTCGAGCTCGGGGAGCCGTTCGCAGATCGTGGCCAAGCCAGAATCGTCGATGGTTCCTTGATCGATTAATAGCTCGACGAGCTTTGGAACGCGTTGGAGGTCGCCAAGCATTGTCGCTGTCACAGGTGCATCCATGGCGATCGAAACGGTCTGACCTTCTTCTGCTAGTCGAACCAAGGCGGCCCAATACTCTTGATCGTTAAGTGGCGTTCCTGAGTCTTGCCCGGCCGCGTCGCTAGCTCCACCGGGCTCACC
>CAUJKA010000495.1 GCA_963204965.1 Planctomycetota bacterium | reverse complement strand
AGCTCAAATCGACCATTGCCCACATTTCGGTGGGCCTGGGCTGGCATCGCATAGCCTTTACCTTGATCGGTATAGTCATCAACGTGTCCATTAACCACGACAGCATCTGGCAAACTGTCACGGTCAACATCGATGAACTGTGTCCCCCAGCCGACATAAGGATTGCCAGCCGTTTGCATACCACTTCCTGTAGTACTGTCGGTGAATAGACCGGAACTGTCCTGCAAATAAAGTGTCCTTGGTTCATCCGCGAAGTTGGTTACAAAAAGATCCACTGTTCCATTTCGGTCAACATCATCCGCGGCGATTCCCATACATGCGAAGGCTAGACCATCCATGCTCAAGGCCAATCCACGAAGCAAGGCTTCATCGTTGAGTTCAAATCCACCGTTGGAGTCGCTCGCGACGGAAAGCAGAAAGTTCCTCACTTGATCGTTGGACACAAACAAACTGAGCGAGCTATCACCTTCAAGTCGGAATGCGATAATACCTAGTCCTTTGCTAAGCTTGGGCTCGCCATCTGCTTTTTTCACTTGCACAAAACCACCCGTTCCATCGTTGATCCAACACTGATTTGGTGCGCCATCGAAGACTGAAGGAGAACACCCCTTACCATCGCAAATCAGCGAGTAGACATCTTTGCCCTGAACGTAGTTGACTCGATAGATGTCGGCCAGACCATCATTATTGATGTCAGCGAAAACGCAACTCGTCGTCCATGTTTCGAGCTGGTCGGGAACAGTACTAGAGGCATCCGAGAATGTTCCATCACCATTGTTCAGGAACAGCCTACAGACACCAATGTTGCCGACCAGCAGATCATCGAAACCATCGTTGTTAAGATCGCCAACTGCTATTCCTTGGCTAAATCCACGCTCATCGATCCGTGCTTGAAGTGCAATATCCTGAAAGGACTTTCCGCCGCGATTCCGGAAGAGCGAGTCGTGAAGCTCTGCTGTTGGCGTCGGTAGTTTCTCTCCCGTTATCCATTGCGATCCTTGTGTGAAATAAAGGTCTGGCCAACCATCGTTGTCATAGTCTATTGATCCCACGCCACCTCCAGTTTGTTCGAACATCCGAACACCTTTGGTCTGCGGATCGTCTCCATTGAAGTACGTAAAGTCGAGACCAACGGTTGTTGCTTGCTTGAACTGAAAGCGGTCGGGACCTTTAAGCTCTGATTCCACATTGGCCGCTACTGAAGCAGACCAATCGATAGAATTCAGTTCGTCCAAGTTGGCATAATTCAACCAATCACTAAGCCTGAACTTTTTGATTGGATCGAAGTCATCCACCGTACGCAAGCTAGTCCGCGGCAACAAACTATCAACAGTCTTGTGGATGTTGCCGGCCCATGCAGGCTTGGAGTGTAACGAATCTGATGTAACAGCCCATGCCCACGCTTCCCAATATCGACCGAGTTCAACACAACCCTCGGCAACAATTTTCATGGCATTAATATCGGCGCCATGCGATGCCAGGATCTTGTCGAGTTGTTGACTCATCGTCAGTTGCAACTCAGCTCGCTTCATAATCTCCTCGGCATTTGGCGATTGAAGCTTTGCAAGTACTTGACCGAGCTGATAGCAGGCTTGACGATGCTCGGGAGCGATCTGTAGTGCTTTGGCCAGACAACCCGCCGCAAGCTCCAATTTTCCGGAGGACTTCGCCATTTGACTACGAACGAACCAAATCGTCGCGGATTGTTCGCCGGTCGGCGGAACAGCTCGACTCCAGGCCTGTAGAGACCTCCAATCGTTCAGCATCAATAGACTCTCGCCAAGTTGCTCGTGCGCTGACAGGAATTTAGGATTGGCTTGAGTGAGCGACTCGAGTATTTGACGAGCCAATTCAGGCTCGCCGTCAATCAAATGGTGCGCGGCTCTAGCCAGTCGAACCACTTGATCGTTGGGCTCGATTGTTTGGCACTGCTTAACTAGATCTAATTGCTCGATGGGGCGTTCGATGTCAGTGAGAATTGCCAGTGATTCAATACTCCAATGTTTTTCTTTCAAAAGCTGTAGCAGCAGGGACACACTCTCCCAACGCTGACCACTTGCACCAAGAATGAAAGCTAGTCTCTCGCGGCAATCGGAATTGTTCGGAGTTCGCTGGAGTACTTGGGAATAAACATCGATAGCTGATTGCCAGCGACACAACGTTCGAAGAAGTTCTCCCTGAGCGTAAAGCCCAACATCGTAGGCCGGTGACCCTTCACGAATTTGCTGATAGTGAGTAAGAGCCTTTTCCAATCTGCCAGCCCGTGTCGCCGCTTCTCCAGCGACTAGACGACTTGCTGCGTACTGAGAATCATCGACTGAAATCGAAACAGCTAAAGACTCTGCGTTTTCAAAATCACCTTGGCTTAACGCAAATCTTGCAGTCTCCAGAACTTCTTCTGATGCCACCGTTGAAGGAGGTGGGTTAAGAAAGAATGCGATTCCGAGAATTGCAACAGTACCAAGGGCGCTAACGAGCACAACTTTAGACCAGTTGCTTGATGGCTTGCTTACCGGTTTCGATGGCTTCTGTTTCTTTAGTTTTGTCATTATTACTTTGCACAAAAAAACCTTGCCCATCAAGGAAGGCAAGGTTTCAAAGTCTAACTAAGACGTCCCATCATTCTTAGAGCTCGATTGGAATATCTTGCTCACCCGCTTTTACAGACTTCTCAAGCGGCGTGTCTTGCTTGGAGTACTTCTCCGGTAACAAAGAACCACTCCCACCTGCCTTGCCTGCATTAGGGCCACCACCGTGACTTGCTGGGGGAGCACTCTTGCCCCCGGCCTTGCCAGTAGGGTCGTGTTGGCTTGTGGCAGCTTCCGTCTTGGGAGCCTCCTTGTAAACCATGACCTTATAGTCTCCCTCTACAGCTCCGTCGCCGGCATCATAGGTTGTGAGGACGTACATGCCTTGAGCGTCGGACAGGCCCATTGCTGGCGGATTGCCTTTAGTCTTTGGCGAGAAAGTCACTGTTGCACCTGCAACTGGATTTCCACCCAAGGTAACCTTACCTTTGACTTTATGAGTTGTAAGTTTATTGGCTCCACCGGCTCCACCACTACAACCCGCCATAACCGCCAAGCAAACGATCAGTATCCATTTGTTCATATTATTCCCCAATATTGAAGAGAGCCAAAAGCGAAAAAGGCAAGACAGCATGTTATCACGCGTCTTGCCTTTTACAATTGCAAAATCAACTGTAGATACTAATCAACAGTACCGGTATCGCCGCCGCGAATCGATCCAAGCGCGCCCCAAGTTCCGTATGGACTTCGTGCGTTCTGTTCGCCTGGATAATCAGCTGGGTGAGCTGCAGTGTTGCCAGTGTCAATGGAGTTAGCAATGAACTTAACTGCACCGTCACCAAAAACAGTTTGCACACCACCGGCGTGATTGCTGCTTGGTTCGTAAATGCCGTCTTCTCCATCCCAACCGTTTTGAGTGCAACTACCCTTGTTTGGTCCAAGGATCGTTGTACATCCAGTGAATGCAGGAGCTCCATCAGTCCAGCGACGACCAGCCCAAAAATCAACCGATCCTGTGTATGCACCATTCACAACACGTGCTGGAGAAATACAGTCGGATGGATTGTCATTGCGGAAGTAACCGCCAATGTTGGTCTGCGTTCCACCATTCTTGACAAGCTTGGAGGAATTTGGACGAGCAACAACTCGTTCTGACATGGCAATCGAATTGCTCAAGCCATCGAGCACATTGCTGAACTCGCCGAAGAATTGATTGCAGCTGAAGAAGCCACGCTTTCCACGACCACCATTACCAACCCAGTTTGGATTGTGATCCCAAGTGCTGTCGCCACGTGAGAACATGTAGTTCGTCGGTCCGACATCACCGCTTGGATTATCTTGACGATAACCATCGCTTGGACACTGGAGTGCAGGAATACGAGTTTGGAACGGCACGTATCCTCCATCCCATGGAACCGTAACGATCAGCGCCGAGCTGTCAGCAACGATCTTGTCATACATTGGACCTTGTTCAATGTATGGAAGCATCGCGATGAAACCACTCATCCGTCGATAGTTCAGTGTCTGAGGTGGATCAGGGAAGAAACCGCCGACCGGCAGTCGCTTGTATGCACTTTCATAGTTGTGAAGTGCTAGACCAAGTTGCTTCATGTTGTTTCCGCAAGACATACGTCGAGCCGCTTCACGAGCAGCTTGAACCGCCGGCAACAACAAACCAACAAGAATGCCAATAATGGCAATAACCACCAGGAGCTCAACGAGCGTAAAACCTGGTACAAATGCTTTTCTGTGCTTCATACGCACCTCCGATAGAAAAGTGGAAAAGAACTTAGGACTCAACCGATATTTAAGCCAAAATCGACAGAAAAGTAAACGGTATTGGAGCTATTCTTCCGCAAATCCACCAATAACGACTATTTGATCACCACACTTAATACCGAGCATTAACCCCACTAATAGTGTAATCCCCAAACAAAATGAGCAAGCGGACCCACCTTCGATGCCAATCGCAACTACTTTCCTTCCACCACCGTTTGCTCGCTATTTTCAGTGATTTCAAGGACTTGCGAGCTCCCCGATGGCCAGGTAACGGTGAGTTTTGCACCGGATTTCGGCGCGAAAAACTGCCGTCGCTCACTACTTGAATGAAAGCTCGTTCCTGCCATGGCTTCTTGGATCGCCAGTTTCGGCCCATCAACGCTCTGAACCTCTACTCTTGTCCCCAATCCATTCCTGTTGGAGGAAGTCCCAACCAACTGCAACGACATAACATGTTGCACAGTTGATTGGTTGAGCAATATCGCTGGTCGACTTTTCTGATGTGAAACAACTAGGTCCACTCGTCGATCATGGTCAAAGTCCGCCAGAGCAACTCCCCGCCCCAACCAATGTTGTTGAAAGTACTCACCACTTTTCAGTGTCTCGTCCGAAAACTTCCCATTGTGAGAATTGCGGAAGAGTTGCGGTTGCATTTCAAATGGCTCGCCGCGACCGTTCCAAGTGCGATCCTCGACATGGCCGTTAGCAATGAACAGATCGTCCCAACCGTCGGCGTCAAAGTCCGCAAACACAGTCCCCCAACCCAGCACTTTCTTACTCGGCCCTGCCAAACCCGTGTGTCGAGTGATGTCATCAAACTGGAGATTTCCTAAGTTCCTGTACAGTGTATTGGAGTCGTCATAGAAGTTAGTGATGTGCAAGTCGATTAAGCCGTCACGGTCGTAATCGCCTGCGGCAATTCCCATACTGGCCTGAGCGTAACCCGATCCGCTGAGCGCGGCGCCTGATTCCATTCCAATTTCATCCAGTACCAAACGGCCGCTCGCATCCTCACTGAGCTTGAAAAGAAAGTTTGCTTCGCCATCGTTCGAAACGTAGATCTCAGGAAACCCTTGCTGATCAAAGTTGCAGATCACTACCCCCAACCCTTTGCCCAGTTTATTGGATAGTCCACACGTCTCTGTGATATCCCCAAAGCCTCCGGTACCATCGCCTAGAAACAGCCGATCGCTAACTCCTTCATACTTAGAAGGCGGACATTGCTCGTAACCGGTTGGGCTTTTTTCGTTCTTACACAGAAGCGGATCGTAGGGCGAATCAGCTAGATAGTTGACAACGTAGAGATCCAAACAGCCGTCTAGGTTGACATCTGCAAACGCACAGCTGGTACTCCACCGAGGATCGTCCACGCCTAACTCTTGAGTAAGTTCAACAAAGGTTCCATCACCTTGGTTGTGGAATAGCCCGTTGCTTCCTAAGGCTGTAATGTACACATCGTCGAAGCCATCGTTGTCATAGTCGCCTACGGCGATTCCCTGACAAAACCCAGCTTTGATTAGTCGCGAAGGCAAAGTGCAATTCCGGAATTGCACTTTGCCCTGGTTTCGATAGATCGCGCAGGTCGGTTCAAGCGACTTCAGCTCCTCGGGTACCTTGCAACCTCCGGAGAATATCAAGTCAAGTTCGCCATCCAGATCAAAGTCAATGACTCCAACGCCTCCTCCTGTCGACTCAAAGATTCGCTTGAGCCCCCGCATATCGTCTTCTCGAGCAAAGTCTATTCCACAATCCTTGTGCCAAGCAAATCCAGTGGTCGCATCACTTAGATCTACTCCAGCACTCGAAGTCGAAGTCTTCTCGGAGGGAGGTGATTCAACAACTGGATCAGAATCGTTTGACTTGAGTTCGGACTGTGTAATCGTGGAAGTGGAGTGCTCTGCCTCTTCCTTGGCTTTGGGTTTCATGCTTGATCTTGGATCGGAGCTGCATCCAGTGATACTTGCCAAAGCGACGAAGCAAAGGCAAACAAGCTGAACAATTCTCAGACCACGAACGACTAGTATCGGCAGCAATGGCAGAATATACGATTCGCGGCTCATGAGCTTATCCGTGTGCATTCACTGATTCGAAGGAGCGGGATACTTGTTGGTAATTTGAAGCTAAGGCTTCGATGGTTCGCCAGCCTTTTGCTGCTGCGAGATCGTGATCGCATGCCGCTCGAAAACCGTAGCGGCATCTGCCATTCCCAACTGCTTACACTTTGAGGCCAGTTCGTTACAGGCAACCTGAGCATCCGATTGTACTTTGCTCAAGTTGACGCGAATTTCAGCGATGATCCCACTTCGCAGCAGAGCTTGCACCCGTTTTTCTTCATCGCCTAGAGCAGTCCAAGCCTTAGCACAACCCATTTGCGATGGAGCGTTCGCTGGATCTCTCTGCAACACGGCTTCGAAATGCACAATCGCTTGACTCCACTGCTTGTTCTCCAAAGCATGCTCGCCGCGCATTCTTCGCAACAACCAAGGTTCAGTCGCGGACGCTGCCGGTAGGCTGGCCAGAAGCTCGGCCAATTTTGTCGAATCTGCACTTTCGAAATATGCTTCTGCCAAGACCGCCGCAATCGATAGATCTTTTGGATTCTTGTCTCGCAGTTTTGTAAGCGTCTCAACCGCAACCTCGTAGCTTCCTTCCAAGGTCCGATAGCGCGCGTTTGCAATCTGAAGTCGAAGATTGTCGGGAGACTTTTCAAGGAACCCCGCGATCTTTTTCTTACCGGCGGGTGAGTTCAGAATAAGAAGATTCGGAAAGAACAGTTGCTTTGAATCCAGCGGATCCGCCAGGCCAATTTGATGCTGTTCCTTGAGTACTTCGCTACGATCCTCCTGCCGAATCTCTACCGAAAGGATGTAGGTCAACCATTTGAAAGCGTCTAGAACCTGCTGGGGGTCGAGCTGAGCTGCGACGCGTGCTGCATCGATGAATTGCCGCAATGCCGATTCGGCTTCATCGGCCATGTTCAACTCGACCAACAGCTTTCCTTCTTCCAGACGTGCCAACATGCCTAGCTTAGGCGTTGATGTCGGTACTTGTTGATAACATTTGACGGCCGTTTCAAGCTGCTTGTCTCGAACCGCACGCTCGGCCAATACCATCAGCACTGCGTCCTTCGTAATTGCCTGATTCGGAAAACTTTGCTGAATCCACTCGCGTGCTTCCGCGAACTGTTGATTCGAGATTTCGGGAACTCCCGAATCCAATCCACTATTGGATTGTTCTGTACCATTATCTTTCGCAGCCTTAGCAACCTCAGTCTTTGGTTCCGAGATTTTAGAATTGGCTTGAAAGTAATAGGCAGTCAATCCACCAAGGATCGCTAGAACAACACCAACTGAGACTAAGTTCTTCATGGCTTGGATGTTTGCGAATACGAAGATAAGTTAGGAAGTTGATAAAGCCATACGCTTTCAGTTGGATCAGACAGCAACTTCATTTCGCTCCAATCGTCATCCCCGTGACCCACATAGGAGGAAGTGACGACAACATAGCGAATTCCGATGCTAACGAGTTGCTTTTGCATCGATTTGTCCATGCCATTTGTAGCTATTTGTCGCGCGAGCTCAAGATTGGACTCTGGAAAAAATCCAGAGTATCCGTTCACCATAGCTTTACCTGTCGGCAGAAGCTGTATCATCCACTCCGCTGTAGGTTCAAAGTCACGAACGGTGCCATCGGATAGCATCGGCAAAAACAAAACCGCGCCATCGGTGGTCGAGCTTAACTTTGATGGCCAACTTTCCGATGTCGAGGGCAACACGCAAAGTCGCATCGATGGCGGCCAGGGATCCAAGGCCATCCAACCTAAAGCGGCGGTCAGTAAAAATGTCAGTGGCCACTTAAGCCATGGCTTAACCAATGTTGCTCGTTTTTGCCATCCAAGATGCAAAGCCTCCGCCGCCAACAATACGCTTACAATCTGAACAAAGTAACAGAAGCGATATGCACTGCGAACCTGCGCTAAACCGGGTACATAACCGGCGAGGAAATCCCAAATGTTCCAATCTCCGATTTGAAGATTAGTACCTAAGGAAAGAGCCAACGAAACCATACCTACACATAGTAAAAACAGCACTCTCTTGCGTTGAATTGCACCGACAATGCCCAGCAATCCTCCCAGTAGACCTAAAGCAACCTTGCTCCATCCCGGTGAAAGGTGCCATGGCCGGAGCCCTTCTGCTGGAGCAATCATCGATTTGCCGTAATACGTACCGTAGTCAGTGACTTGCCCCGATAGTTGCTCGACAACTTCGTGATCTCGTGCAAATCCGAACTGTTGATTCACTTGATGATGCCGCCAAGCAATCGGCCCAACGGTGCACAGCAACACACTCGCTGCTAGGAACAAACTTTTCAATGTCTCCCTCGAAAAATTAGTGACGAAAAACAGAGGGGCAGACAGCGAAAATATCACGACGAGAAAGACTCCATGGTGGACACACATCCAGAACACCGCTGTTACGGCGAGAGCGAGCCTAAGGCCATCCTTCCAATATCTATTCGACGAAGTGATTGAGTTGGAAACTGGTTCTGAAGCCGGACTAATAGCTTTGGCTCCCGCTTCATCCGTTGAAGTCTCTTGGGCTCCTCCGCGAGCTTCGATACGCTGGATGATTGGCACCAAGATCCGTCTAAGTCCATCGATTGACCACACGATTGCCCAAATGGGAACCAGCTGAAGTACTCCAGCTTGCCAATGTACGGCCGGCAAAAAGAGCATGGCAATTCCACCTGCCAATGCAACAGCAACTCCAATGCCTTGACGCCGAAGCACAAGCCACGTTACCCAACCATTCAATGTCAATGAGAGCAAGAAATAGAGGTTATAAGTCAAAGCGTGATTGTCTGTCATCCACTTAATTGGCGCCAGTGCCATCGTTAAAGGCTGCGCTTCAGACATGGCTAGACAGTTTTGTTCTGGAAAAAAAATGGGAGCATCCCAATACCGCGACGAGAAGACAGTGCCCCCCTGTTCGACGCATTGAATGTTCCAAGCCAGCGTCCAGAGGTTGAAGTAAGGGACCGTTCGAGCCTCCTCGTTCGCCAGTGGCAGGCGCGTACTAATCGACCCGGCAAGCGGCCAAGTAGCCGCGACCGCAAACAATGCAAACAGCACCATCGGAGCGATTCGTCTTAGTCCAATCACAAAATGACCACGGCTCATGGACTTCTTTTTATCCCAAAAAGCTTGGTAGACCCTTCAAGGAACCCCACTCAATCAACTTTCACGAAAGACCATCAAGGGAAGTGGAATCGACAGAAAAAGCGTTTGACGCCGCGATTCTAACACTAATTGGAAACTAAGCCCCTCTCGGTGCGGTAAAGGTACCTAGTGATATGCGAGCTCGCAACCGTTTTCTCGCAGCTCTGAGCAAACTAACTCAACAGGTATTTCAGTCTGAGGAGCGAGGATCATAGTGACGTAGGGCCAAAAACGCCTTCGAGCCTTGAGTAATAGGGTAATCACCGCCTCGCTGTAGAAGTGCTCCGTAGATGTCCAAGGTCGCGCACCAGAACACCCGTTCGACGAAAAACCGTTGATTTCGACGCAAAATTAGCTCAATCGCTACAGTCTACATCGATCAGCTAAGTCGAGTACTTTGCGGCTTAAGACTTCACCTAAAGAGTCTGTTTGCTATACTTCTTGGTGAAATCACACGTTGTAGGAGGCGTTCTCATGCGCTCGAAACATATTGATCACTTGCTGAACGATTGGCCGTTTGAACCAGACGGTTCTGTACGCCTTGTCAAAGGTGCTGACGGTCGCGATTTGATTCAAGTCCGCATCGACTTGGGTTTGCTGCAACTTGAGGTGTCGGGCAGACCTGATGGAATGAAGCCGGAAGGCTTTCCTTCAATTCTCGACTGGCTGATGCATCGCGAGCTCGAGTCCCAGGAAATTGAACTAGACGACGATCTGTGCAACGAAGTTGACCGCGAATTTGTCCAGTTCTACCATCGGCGAATGGCCTGGCTTAGACTGCAAAAGTTCGATTTGGCCGTTCGCGATGCCAATCATACGCTTGCCTTGATGGATTTTTGCCGCGAGCACTCCGAAGACGAAGAGTGGACTTTCCAGCACGAGCAACATCGCGCTTTTGTGCTCTTTCATCGAATCCAAGCCTCAGCCCTGATTGCTATCGAGAACCAAGAAGTCGAGCAGGCTGTCGAACTCATCGACGACGGCTTGGAAGAGATTCGCGAGAGCTTTGACGACCTAGGCTGGGAAGAATACTACGAAACCGACGAGCTTGTCGTCCGCCTTGGTGAACTGCGAGAATCGCTTCAGAAAGATAGCCCCACTGCCAAGAGTCTCCAACAACAGTTGGAAGAAGCTGTGCAGTCTGAGCAGTACGAATTAGCAGCAATACTCCGCGACCAGATGTCGCGCCGCGAGTGCTAGTAGTCGAACGGCTCCTCGCTGATCCGAATGCAGGAAATCCCGTCGGAGACAGGTGCGACTAATAAAAGTCGCTCCCGTTTCCAACGGGATTGTTTCCTTGTTCACTAGGCTCTGCCTGGGAACGCACTGTTTAACGCTTCGAGCGGCTGCATTTCAAAAATGCGTCATAGCGTTGGCCATTAACTTGCACTTTCGCCATCACCCAGCCCATCGGGCTGGGCTATGTAAATTGCTGGACCTTCGGCCCGAAATCGCACCGATGAGCCCAACACCAAACTAGTGCCAAACTCTCACTCGTCGTCTTCAGAATCCTCTTCGTCCGACATTTCCTCGTCACTCTCAGTACCTTCGCTTTCGACGCCGACGTACGCCGAGTGATCAAATTGTAGGAACTTCTCTTTGCCCCGATGAGGGATCGGTAAGACGCCTTGCTTGCGAGCTGCAGCGATGTCGATAATCCTGAAGTCAGTTTCGTTCGAGTCTTGGAACTTGTCCTTGCTTTCGATTAAATTTGCAGTTGCTATATCGATCGCTTGAATGAAGCTGGGCCAAGAAGTTTCTCCTCGTAGCTCCTCATCCACCGAGTTTTCAAACAGCTCATCAATCTCCTCCGGCTCGTCAACTTCCGAACCAATGAGCGTAGTCTCCAAAGCCAGGAACTTGGTCTTAGCTTTGTCTAAGTAGAACCCCATGTAGCAATGACCAGGAACTAGAATCAAGTTGGATTCAATGTCGATCTTGCGAAGTAGAGAAACCATCAGAACTGAACCGTCAACGCAGTTTGCTTGTTGATTGTTGACGGTGTCTTCCAAGAGTCGAACATTCTGACTTAATACGTCATCCGAATCAGCTGCAGTTGTCGTGATGCTGCTGTAACGCACGTCGCGAGCGACCATAAGATCCCAAATCGCATAGACCTGTCGAAGCACCTCTTCGTCGCTACCGCTTTGATAGCCGGTGAAACTATCGACAACGCCGATGTCCAAAGCTTCACGCAATAGCTTATCCATGAATGGGTGTTGTTCATTCACATATGTCGCAAAAGAAAAACTAGTATCGACCACTTGGTCGCCAACGACAATCTTCAGCGCACAATCATTGATCGAGCGGAAAGTCACGTTCGCTGACTTCTCTTCGACTTCGCCATTCTCATACGTGACTCGGAACGTAACAGTAGCTGGCGTAGCTTGCGAGCATTCGCTGAGCTTATCGAAGCGATACTTCACTTTGGGATAGATGCTGTACGTTTCACCCTGCTTAGCCAACCGCCCCGAGAACTTACTCGATTCAAGAAACTCGTTGCATTCAATGGTAACTTCCACTTGCGAATCGTCTTCGGGAGCTAACAACTCAACTCCAAGTAGACCATGCGAGTCGCCAAGTTCGTTTTCCGAATTTGGTTGTCCGTCAGTCTTCATGGCTGCAGTTCCGATCACGAAGGATGGGAATATCTGTTTGTCCCAACCAGCAATCGGAGTGAAGTCTGCGCTTACGATGCCAACTGTTTGTATCAACAGAACTAGCGCTAGTGAAAATGATGTTCTCATAGTGTCTTTCGTATCTTGTGGTGAAAACTGACTTGGACAATTGAGCCTAATTGAATCGCTTTTGGTCCGAACGATCCGACTCGCGATGACTGTTCGTTGGATTAGTTTGTTTGTTCATTTGTGGGATTCCTCGAGCGTTCTGCGTTTTGCTTACAGGCAATGTGGTTGCACTAGCAGAGGGTTCGCTGATCTCTTCGGCTATGAGCGAAGATGACGATGCTGAGTCAGCACTGCTCAACGGCGATTGGACTCCAACTGCATCTTCCTGCGACGTAGTACGCGTTGTGGAATTGTGCTTCTCTTGAGTTTTAGGGAATCCGATCATGGAAAAGCAACCCACTACTGCAGCTCCAGCGATTGCGCAACCAGCAGCAACCATCGGTTTGCTCAGCATTGGAAATCCGTTGCGATTTTTCGCTAGACTCTCCGCGGAGAATTTCGAAGTGAGCGAAGTGGGGCTCGTAAGAGTCGAGTTAATCGACGTGAAATTACCTTTCTTGAGAGCTTCTGTAATCACGGAGCACTGTGACGGACGCTGATTGGAGTTCTTACTAACCATTGCGGAAATCAGATCGACCAACCACTGCGGTGTTTGTGCAGATGGATTCTTGGTCCATGCCGGTGGCTCGTGAAGATGAGCGTGAATCTTGGCGGTGATCGACGGATACTTGTCGTCGGGAAATGGAGGCTGACCAGTTAGAAGGTAGATCAGTGTGCAGCCAAGACTATAGATGTCGCTAGTCGCTCCGGCAGATGTCGGATTACCAGCTTGTTCAGGCGCGACAAAATCGACAGTTCCCATGAAGCTGCCTGCTCTTGTCATCGAACCGCTGGATACACTTCGTACTAAGCCGAAGTCAAGCAACTTCGCTTGCCCATTCGATTGCAAGAAAATGTTCGAAGGCTTGATGTCGCGGTGGAAGAAACCCGCTGAATGCGCGGCAGACAGCGCTTCTGAGACTTGTGTCGCTATCGTTATAACAAGCTCTTCGTCTAGAGGCCCCGACCGTGCAAGATGAGTGGAAAGATCGCAGCCGTCTAGCAACTCAGTCACCAAATAAAGCTGCCCGTTGAAATCACCCGCGTCGATCGCGCTAACGATGTTGGGATGGTCTAGCTTTCCGAGCGCTTTGGTTTCAGCTCGAAATCGTTCCGTCGCTTCTTGGTTGTCTTTAAGCGATCCAGCCATTAACTTGAGCGCAAAATGCCGCCCCAGGTGCTTATGCTGGACCTGAAAGACGCATCCCATGCTGCCTTGGCCAACTAAATTCTCAATTCGGTAGCAGTCGATCTCGCATGGCGGCCGTTCTTGACCGGAAGACTGAGCCCCGTGAAGTAAAGACGACGGCGAGCCCACAATGCGTGTTTCTGCAGACATTTTGGGGTTCAATGGCGACTGGAGAATTAGTTAGGTGCACTTGGGCGCCTAGAAGAGTAGCTCACAACGCCGAGTTTCATCTGCCGACAGCGGGAACGATGGCGAAGGAATTCCCTGTCACGTCGCCTGTTTGGGCTATTTTTTCCTGTTATTCCGTTAATATTGTTTATACTACCAACTCCCGAGTCGAGCACACCACAATAGCGGCTTCCCGAGCGTTTCATGGCATTCACACTCTTCTTTTTCTTTCTGTCGCAGTTGCTTCGGTTGCCTCACGAGCAACGAAGCTTAAGTCTGTCGTCGGTTTCGAAAACGACGCAGGGAGAAGTTGACGCAGCGATTGCCGAGCTTCATATGGGTGCCAAGCGCCTGGCGGATTCGACCATCGAGGAACGTATCGCACTTGCCCAGCAGTGCATTGACGGCGTGATTGCACTCGCCGCTCAATGGTGCAGTGCCAGTTGCGACGCCAAACGAATTGGCGATTCAGCGGCAGGTCGCGCCGAGGAATTGCTGGCCGGTCCGATTGCCACACTTCGCTTTCTTCACCTGACGGTCCAAACGCTGCGAGACATCAAAAGGGACGGTACACCACGCTTACCTTGCGCTGTCCGAACCGTTGATGGTCAAGCTCGCGCACGCGTCTTCCCAACACAAAGACTCTACGACTCCCTTGCCTTTATGGGACTGCGAGCCGAGTGTTGGTTACAGGCCGATGTCAACGAATCATCCGTCTTTGGGGACACACCCGATCGACTTCTTCGCAAGACTACAGTCCAGCCACGAGTCGATGTTGTACTAGGAGCAGGCAACGTTGCAGCTATACCAGTCACCGATGCTCTCACGAAGATCTTCCACGAGGATCGCGCGGTGCTCTTGAAGATGAATCCGGTCAACGAGTACCTGGGGCCAATCTTTGCCGAAGCCCTGAGACCTCTACTGGATGCTGGCTGGTTGAGAATCATCTACGGAGATGGCAGCGTTGGTAGCTACGCAATTCATCACCCTAAGACTCAAGCGGTCCACATCACTGGTTCTGCCGAAAGCCACGAATCTATCGTGTGGGGCAGCGACCCCGACGAGCGAGATCAAAGAAAAGCTGATCAACAACCATTGCTCACTAAGCCGATCACCAGCGAACTTGGAAACGTCACACCGTGGATCATCGTTCCAGGTAAGTACACTCGCAGTCAATTGCAATCGCAGGTCGAATCGGTTGCCGCATCCATCATCAATAATGGGTCGTTCAATTGTGTCGCAACAAAGATCATCATTACCAGTCGCCATTGGTCGCAGCGAAAGTTGTTTCTTAGTCTGCTACAAGAGATCTTGGACAATACACCGCCGCGCTATGGTTACTATCCAGGCTGTGCTAAGCGACATCAACAGTTCTCTGGATCTGATCAAGCAAACGGCGATTCACGGTTGCCGTGGGTTTTGAAAACCGACATCGATGAGGAAACGGAACCTGCGATGTTTCAGCGTGAGTCATTCACGTGCGTGGTCGGCGAGAAAGCGATCGAGACTGAAGATCCCACAGCTTTTCTGCACGAAGCGGTTGATTTTGTAAACAACCAAGTCACAGGAACGCTAGCCGCCAACTTGACTGTTCCTAACGAATTTGCCAAACAGCATTCGGCTGAATTGGATCTCGCTCTTAAGAATCTTCGCTATGGCACCATCGGCGTCAATCAATGGTGCGCCTTGGGCTTTGCATGGATGAGCACTCCATGGGGCGGATACCCTGGAGCAACCTTGGAAGATATTCAAAGCGGCGTAGGTACGGTGCACAATACCTACCTGCTCAACAAGCCTGAGAAGACGATCATCTATGGCAAGCTGAAGCTTTTCCCAAAACCACTTTGGTTTTCAACCCATCGTAGCCCAGATAAAGTCGCTGCTGAACTTCTGAACCTCTACTCCCAACCCACACTCACCAAGCTTCCCAAGCTATTCGTGACCGCGCTTGGTCTTCTGTAGAGTTACTCCTTACTCCTTACTCCTTACTCCTTACTCCTTACTCCTTACTCCTTACTCCTTACCTCATCGTTCAATTTCTGAAGCTCTGCATCGATATCGTCAAGGGGTCGACTGAGAGCAATGTAAATCTCCTTCTTTTGCTCGAGTGCGCGTTGCAATAGGCTGCTATCAGGCTTCTGAGCATTCGTGATCCGTTCACAGAGTTGTTGATTCACTTCTTCGGCCTCGGACCATTGCTTGTTTTCAGCATAGCATCTAGCCAAAATGTACAGACTGCTGGATATATGTGGGTGAGACTCGGGCAGCACGGCCCGTCGCAGCTCCAAGGTCTTTTGTGCCAGAGCGATTGCTTCCTGGGAACGATTCACACCGCTCAGCAATTCGGCCAAAGTGTGCATGGCCCATAGCGTCTCTGGATGTTCGGCGCCCAAGGCTTCGGTACGAATGCGCAACGCTTCATGATTAACTTCGATAGCTTCAAGTTTCTGATCATCTAGCCAAAGCAACCAGCTTTGGTGATGCAATGCGGTCATCGTATGCGGGTGGTCCTCGCCGAGAATCGCTTTCATTGGCGGTACAATTTGTCGGCTTATTTCAACGGCCTCCTTCAGTCGGGCAACATCTTTGTAAGCCCAACTTAAGTCTTCAAGCAGCTTCAGGACATCAGCAGACTCCTTCTTCGTCTTCGATCGTAAGGCAAGTAATCTCTCACCTATTGCAATTGCCTTATCGTTTTCACCATTCTCTCGATACGCCCAGGCCAAGGAGCTCTCTGCTTCCATGGTAGCCAAATCGTTTTCGCCTACAATTCGGGCGAGATTTGATGTTGCGGTAAGCAGTAGCTCTTTTCCTTTGGCTACATTTCCCATCTGAAGATTAAGCCTACCCAGGGAAGCCAAGCAGCGGAATTGAGAAGAAATACTTGGTTGATTTAGTTTCTGATAGTCTTCCCAAGAGCGGGTTAAGAACGACTCCGCTTTTTCGTATTCTCCAATCGCGCGATATGTATTACCCAAAACTTCAAACAGTTCCGCAGAAACCTCCAGTGTTAACCGGGGGTCTTTTTGGTCGGTCTCAAATCGTTTCGAAAATCGATCCAGTAGCTCTCGAATCGTCGGGTTAGGCTTTAACCGATTGGGTTTTTGGGGATCTCGGATTAGCGACTTGGCTTGTTGGTGTGCATTTGCTTGACCTAGGAGATCGTCTTGCAAAAACTGACGCACTGCAACTGATACTGCAGCTTGTCGTTTCGCTTCGTCTTCCGCTGCGTTTGCATTTTTTTCCGCCTTAGAAGCTCGTCTACTTTCAGTGATCGCGGTAAGCATTCCCAGCGTAGTGCTAATGGTTCCGACAAATAGCGTGGCGATAAAAAGGCCCACGGCTATAACAACTCCACGATTCCGACGATAAAACTTTGAAAGGCGATAGAAGAATGTTGGCGCGTGAGCCGTCACCGCATCTCCGTCTAAGAATCTGCGCAGGTCCATCGCGAAATCGTTTGCCGAACTGTAGCGTTCACTGGGCTGCTTTGCCATGGCCTTTAGGCAAATGGTTTCTAGATCCTTAGGAATCTCTTTGCGTAACAATCGTGGATTCGTGGGTTCATCATGGATTACTTGGTGAACTACTGATACGCGAGTACCGAGGAACGGAGGTCGCCCACAAAGTAGCTCGTAGAGTACGACTCCCATGGAATAGATGTCACAAGTGCGATCTACGTAATGGCCAGCACCACGGCCCTGCTCAGGGCTCATATAAGCCGGAGTGCCCAAGACCTGGCCATCCAGCGTCAACGTAGCCTCGAAATCGTCACGCAGGGCGAGCCCGAAATCTAACACTCGCGGTCGAGGTCCTTGCGATAACATGCCTTTTGTATCTGAGTCTGTCTGAGTCGAGTAATTTGCCAAGTTGGAATTTCCACGTCGTCGAAATCTGGCATCTAAGTCGATCTCCTGGTCGTACTCGATCATGATATTGGCGGGCTTGATATCCCGATGAATAAGCTTCATCGAGTGTGCATAGTCTACTGCCCAAGCGACCTCCGACATTAGCTCCGCAATTTCATCAAACTGTAATCTTCGGTGCTCTAGCAATTGGCTCAGCGTTACTCCCTCGACAAAGCCCGAGACAATCGCTGGAACGCCCTCTAAATCAGCGACCTCATATGCCTGAACAATGTTGGGATGTCGTAGTTGAGCTGCGGCTCGGGCCTCGCGCAGAAATCTAGCTCGCACGCCAGCATCAGCGCTTAAGTGCTTTCGAATCAACTTCAATGCTACGATTCGAGCCAACTGCGAGTCCCATGCCTTCCATACTTGACCGAAGCCACCTTCACCAACCTGAGTGATAAGTGCAAACTTGCCAATCTTCTTGACATAGTCGAACGGGCATTCGATGGCTATCGGATGTTCCGAACTACCTTCGAACGCGGAATTTGCGGTCGCTTGAGTTTGGTCGAGCAGGAAAGAACATGCGTTTATTCCACTATCAGATGCCGCAGTTTGGCCCTCGACCGTTTTCGCCTCCATTGCATTGACCAATTGCAAGATGCTGCGAAGTTCCAGGTGAAAATCTGGATACTGCGATGCAAAATCATCGATGTTTGGCGTTAGCCCCTCTTGGCACTGTTGGACATACAGGTCTACTGCTCGACCAAGCTTGTCGTCGTCATCAGAAGGCCTATCATCAACAGTAGTATGCTTCATCGCTGTTCAGTTCAATTTGGCAACTCGTATTTGCACCGCGTTAAGTGTCTAGTATCTACAGTTTAGTGGAAAACCATTGGGGCCGGGAAGTCGCAACCATTGTACTCATTCTGGTTTCAATCGCGGCAGCGATGGCAGTTGAGAGCCTGGGACGCGAGTCCGATTGGCATCCCAGGCTCAAAAATATCGTCGCGTTCGCGACTAAAGCCGCCACTCGCGGCGAGTCTGGATTTTCAATCGCGAACGCGATGGCAGTTGATAGCCTGGGATGAAATCCCAGGAAATGCGAAAATGAGAAATCGTTAGTCGCGGAGCGACGATAGAAGGACGGCGTAAGATTGGCAGATGTTGGGTTTCGTTCCTCAACCCAACCTACGAAAAGAGCGCATCCATCTCGCGACTTTAGAGGATCGCAGTTCTATCACCTGTGAATCGCTTCAATTCGCGTCACAGGTGATAGATTTGAGTTTTCAGATGATGCGTTCAGCTCTTCGAAAACCGACGCTGTCGCAACTAAAGAAAATCCAGACTCAACTACTTCTTAGCTGCAGCATAACGGTCGGCAACAGCCTTCCAATTCACAACGCTCCAAAAGGCGGTGATGTAGTCAGGGCGGCGATTTTGGTAGTTCAAGTAGTAGGCATGCTCCCACACATCCAATCCGAGAAGTGGTGTGCCGCTGATTCCGGCGACTTCCTTGCCCATCAATGGACTGTCTTGATTTGCTGTCGAGCCCACGGCCAGCTTGCCTTCGGTAACATACAGCCAAGCCCATCCGCTACCAAATCGCGTTACAGCCGCGTTGGCAAACAGCTCCTTGAGCTTATCCAAAGAACCAAAAGTTGCGTCGATGTCAGAAGCAAGTGCTCCAGTCGGTGAACCGCCAGCATTTGGGCCCATCACGGTCCAGAACAACGAGTGATTTGCGTGACCGCCACCGTTGTTTCGCACGGCTCCGCGCTTAGCTTCAGGCACTGCGGCAAGATTCGCGATCAGTTCTTCGACGGTCTTCGAATCGAATTCCGTTCCAGCGATCGCTTCGTTAACCTTGGTGATGTAAGTTTGATGATGCTTGGTATGGTGGATTTCCATAGTCCGCTTGTCAATATGCGGCTCTAGTGCATCGTAGGCATAGGGTAGGGCAGGGAGCTGAAAGGCCATAGTATCGATTCCTCGTCAACAGAGTAACGTTCATTTATATTCGGTGTAACCGCTAGCCCCAATTGGACCATTGCGGCACTCCTAGAACTGTTGACGATACGCACAAACGCTCAATATGACAACCGGGGGTCTTTTCCAGCTTTTTCCCGTCTTTCCTTAACGGCAACGCTGTGAAGCATTTTCTTGAACCGCAGGCGCTAGCCGCAGTCAGAAACAAGCGGACTGCGGGCTGCGGCTAGCGACTGCGGTTCAATGCCTATAGTGAAGTGTCAAGTGGACAGTTAGCATCGGGCGAACCGTGCAACTGATCTATCTTGGCAGAATAATTGCCTTCGCCAGCTCATCGTCGATCTCTTGTCCGACGATGTAGGCTTGAAAGCTCAGCATTATTTGATGAGCTTGGCCAGCGATCACCGTTTGTCGACGATCGCGTGGCTTGACCGGATGAATGGACACGTTGAACTTGGTCCGGTTCTGATAGACTTTAGTACGAGCCGTACAGAACTTAACATCCTGGAATTGGACATTCAGAATCATGGCAATCCGATGTTCACCGCGTCGCCCTTGACCACCCATGACTCGAATGGAAACTTCGTTTTCTTTCGTCGAAAGTACTTCCGCTCGATGATCACCGACGAAGCCTTCCAACTTCTGAACGGCAACATCAAACGGTACTGCTGACAGAAATTCGCGAACTTCAATAGCTTCATTGTTTCCAGTGAACCAGCTCAGCCATGAACTTCGCTTAGCTTCAACTTCAGAGCTCGGAGCAATCGACTTTTCAGCTCGATTCCATGAACTGCCCGCTCCCAATTGTACAACGCGGTTTCGGCCAGTCTCTTTAGCAGTCATCAGCGCGCGGTCCGCGCGAGCGAGCAAAGTGTCAGCGTCGTCGCCTGGTTGTAGCTCAGTAACCCCGAAGCTCGAGGTCATCGTCTTGCCTTCCAAAGCCGGAATAGGCGTTTGTTCGATGTTTTTACGAAGCTGCTCGGCGCGAGCATGAGCAGACCCCATATCGCAACCTTCGCACAAGATAACAAACTCTTCGCCACCATAGCGCGCGACCAAGTCTTCTTTACGAGCCGACTCGCGAAGCAACGCAGCAAAGGTGATCAGCGCTTCGTCGCCCGCTTGGTGCGAGTAGTTGTCGTTGATCCGTTTGAAAAAGTCGATGTCGCACATGATGACCGATCCGGCAGAGCCAGTCGCGGAATGCTCGACGACAAACTCTTCCAAGCGGCGATTGAGCTCAGCGCGATTGGCAACCTTTGTCAGCGGGTCTTGTGTGGCTATCGTGTGAAGCGTCTGAACGCGTTTCACCAAATCGCTCTCGCGCGATTCGTCTCGAATCAGAATCACGAATCCAGCAAGGGCTCGTGTTGATGTAAAGAGCGGAATGGCCGATAGCTCAACTTGAATTGTTTTGCCTCCCGCGTGCGTCAACTTCATGCTGACCGAATGCTTCGAGGAGGTTTTCAAAGACTGTTGCAATGGACAGGTGGTCAATGTGATTGGCGACCCATCATCATTGGTCAGGCCGATCATGTTCGGTGACCAGCTACAGTGCAAAGCAGCACTGGCCGCGCGGCCACTTAGAGTCTCCGCGGCGCGGTTCCAACTCAAGATCTTGCCTTGACTGTCCAGATAGATCGCCGCTTCAGGTAATGATTCTAGCAGGCGATGGTGGAACAGTGAGTCGATCATCTTGTCGACAGCCCTGGTTCCAGTCGAGACCATGCCTGAGAAGTTCGAATTAGCCTCAGGAGACAACTCCATCAACCAACGCTTGGCAACCTCTTGCTCAAGTTCCGGTCGGGGTTGGAAGACTAGCTCAGCAAAGTTTCGTACCAGGTCGGGATCAAACTGAGTCCCGGCCGTTTTGCAAAGCTCGGAAACTGCGTGTTCGCGACTGAGCGCCGCGCGGAATACTTGAGCGGTGGTCATTGCATCGTAAGCATCGACAATCTTAAGCATCGAAGCTAGCTGCAAGCGCGACGAATTCGCATAAGGAAGTCGGGCTTGAGCGATTACCTCAAGCAGCTCTCGCGAAGCGCCGACGGCTGCCAGCATTTCGATGCCGATTTCCAGAGTCATGGCCATTGAGCTTTGCTCTTGCTGACTCAAGGCTTCGGGCTTTTGGAGGACGCGATCTGGAATACCAATCTTGCCGATATCGTGCAACAATCCAGCCAACTCGACAATGTCTCGCTGGTTCGAAGGCAAGTTGCAGAAGGCTCCCCATTTCGAACAACCTATGGCGACTCGCAGACAGTGAGCCGCGGCAGGCGGGTGTTTTGCACGCAATGCATAATACAACCCCGCGTAGGGACCCAAGCGAGCTCGGACCAAGCGTTCAGCCACCGACGCATCTGCTTTGGTAGCAGTCGCGACGGGCGCAATGGCTTCGGTTACAGGCGCGTTCTCTGTGGGGGCTTGCATTCCAGTTGTTCAGTTGGGGAAAATATGGACGACTTGGTAATTTAGGTCGCCAAATGATCTCAGTCAAAACTGGATCGGTTTCTACTAATTGTCTTTACGTGTATTCTGCCGTAAGACCCATAGAGTCGTTGCAATCGTTCCAAACCTAACGATTACGAGTCGGTAATCTTTGTGAATGACGCATCGGCAAAGCGCTTCAATCAAAATGAGACCATTTCTACCTTGACATAAGGACCAATTTTTTGGGACTTTACCACCCACTAATATGGTATCTCTAATCGCGCGTCGTTTTGGACATTGACGATTTCGGATCGTTTAGTTGTCGATTAAAACCAAAACGGACGGCGAACGCCGATCTGCTTTTCCCGTAAGTTCAATCTTGGAACTGAAACAATGGCCCTCTCAAGAGACTCGCGAATGGATCGTCGCCGTCGGGTACTCTTGGACGCATCTAATGCGGAGCAGGCCGAAGGGACTCGCAAGAACAACTCAGTCAGTCAAACTGGCGAGCTGGGCGGGAAAAAAGGGGCTGGTTATAGCCAAGACGTTCGACAAGCTTGTGGTACTCGATTAGTTCAGCTAATCCCGGTGCGTCGTCGCAGTTTCATTGCTTTGATCGTCGCCAGCATCGCCATCACAGCGAGTCTACTAACGGCTCACTATCTTGTTTACGTCAATGGTTGGTTACCTTGGTATGGGCATCCTTTGGCAGTTGCACTTGATGCAACTCATCCACAGAGCATTGCAGCTTGGTTGGGAAGCCACCTATGGTTGCTATGCCTGGGAGCAACCATCCTTACCTTTCAACTTCGAAGGCACAAGCTGGACGATTACAACGGCGAGTATCGGCTTTGGTTTTGGCTGGTATTCACGTGTGTTATCGCCAGTATCGATTCAACCACTCACATCACCGAACTTTTCGGACACTCACTGGACCGATGGTCGCGAGCCAACATCGGATGGAGTGGCCAAGCCGTGGTTCTCGCAACTTTAGCTACGCTAGTCGGCATGCTTGGGCTTCGACTTTGCACCGAGCTTAAGACGGTGCCAACAAGCTTGATTTGCTGGCTGATTGGTTTGGCATCCT
>CAUJKA010000494.1 GCA_963204965.1 Planctomycetota bacterium | reverse complement strand
TGCATGAACGCGGCTACCAAGCTATCGAGCTGACCAATTTGCTCAGTTGCCCCGTTGGAAAGCATGCGGCCCAAGTTAGCAATCCGGATTTGATTGTTCGAAGGATCCTTTCGAACGAGCAAGCTGACTACGTCCAACTTGCCAAAGAAGGTTGGCAATTGCCTGAGGAGTACTCCGCGTTTTTCGACGAGATGGCCGCGGTGAATCAGCGCAATGAACAATTTGCCGCGTTTGTGGTCGAAGAGGGTGGGAAATGGATCGGCTGCGGCGGACTATTCATCAGCGACGATGTTGGATTGATCGCCGGAGATGCAACGCTACCTGAGTCGCGTGGGAAAGGAGCTCAACATGCTCTGATTCTTGCTCGCATGGAATATGCCAAAACTCTAGGACTCGACTTGATTATGATGGCGGCACTACCCGGAAGTGAATCACAAAGAAATGGTCAGCGTGCCGGACTCGAAATCGCCTACACTCGCATCAAGTGGTTTAAGCCTTAGTGTGCCACGACGCTCCGTCTTCGTTCTTCCAAAAACCTCTTCATCGCGTTCTTCAAGAGTGAACCTCAGGATCAATTGGTGGATCCATAATTGCAGTCGCCCAACGAGAGAATGTATATTAAATGGAAGTTGATTTTGCTAACTTCAGTAAAGCTATCTCCTTCGATGCTTACCGTTATGATAGAAAGATTGTCCATTGAGCTCACCAATCTGTGCAATAAGGGTTGCACCTTTTGTTACAATCGTAGCAATTCACATGGTGGCACTTCATGGCGACCCGACGAGCTAATCTCATTTGTAAAGGACTGTGCTCTCAACGGTATCGAAGCAGTTTCTTTTGGTGGTGGTGAGCCTCTACAGTACGAATCATTAGACTACGTACTGAGCTCATTGAATGGGACTCTGTTTCGGTCGATAACTACGAATGGACTTCTGCTGACCAATCAGCGGATAGATGAACTTGCCAAGGTATCGCCCAACAAAGTTCATGTTTCAATTCACTTTCCTGAAGATGATTGTGAGGTTCGGCGAGTACTGAAGAAGGTCTCAGCTCTTAGCTCAGTCGGAATCCGCAGCGGAGTTAATCTGTTGGTTGCGCGCAGTAAGCTCAAGTTTGCAGGACTGGCAGCAAGAAATCTTCACCTCAATGGAATCTACAACGATAGAATCGTCTATTTACCTATGCGGCCTTTCGATACACCGACAGCAGAAGAGTTGTTCGAAGTTGCAGGCGATCAGCACTTTCAATCAATGAGTTGCCTCACCCATTGTCATGCTAGTCCAAGATTCTGTAGCGTCGGATGGGATAAATCGGTTGCATTGTGCTCCTACACATCTAAGCGAAATCTTCTTCCCGTGTTGACCTTCGCAGGTTTGGTTGAGGCCATGGAGGGGCTCGGGTTAACATATTGTGGGAGTGACCATGAAGGAACCCGATGAGTTCGATTTTCCAGCCGCACACAGCATGGATACCAGTTGGTTTGGGATGGATGATAAAGGTAACATCGGCGAGTTTACGTCGGGCGAAGCTGGGGCTATGCCCCTAAAGGCAGCACTCAATAGCAATAATTGGCATCCTGGAGCGTGCCCAATCTACCTTGATGACCTACTTACAGAGCGAGACGAAAGGATGTTTAGCTACAATTATGGCCGTCGTCCAATTCACGAAATAGAAGATCGTCTTACTCAGGACGTTTGGCGAGATTGCTTGGTTTGGCTGTCGAGCACTCAAGTACTGGAAGAGTGGCAATCTGATCCAAGTCAATTGATTGTCAAAAAGGACCATAAGAAATATCGCAATGAGCTAGACAACATCCTCAAGCCGCTGAACTGCTCGTCGCCAGTGGTAATTCTAAACATCGCCTCTGCGCAGGTGATTCGAGACTTAACTCGGCAGAAGAAGATTAGTCGAGCCTGGATCAATTTTTGGCCTGAAATCTGGCGATTTGGCATCTATGAATACAGACATGATCACAAGTACGAGAACTGGATCGCAGGACCCTACGTCCTCCAGCATCGCCCCGAGAATGCTCTGAATGTTAAGCATCTTCCAGAAGAAATCCAAGTTCAATTGGCTAAAGTTGAGTTCGTCGGATTGCAGTTTGAAGCAGGCGATCCTATCCAGCCATTTGAGCATCTCGAGTGCACTTGCTGGGGAGGCCAATGGGTCGATTCCATAGGTGATGTTCACGATCTTTAACCCTTGTGACCTCCGCATCAACTTGGCTTTCTGAAAATGAACGATCCCATTGCGATACCGATCTATGTTGCGATCGCAAGCTATTTGGTTTGTATCCCTGGTGGACTGATTTCGACGAGACGCCAGACAGTCATCGCCTTTGGTGCTATTGGTTCTCTATTGACGGCCCTAAGCGTTGCCGGTTTCTCATACATGTTCCATGCGATCGAGGTCGGGATGGGAGGGAGTTCCGATGAGTACTGGTATGTCGTTCCTACAATACTCTGCATCTTGATGATTGTTCCATTCGTCCTGACTACTGTATTTAGGCTCATTAGTATCCGTAAAAAGGCTGTCAGGTCGAACGCCAAAGCCTATTGATCGAGTATTGGGAAGGGTTTCCCTATCTAGTTGAATGTCGTTATCAGCAGCGATAGACTACTTGGGTGCGGCAGTCAAAAGTGCCGCGATATGCCATGCGATAACCGGCAAGCCCTTTAAAAACCGTTGGGGCGTGCAATTGGAGATTTTGATTTATGTCTATGATCGGTAATTTCGTTCAAATCACCCCCGCACAACTTAATGTAGCAATTGAGGATCCAAAGACGATTGATTCCTTGCTTGATGCAGAAGATGCAATTGATGTTGATAAAGCGTGGCATGCGATTCATTTTCTGTTAACACAATACGCGTGGGAGTGTGAGGCGCCGCTTGCCGATGTTGTACTCGGAGGTACGGCAATTGGTGGTGATGTTGGATACGGACCCGCTAGGTACATCACATCTGCGCAAGTCAAGGAAGTTGCCGCGAAACTGCCAAGTCGGGAATCGCTCGGGACTGCATTTGATGCAAAGGCGATGAGCTCCGAGGAAATCTACCCTGAGATATGGGATGAAGGTGATGAAGCGCTAGATTACGTCCTCGAGTACTACGACATGTTGAGGAGCTTCTTTCTCGAAGCGGCGTCACGTGGAAACGCAATTCTCAAGTACATCAACTAGATTTTGGTCTATCTGACGATCATTGCTCGCGTATGTCAGTTGGACCGGGTTTACCGTGTCGTTCATTCTACCTCGATTGGAGTAAGTCAAATTAATACCTCGCTTCCTTCAGAGATCGCAGCGCCGATGGTAATACTCTGGATACTACTAAGCGCATTTGTCAATCTAGCGTTTGCCTTTGCGATTGCAATTGATTCAGGAATGCTACCACACGGTCGGCGAACAACGTTTGTGGGAAGGTTCATGTGGTTTATTGCAACGTTATTTGGTGGCGTGTTCGTGGCAGCTATTTACTGGGTAATGCACCACTCAATATTCTGCCCATCGGTATACTTCGCGGTGAGGCGTGAATTAGCCGCAGCGACCCGCTCGCAAGACGATGACGATGACTACTGACGATCGTAAGTTCTAATAGGTTCATCGATGATGACATTGCTCGACAGACTACTAAGGCTCGTGAAAGCCATTGTCGCTATTCTCTTTCCACTGATCGCTATCGGATGCCACATGAACCCCGATCCGCCAAGTTCACTATTTCTATCCGAGTCAAAGCACGCGGCAAACACTGCCTTCAAGCTCCAGATTTCACAGATTGTGCTGTCCCAACTTTACGAGGCTGGGTTAGACCCGGCCTCTGATCGTTCCCTTGACTATTGCTTCTACACTAACACTGAAGAAAAGGCGAAGGCGCTTGTTGATGAACTAAAGGAACTCGGTTACTCGGCCAACTACTCGTCTGAAGACCGAGAAGGCGGCTTGGTCGCAAGGATAACAGGAATTACCAGCCCGGTACCAATGGATGAAGATTCAATACTGTTATGGACCGAGAGTATGTGCGAACTTGGTTTTGAACATGATTCAAAGTTCGACGGTTGGGGTGCACCTGTTCGGTCCCCTGACCTTCACCAATGAAGCGTGATGATTGTCGATTGCGTATGATCATCAAAGTCCAACCACGCATGCCCCGCGTTATCTTTCTTCCTCAATTTTCTTTCCACCAATCTTCTTACCACTACTTTCCCAGATGAGCGGCTTCAACACGTTACACGACGCTCCTTCGTGCTCTTTGCGTCCTTCGTGTTAGAAGTATTGCGCACAGATCCCTTGGAACAAAGCAGACAATTACCATGGCGAACTGCAGATTGAGGGCGATCCACTAGTGCTTCGTCCCCTTGTGCTTTTGGGGTAGTGGACGAGGTAACGAGTCCTGTCGCACTGTGATTTATGGGGACTCGTCACCTCGTCCACTACGGTCAGCGCTAATTCTCGATTGGAACAAAGCACTAGGCTTTACGGCGAAAAGTCCCCGAGGCAGACAATTGATCGAATGTCCAGCTATAATGGCCGTTCAATCTTCCAGTTTGGTCGCTTCGGAGAATAGTGCTTTGCCCAGTCAATCTACCTCGGCAGGTCAGCCTCGTAAAACAACACCTCCGCCTGATTTCGATGTGGAAATGGCAGAAAAGCTTCGAGCCGCTTGTGGAGCAGTACGGGAGCAACTTGCCAAAGTCGTTGTAGGCCAAGAGCAAGTTGTCGAGCAGATGTTGATCGCCATGTTGGCTCGCGGGCATTGCTTGTTGGAAGGTGTGCCTGGTCTAGCTAAAACGCTGATGATCCGCAGTTTGGCCGAGACGATGCAGCTATCGTTTCACCGCATTCAGTTCACCCCCGACCTCATGCCTGCAGATATCACTGGCACCGATATTATCCAGGAATCGAAGCAGACCGGGCATCGCGAGTTGGTCTTCGAGCGAGGCCCTATCTTCTCGCAAATCGTTCTGGCCGATGAAATCAACCGAACTCCCCCCAAGACTCAAGCGGCTCTACTAGAAGCAATGCAAGAGCATGAAGTGACGGTGGGAGGCAAGACGTACAAGCTGGTCGAACCCTTCTTTGTTCTGGCAACTCAGAATCCCATCGAACAGGAAGGGACCTATCCGCTTCCTGAAGCTCAACGCGATCGTTTCTTGTTTCAAGTCTCCGTCGATTACCCAACCCGAGACCAAGAGGCCGATATCATCGATCGCACGACTAACGATGTGCATGCCAGCCTGCAAGCTGTCGTCACCGGCGAAGAGATCATTCAGTTTCAGAGTGTCGTTCGCCGAGTGCCTTTGCCCGATCACGTGAAGCAGTTTGTGCTCGATTTAGTTCGATCGTTGCGACCGGCGGGCGAAAGTCCCTTTGCATGGGTTTCATCGATGTTGGATTGGGGGCCCGGTCCGCGAGCGAGTCAACAGTTGGTTCTCGGGTCCAAGGCTCGAGCCTTACTGCATGGTCGTTATCATGTAGTCATTGACGATATCATCGCTCTAGCCGGCCCTGTCCTGCGCCATCGCTTGGTTCCCTCGTTCGCAGCTCAAAGCGAAGGACTTCGAGCTGACGATCTTATCCAACGAGCGCTGAAAGAGCTTAGCAAGACTACTTAGGCGTTATGAATCAAGCTCCCTCTAGCGTTCTCTCTGCTGAAGATCGAGATGCATTGGCCAATCTGCAGTTCCTTGCCCGTGGAGTTGTCGAAGGGTTGCATGCTGGTCGACATCGCTCGCCTCACAAGGGCGCCAGCATTCAATTCAAAGAGCATCGCGCGTATGTTCGCGGCGATGAAATTCGCTCGATCGACTGGAAACTCTTCGGCAAAACAGATCGCCTGTACATTCGACAATACGAGGACGAAACAAGTCTTCGTTGCATGATTTTGCTCGATCAAAGCGGTTCGATGGCATACCAAGGCAAGCTCGCTCCGCTTAGCAAGCATCAGTTCGCAGTTCGCCTAGCCGCGTGCTTAGCTACACTCTTGGTAGGTCAGCAGGATTCGGTCGGTCTGGCAACATTCGACACAAAGTTGAACTCCGTCTTACCAGCCCGAAGTACTCCGAAGCACCTTCACAGTGTCTTGCAGATGCTCGTGCAAAGCCGTCCAGCCGCGGAAACGTCGCTCGCAAGCGTGCTTGAGCAATCGGTGCCACAGTTGAAGCGTCGAGGCATTCTGGTGTTGATCTCTGATTGTTTTGATTCGATTGATAAGCTGCTCCCTGCCCTCTCTTACTTTCGGCATACCGGTAGCGAAGTTGTCGTTATGCAGGTTTGGGATCGCGACGAGCTGGAATTTCCGTTCCGCAATCGGACGCAGTTCCGATCATTGGAGCAGGCTACTAATCAACGCATTGTCGATCCGATCGCAATCCGCAATGCATACCTCAAGCAAGTTGCCGCGTTTCAGCAAGCTCTGTCCGTTGGATGCGGAAAGGCAAGGATTGATTTAATTCAATGTGTTAGCGATCAGGATTACTCGAAACTTTTAAGTAGCTATCTTGCAAGTCGCGCAGGGCGTCGGAACGCAAAGGCCGTTGATCCCACAGTCAGCGAGCGGCGATCGTGAGCTTTCTAAACTTGGCCTTGTTGGGTGGTGCTGCCGCGTTTCTGGTTCCACTAGTGATTCACTTGCTGAATCGATCGCGTCATCAGTCGATCGATTGGGGCGCAATGCATCTTCTCGAAGCCGCCATGCAAGTGAACTCGAAACGCTTCCAATGGGAATCAGTGCTCCTGTTAATGCTGCGTTGCCTGATTCCGATCCTCTTTGCAATTGGATTGGCTAGGCCCGTACTAACCAGCCTGCGATCCGCCGACGCGCAAGGAGCGGCATCGGTCGTGGCTGTCGTCGACAATAGCCTTTCCATGCTGGTTAAGGATGGTAAACAAACTGAACTGACGCGATTTGATCGCGCCGTTGGTGAAGTGCGAAAGATACTCAGCAGCCAGGCTCGCGCGGACTTAAGTGTCTTGAGCAGCGGTGGCGGTACGCCGCTGAATGAAGTTGATGGCTCAACGTTTGATACAGGTCTAGCGCTTCGTAGCCTCGCGAAGATCCGAGCTGGGACTGGGCCCAGCGATCCAATTGCAACGATAGAAGCTGCCGTCGCTCAGCTCAGCAAAATGACGCATCCCAACAAACAGCTCATTGTTGCCAGTGACTTTCAAGCGAGCCAATGGGGAAATCTCTCGATCACTCAGAAAGAGCGAGTCAAAGAACTGTTGAAGTCTTCTTCTCAAGCCGTGCAATTGACCCTGCTACCAACCGGGGCAACTTCCGGCGGCGATGCAACTGATAATCTCTCGGTTGAGCTTTCGGCAGAGAGTTTTAAGGAACAATTGGAGCTGGTTTTTGTGGATGACCCCGTGCTAATCGAAGCATCGATTCGCAACTGGGGTTCAAAGTCAGTCAGCAATGTTACTGTGAACTTTCTTGTGGACGATCAAGCTGTGGCCAGCGAGGTTGTTAGCTTACAACCAAATTCCCAACAGCAAGTACAGTTTGCCTGTAGCTTCAAGGCCGTTGGTCGACACCTTTTCACTGTGAAGCTGGAAAGATCGGAGGGTATCGCTGATCAACTCCCTCTCGATGATTCGACTTCGGGAGTTGTCAACGTACACTCGCCGGTTCAAATTCTGATCGTTGATTCCGCTTCGGGCAATCGCGATGATTCGGTGGGTCGCTTTTTTCAGTTGGCTCTTTCGCCGATGTCAAGCGAGACAAGCTTCAACGTACAGCTATCGCAACGTATGCCACCTGACGAAGAACTCAAACGTTGCGATGTTCTGGTTCTGGTCGGCTCGCCATTCGACGACAACCAAGCCAAGAAGATTGCTGCCTACGTTGAGCAAGGTGGTGGCCTACTTTTATTCGCTGCGGATGGTATCGATACTGGTCGGATTCATCGAATGTGGTTGGATCAAGCTAAGATGCTTCCCGGTAAGTTCCTTGACCGCAAGAGTGCTACTGCTGGTCAAGTCATGCGGATCAAAAAGCAGAATTACCAAGACAGCGTATTGTCGATCTTCAATTCATCCGAACAAGGCGACTTGCTGTCCGTTCAATTTCAACAATGGCAACCATTGCAAGTTCAGCTAGACGCCTCACCGTCCAGTTCGACGGAGACCAGTGCTGGAAATGAAGTATCTGAATCCGCGGAAGCTTTGGATTCAACGACGCTTTTGCTTGAAGATGATACGGTTGTGTTGGCGAAGAAGCGTTTTGGGCAAGGCTGGGTCATGCAATGTGGAATCAATCCTGATCCCCAATGGTCGAACTTGGCGACGCGGCCGGTATACGTGCCGTTGATGCAGCGGCTGACCCTTGCTTTGTTAGGCGAGGGAATGCAACCGCCCCAGCAATTCATCACAGGTCAGATACCGACATTCACTCTCAAGAACTTGAAACTAGAATCGAAAGACTCCGCGAAGGCACTGCCTGACATGGATAGTTCTTGGGAGTGGATCGAACCGTATGGAGCAGTTTCCAAACTCACGATCAGCGAAAAACCGAAGAAAATCTCAGGCGAACAGAGCGAGGCTCAAAAATCTGTGAATCCGCCGATGATTCGCTGGCCAGGAGTCTATCGATTGAAAGGTCCTGATGGTTCTTCAACAGTTAATGGTCAAGTCTTTCTGGCCTCGGGAGTTCCCGCAAGCGAATCGGACACTAAGTTGATGACCCAAGAGCAATTGCAACAATTGGCAAGCAGCATTGGTGCAACTACAGCAGATTCGGCGGATAGCTTTCAAGTAATGCAGCAAGTTCGTCGCGACGGCAAGGAGATTTGGCGTCCGTTGGTGATGGTGTTGTTAGTTTTCCTCTTTGGCGAGATCTTTCTGGCTCGGCGGGTGACTCGCGGTGGATAACACAATGCCAAACTGCTTGTCCAAAAGTCAGGCTACGTTCAATCCATTCTATTGGTCTGCGACAATGACCAATCAAGTGGACTGGGTAGGGAGTCTGAGATGGTAAGACTCAAGCTGCTGAGCGGTTGGAATCCATGGTTCTTTCTTGGTGTTGCGGCTTCACTTGCGATCTGTGCATTGTGGCTGTACCGACGCGAGCTTCGCAATCTTGGTCTTGGCTTCACTGCGTGGATCTTGCCAGCTCTTCGAGCTCTCGCGATTTTCTTGATTGTTTTGACGCTCGCCGAGCCCGCGATTGAAAGCCGCCATCGCGAAGGCGAGCCCGGACACGTGCATGTTTTGATCGACGGCTCCAACAGTATGTCGATCAATGACTCGTCTAGCGAAGCAAATACTAACGCACGCAATCGCTTTCAACGTGCCGTAGATAGCTTAGTTACGCCTAACAGCGGGTTGATCGATCAGCTCTCGGATCAGTTCGACATTAGCATCTGGCGACTCGACCCAGAGGGTAATGCTTTGCTTTGGAAGACATCGCTGGCGTCGAGTGAAGATGCTTCGGTTTCAGGCCCAAAGTGGCAACCCAATGAGTTTGGTCCGCAGACAGCTCTTGGTGATGGCCTTTCACAATTGTCGCAGCGACTGACGGATCAAAACAACGAGGAAAGTACAACGGCAGCGCAGTCAACCATCGTGTTGATGTCTGATGGCCAGAGCAATTTCGGTAGCTCTACGGAAAGTTCCGCCGATCAACTTTCCAAGCTGAATATCTCGGTCAATTCGATTGGCTTTGGACCGGAACAGCAGACTAGCGATCTTGTTCTCAAGGCTTTCGAAGTTCCTGGACGGCTATTCAAGACGGATCAACTGTCAGGTCGGTTAATCTTGGCTGATCTCTTGCCAAAGGGAACCGATTTTGATGTACAGCTAACGCTGGAAGAATCCGTTGTTTGGCAGAAGAGCCTCAAGGCCAACGGGGAGTTCCAACGGGAAGTTCGCTTTGATCTGGCGGTATCCGAACTTTACGCAATTGCACAGCAAAAGCTTCCTCCGGGCGTGCAATACAACACCTTGCCGATGAAGCTGACGGCCAAATTGATTGCTTCTTCCAATGAAATCAACCAAGACAATAACGTGCTAGATGCCTACTTATCCGTGGGAGCATCCAAAGCGAAAATCTTGCTGGTCGACGGCCGAAGTCGGTGGGAGACGCGTTATGTCAAGAACCTCTTCTCTCGCGATCCCACTTGGCAGATTCAAGTGCTTGTCGGCGATAGCGTCGAACAACAAGCTTTGCCGCAGTCTCGCGCGGATTGGCAGCAGTATCATCTCGTGATCTTGGGAGACATCCCTGCTGAAAAACTTAACACAAGCTTCCAAGAGGGCTTAGTCGATTTCGTCAATCGTGGAGGCGGAATGGTCATTAGCGACGGTGCTCGCCAACATTTGCATCATTCCGACTACTCGGCACTCTTGCCATTACTACCAGTGAGAATTTTGAATGGATCACAGCGAGAAAGCAGTGCGGCAACCAATGAAGACGAGAAATGGACAAGCCAGTTAACTTCGGTCGGTCGCCAGTTGCACGCCTTTAACTTAACTAAACAAGAGTCGACCTCAGTCGGAGAGTCGACAGGGAATTCTGAGCTTTGGAAACAACTTCCGGGTCTCGAGTTTATCCAGTCGGTGAGCCTCAAGCCTGGCAGCGAAGTTCAAGTCGAGGCAACGCGTAAGGGGCAGGTTCAGCCTTTGATTGTATCTCAGCGATTCGGTGCCGGCCAAGTTCTTTACCTGGGCAGCGACGAGACATGGCGTTGGCGATACAAGGTCGCCGATGAACTGCATCAGAAGCTGTGGAATCAAATGGCGCGATGGGTCATGCGAAAACCGATGAGTGTAGAGTCGGAGTATCTTTCGTTAGACACTGGTTCCGCTCGGTACACTCCCGGTCAGCCCGTTGAAATTCGCGCGGCCTTGCGGCAGCCTGACGGTAGCCCAGCGGAAGGTCGACGAACAGTGGCAGTTATTTCTCGCAATGGCGAAACGATCACACGAGTCAATCTCTTGGCGAACGAAAATGGTCCTGGAGTCTACTCGAGTTCGCTGTCCAATCTTGAAATAGGCGACTACGAAGTAACCATCGAGGCTGAGGGGTTCAACAAAGAAGCACTATTGGCCAAGTCGAGCTTTGCAGTTTCCGCGCCGCAGCTAAATTCAGAGTTGTTGAGTACTAGTTGTGATAGTGGCACGCTTAAGAATATCAGTCAAATTACTGGCGGAAACTATCTTCCAGAAAGCGACGTCAACCGTTTGCCCGAACTTTTGCGGCCTCTTAGCGGCGGAAAGTTTGTACATTCGACTCGCCTAATTTGGCAAAGTTACTACTGGTTCTTTGCAGCCCTTGGACTGTTGGCGATAGAATGGGTGCTTCGTAAACGAGCGGGGTTAATATGAGTTCAGCCGTTGAAGTTCCATCGATCCATCCTCCAAAAACCTCGGGGGATCAACGACAGCTTTCTTCGTTGTCGCCGGTCACAGAGGAGCGGTTACTACAGTTCTACGGACGGCAGCGGACGCAAACTGTCCTTCGAGCGCTAGGTTGGATCGTTTCGACGCTAGTTGCACTTCTGTTGATTGCGGTTGTAGTTGACGCAACGGTCTATCACTCGTCAACGCGTTGGTGGCTTGCAGGAGCTTTGATCGGTTCGACACTGGTTGGCAGTATTGCGTTTTGCGTTCGTCCGTTTCTCCGAGGGCCGCACTGGAGTTCGCTAGCTTCCAACATGGAGAAGCTATGTCCCGAACTTCGCAATCAGTTGTTGTCGGCGGTCGAGTTGGCAAGGCAGCCGCTAGTAAACGACTCTGTTGCATTTCGCCATCAAGTTCAACGAAGCGCTGCTTTAGCGGTAAGTCCTGTGGATGTGGCTACTTTGTTACCTAGTCGACTGATTCGGAAGCCGTTGCTTGTGGGCTTTGCATCAACATTGGCCGTAGTTCTTCTTTGCTTCGTCCCACAGTTGAAGATGCCTCAGCGATTGCTTCGAGTTCTACTACCATGGGCGAACATTGGTCGTATCACTTTCGTCTCGATACATATCGAGTCACCAGATGTTTACGGCGAATCGTCTAAACTGATTTTCCCGCGAGGCGAAATGACTGGTGTAGTTGCTCGAGTCGATGGCCCGAAGCCAAGACATGTGTTTTTGGAATGGCGACTGCCAAACGGTAGTACTCCCACTGCTCTTGAAATGTCACTGGGTGAAGGGAGAACTTCGGATGATAAGAACACGAAAAGTGGTCAGGAACTTCATTTCGAGACGGTCTTTCCTATAGAGGCAGAATTACTGGAGTTTCGTGTCGTGGCATCTGGCGCGGAGACAGCCTGGTTTCCGCTGACAACAATTCCAAGGCCACGAGTTGAGTCGTTTGAGATTTCGGTTACGCCGCCGGAATACACCCAACTTCCGATTCGACAGTTCTCTGCCGAAACGGCAGACTTGGCCGCCCTGGAAGGAAGCAAAGTAAGTGTCTCACTCAATACGACTCCCGCCGCAGCAGAGCTACGCGGACACGTCCATTGGTTGAGTCGATCAGCGACTTCAAGGCCTACTCAAACCGAAGCATCAGCGGTTAGTGAATTTGTCCCAAATCAATCACTCTCCATCGATAGCAAGCAGAAGTTGTTTGTTAACTTCTTTGCCGACGGTGATCGTGAATTCAAATTCGATCTTCAGCATTTAACGTCAGGCATCAAAAACGACTTCAGTCCAACCTACAGAGCGCGTGTGATCAAGGACTTGCCGCCACAAATCGCGTGGGTTTGGCCCACGAGCTCTGGAGTGTTGGTCAACCAGAAGGAGCTTTTGGGACTCAAGCTAGTTGCCCGCGATGAGTTCACGGTCGACAAGTGGATCGGTCGTTACCGAATCAACTCGCAGGATTGGGTGCATGTGGACTTGCCGTCTACGACCTCCAGTTCAACTGCTCCGAATGTTTCAGATGTTCCGCCGCGATCTGATCTGGGCTCAAAATTACAATCCACCGACGTTGACTGGTTGTTCGACCTGTCCAAGTTGCAACTTCAGGAAGGCGACATTGTTGAGGTCCAAGTTAGCGCGAAGGATCGCAAGCAACAGGAGACGGCTTCTTCGACACTTCGCGTTATGATTTCTGCGCTTCAATGGGATCTTAAACCTAGCCAGTTGGAACTTGAACGACAGAGAATTAAAAGAGAACTTGCTCAGCTAGCTGAGAAGATCAAGCCAATTGACAAACAAATTGAAGAGATTCGCAAGTCTAAGGATCTCGCCTCATCTGACGCGTTACAGCAACTAGCGGACCATATTTCGCAAGTGGATCAACTTTCGCGTTCGAATCTTGCTCAATTGCGTGAGAGTGTAGAGCGAGCGCTTCGAGAGCCACAAGATCGAGTCACTCAGCACGAATTACGTGGCCTGGGTCAATGGCTTGAAAAGATTGACAATCAAACTTTGCCTGCGCTTGAGAAGCTTCGAGAAACCACATCCGACAAATTTAAGTCAACCGAGTTGGCACAGGCAAACGAGGATAAGTTACGTGGGCAACTGGTCTTTCCACTGGCAGATACAACGCGACAAACGATTTCTGAGTTCACGCAAATGGCTGACGGATTCCAAGCGGTTGTCGACAGTGACGCAGCACGTCGAATCTCGATGCAGTCCAATCGGCTAGCCAATTGGGTGAAGCAACTTCAGGCGGAGAGTAAGTCTGATAGTATTCCAGTTGAGGTCTTGGACCGTCGCCGAGAGATCGTGGTCCAACACATCAAGCAACTCGGAGAGGCGCTGAGCCAAACTGGCGAGTACTCGGGGAAGCAATTGGAGAATCTAGCTCGAGGGATCGGGCAACAAGTGGATCAATTGATCAGTAACGTCGAACGTTCGTCACCTTCGTTTAAAGACTCTGCGGCATCCATTCAACAGGTAATGTCGAATGTTAGGACGCAACTGTCCGCAAATATGCAGCAGCAATCCAATCAGGGGCGACGACGCGCGACGCAGCTTGCGGGCTCAAGCGGAGAACGGTTTAACGAATCGCTTAGAGCATTGGACAATGGTAGTTTGCAGGCTGCTGATCAAACTGAAAAAGCGGCAGATAGGCTTCACGATCTGCGTTCGCTACATACTGCAGGCGATACGGCCGATCGACAGTTCGGAGCAGATTTGGGCAACGCACAACGAGCCCTTTCGTATAGTCTAACCAGTTCTGCGAGCACTCAAGAACAGGCCAAGGAAGTTCGCCAAGTTGCCGATGCGGTAAAGAAGCTTGAGGCGGTTCATGCACTTGAGCAAGCGAACAACTCGCTGAATCAACTTCTTGTTCAAGAAGGACAAAGTCAGTACCTGCAACAAAACTTGATCGAACATCCGCGCGTCTGGGACGACTACGCCGAACAGTTAGAGCGAACTGTTCGATTGATGCGTGAAGCGCAGATTGCTGGGGAAATAGTTAGTAAAGCGGACCAATTGCAATGGAATGCGGCTGCTAGCCAAGCGACTGAGAAGATTAACGAACGGATGTGGAGCAACGAGCCTCCGGTTTCCGCCAAGCCACAGCTATTGCAATTGAGTCAAACGATTCAAGAACTTCGTGAGCAACTCGACACAATAGCCAAAGCAGCTCGCGAATCTTTGCAACAGCGAACTCCAACTCTTGGCGAATTGGCTCAAAACGCAGCTCAGAGTTCGGCCGATCTTGTCGACCAAACGGAACAGTTGTCCGAACAGCTTGAAGAGAACAAAGTGCCCGATTCGACGGCTAGGTTGGAGAGCTTGAAAAAGGCTGTCGAGCCTGCCTCGAAACCGCTGCAGGACTTGAAAGAGGCGCTGGTCGACTTGGCTGGTTCGCAAGATCTTCTGGATAGCCAGCAGCTTCAGCAAGCGAAAAAGGCGGATGCGGCTTTGGATGTCGTCAACAAAGCTGAGAAGCAATTGAATCAATCGCTTGAAGCTGTGAAACCCGCGGACAATGCCGCGCAGGACGCGAATCAAAAATTGGCTAAGGATCTAGAAGCTGCGGCAAACAAGCAAACCGATGTGTCGGCTGCAATGCGTAACTTGGCTGAGTACTTCGATAAGGATGTTGCCAATGATCGAACAGATGCGTCCTCCGAGGCAATTGCTAACGATTCTTCGAAGGAGAAAGCAGAATCCTCAGACGAGCAGCGACTTGAAGATATAGCTAAATCACTTAACGAAGGTTCGACGAGTGACAACACTGAAACCGATTCTGAGGAGTCCAGTATTTACGAGCAGGCTCAGCGATTGTCGCAGATTGCGGGGCTAACGCCCGAGCAGATGTTGAAATCGCTCGAGAAGCAACTCAAAAACAGTCCCTCCATGCAGGCCGAAATGTCCGAGATTGCCAGCGATGCTGCGGAGCAAGCTCTGCGTCAATTGGATCGCTCGCAGAAGCGTCAGGAGGCCATGAGTACGCAATTGGAACAGTCTGATCCCCGAACAAGGAATCAGAAAGTACTGATGGCCCATGACCTGACTTCGGCTCGCAATGAAGCTGGCAATCTGCTGCAACAACTACTTCAGGAAGCTAACGGTGCTGCAGCCGCGGGGCAAGCGAAGGAGAGCAGTAGCAAGCTCCAGGAGACAGCTCAGAAGCTAAGGGAGACACTTTCACAGATTCCTCATGTTGGCGCACAGAATTCTGTCGCTCAGTTGCAGGATGCAGCGCGAAAGATTGGGGATGCTCTGGACCAAGCTCACCAACAGACAACGGAGATAGAAGCTTCGTTAGCGGCCGCCGCGACAGAAGCAGTGGCGAATCAGAATGAGCAACAGAAAGATCAACAGCTACGTGATGCAAAGTCGCGGCGGGACCGAATGAAGAGCTCTGTTGAACGGCAAGCCGATCAGTTCAAACAGAACTTTCAGAATCTGGCGAAGTCTGCCGAAGACCAGAAGCGACAGACCGAACAGGATGTTAAGCAACGCAGTGAACAACTGAGTCGGACTGAAAAAGATCTACAGAAGCAACCTGAGAATGCCTCACTCAAAGATTCGGTCGCTCGTCAGAAGCGGGAATTGGCCATGAGTGTAGCCCGCGTAGAAGCATCGCGTGAGTTCAAGGAGGCCATTGAGACACGAAAGAAGACGGCGAAAGAGTTTGCAGAGCAAGTCAAGAAAAACGCCGCTTCTGAAATCAATCAGCCCAATCCGCAATCGCAATTGGCTCAATCCTTGGCACAACAAGCGACTAACGTATCCAAGCAATTTGTTGGTCAACTTGATCAATGGGAGCAGTGGGCTTCTTCGCCAGAGGCCGCCGAACAGGAACTTGCTTCGCAGGCTTCACAAGAAGTAAATGTACAAAGGCAAGTGCAGTCGGCCGCACAAGATCTAGCTCGAGCCTCCCGACACGAGTCTCGGCTGAATCACTCCGCGAACAGTGCTGAACTCAAGGAACTCGCCACCTCTACTCAAGATGTCGCCAATCAGTCCCTTCAACAATCTCGCGATCAGCTTTCCAAAGCTCAGGAGTCTGCGCGCAGTCAAGATCGTCCAACAGGTCAGGCTACCAGTACTGAAACTGCGGCTAGCATTTCAGCGATTCAAAATGCTGACAAGGAAATTCGAAAGGCCGCTGATGAGGTGCGTGAGTTGTTAGACAGTAAGTCCAATCAATCTGCGCCGAAATCTGCTAATGAAAGTGCCAGTGCAAGTGTCACTCCTCCGAGCGAAAGTGCCGCCAACTCATCAAACTCCAACTCATCAAACTCCAACTCATCAAATACAAACTCTACAAGTTCCAGTGCCGGTTCCTCAACACCGAATGCACCGTTTACACCGGAACAGATGGCGCAAATGCTTGACGAACTGGATCGACAACTGAACGATCAAGGTCAGCAACAGCAAGAACAACAACAAGGCCAACAGCAGGGACAATCTCAACATGGACAATCCCCAGGCTCTTCAGCCTCTGCAAGCGCAAGCTCGGGGCAGTCGGGCTCGGGGCAGACTGCATCAGGGAAGTTGCCTACGACGCTATCACAAGCGGCTCAGGAACTTGCAGGGCAGTTGAGTCGTCAGCGACAAACCGCGAGCGACTCGCAGAATCAATCCTCCAATTCATCGCCAAGCTCAAGTAGCAAACAATCGGCCTCTGTTGGTAAATCGAGTAGTTCAGCGACTTCGACAAGTTCTACGTCTTCGGGTGCGTTCGCTCAGTCTGTTCCCTCAGAATCTGTGCGTGTGTTGAGCGTACCGAGAACGAACGATGCATGGGGCGAACTTCGCAAACAGGAAGCTACCGAGACGGTTGAAACACAGCGCGAAAGGGGCTCGAATCGGTATCGACGCGCCATTGATGCTTACTTCAAGGCATTGGCCGAATCAAAATCAGTCAGCGGCGGAGGATCCAACGATGACTCGAAGAAGTAACGGCGTGAGAGCTCTACATGCCATTGCATGCATGCTCGCTTGCGTGTTTGTAGTGGCGTTTTCGACTGTCCAATTCGCCAGTGCTCAGACAAACGAAACCGCCAAGAAGGAGACCATTGCTGAAAACGCGGCATCAGATAACACTAAAGCACCCGCGGCGGTGACGCTGTCGCAAGCAGAAAATCCGTTTCGTTCCGACGAAGTTGATGTTGCAATCGATCGAGGACTTCAGTTCCTCCTCAAGCAACAACGTCCCGATGGCGCGATCGTTGATCGACAGCACGAGACAACCATGTCGGCCTTGTCGATCATGGCGTTAGCTTCATCAGGCGTTACACCTGCATCCAGTGGTCCGCGCGGAACGGCCTGTAGGCGAGCATTGGATTTTGTACTCAAGGAAGATCGGCAAGATAAGAACGGATATTTTGGTGCTCGTGATGGATCGCGAATGTATGGGCATGGAATCATCACGTTGATGCTAACTGAGATGTTGGGTATGGGGGCCGATGAGGCTCAAGATAAGTTGATCGAAGAGAAGTGCCAGAAGGCCATCGATTTGATTCTCAGTGCTCAGAAGTTCCGTAAACAGGCTCGAAGTCATCAAGGAGGTTGGCGTTACACGCCTGACGCTGGGGATTCGGATCTCTCGGTCAGTGTATGGCAATTGATGGCGCTGCGTTCCGCGAAGAATGACGGATTGGCCGTCCCATCGGAAGCGATTCAGGAAGCGTTGGGTTATTTGGAGCGATCCTTCTCGCCTGCTCAACGTAACGCGAACACCATTTCCGAAGGTGGCTTTTCGTATCTACCCGAGCAGCATTCGCCCTCCTTTGCAATGACGGCTGCAGGTCTTTTGGCGATGCAAGTTTGTGGTCAGTATGAATCACCAATGACAGAGGCGTCTGCAGATTGGCTTCTAAAGCATCCGCCGAAGCCGAATGAGCGATTCATCTACTACGGCACCTACTACTTCTCGCAAGGCATGTATCAGCGAGGCGGCGATCACGCTGAAAAGGCGCAGCAATTGGTTCGCAAGTTGGTCTTGCCTACGCAGTTAGCCGACGGCTCGTGGGAAGCCACCAATGGCGAAGAGCAATCGGCGGGAAAGATCTACGCCACGTGCATGTCCATTCTTAGCCTCTCAGTGAAGCACCATTATCTGCCGATCTACCAACGTTAGTGAGGGGCTTCGTTTACTTGTTGCCCGAATCAGCTTGCCCGAACCAGCCAGCTTGGACGATCAAACTAGTCGAAGAGCGTTGCAGGTTTGTTGATAAGATAGCTCGAGGTCCAGTGAAATAGCGTGATCACTGCTCAACCATATCGGGAGGATTGGCAAGCGTTTCCCAACAACCATCGGGTATGCCCAAGACTCAAATCGTGAACGATCTCCCAAGTTATGACTGCGACATGAAACAGCATAGATCGACGGCGGATTGGGTGCAAATGACGGATCGGTTTGGCTGAAGCTATCCAATAACTCGCAATACAGATTGAAGTGCTTGACGGTCACTAGGTCCACAATCGAAACGCATACTTTCTTTTGCAACAAAGCAGCGCACTTAGAAACAAATGCTTGTCGAGTCTCTGGCCGATCTTTGTTGGCTGGACTTACGATCTCTATGGCTGCGACAAGCTCTCGACCTCGTTGTTGATCAAAGACCAAAACTTCGTATTCGTAAAGTTCCGTAGGATCAACTTCTAGCGATAGCGTTGGCTCTGGTGGTGCCCAAGTTGCTGTTTCCAAGCCATAAGCGGGGGAACCAGATTCATATTTCGGTATGGGATTATTGTCAAACGTGCATACATCCACTTCGAAGTTCTTGCCCAGATGAACTCGTGGTTCCGCTACGTATTGTTGCGGTAAGGATTTGCACAGATCCAATACGATGGTCATGGGCCAGCCACCATGGAATCCTTCCCAAGATCCCTTGTTAACAACCGGCGGTCGAAAATGATCCAGCAATGGCATATAGTGTCTCCAAGCGCCAATTGTAGTCGACTCTGCTCTGTTTGGGATAGATGGAGCAATCGAGTACCAGGGGGATTGGGCAAGTGACCGATATTGGGCTCCGTCAATATCGACAAA
>CAUJKA010000493.1 GCA_963204965.1 Planctomycetota bacterium | reverse complement strand
ACGATCGAGACTGGAGATCATTCCCGTTGACATGGTTCGCTCGAGCCCGAAGGGATTCCCAATCGCATAGATTCTCTGACCGACTCGTAAATCTTCCGATTCGCCGAGGCTGACCGGAAAGAGATTCTCTGCGGGAGCCTTGATGCGAAGCACGGCAATGTCGGTGTCGGGATCTTGGCCAACCAATTCTGCGTCATAGAACAAGCCATTGTGAAGTCCGACTGAGATGGCTCGCGCGCCTTCGATCACGTGATAATTCGTAAGGATCAGGCCTTCCTTGTCTAAAACGCTACCACTGCCAGAACCTTCGCGGAGCTTCAGCTGCGAGAAAGAATCGACCGAAACTGACTTTGTTGCGATGTGAACAACGCTTCGATTACAGCGTTCATACACAGCGATGCTTACTCGCTCTTCGGGAAGATAGTTGGATTGATTGAGCTGTTGAGTGCCCGATACAGCCCCCGTTACACTCCCCGACAATTCAGCGCTGGCGGGCTGAATGACTTGTGCCACAACGCACGATTGAATGACGAAGCTCAGCAGAACGAAACAGGCAATGCGACTCGCGCTATGAACAACAAGTGACCGTTGGCGTGCTGCGCAAAGTGTCCAAGTAAATCTTGAGTGTTGATTTCTAGCTTTGAGAAGCATCGTTCGAGAGCTCCACTGTGTAACGTATCAGCCCAAGGACCAATCCCAACCCGCTGCGTTAGCGAGGGATTCGTTTTAGTCCTTCGTTAAGCGATCTGTGCCGCTGGCGCTAGTTTTGATGTTGCAATGTTTGGTTTTAGGGGCGAAGCCCTGTCCGTTTACCTAGCCCTGCCCATCGGGCTGGGAGTAAACACGAACGATGAATACAGGGCCAACGGCCCGCCGGTTTGACCGCAAACCGGCGGGCCGTTGGCCCTAAAGGTACTCAAGCTTCGTTAACCCAGCCCGTTGGGCTGGGCTATGTAAATTGCTGGACCTTCGGCCCGAAATCCCAGAAATAGTGCAATATCAAAATGCTGTAGCCCCAGTTCGCAAGTTCATTTCTGACTGCGGCTAGCGCCTGCGGTTCATCTGATTTGGGATATTAGCAATTGGCCACTCTTTCCCCAAGGCTGTTTTCCTAAAGCCTTGAGTAGTGGGATTCGCCAGAATTCCTTAGTAACCGTAGTGAGATTCGCCAGAATTCCTCGCATACCGGAATTCTGGCGAATCCCACTACCCACAACAATCTATTTCTACCGGTGGCCGAATTCGGATATACTTGCAAATGGGTGTGGTCTGGAAATGTAGTCAGGAAATGCTGCTCAGAGTCCACGCCTGCTTGTCTTGCTCGTCCTTTTCCCAAATCGGCCCCAATCTCACTACTCGGCGATGACTGAGTGCATAGGGTGCTTGCTTGCGTCCGCTGTGCTTCACAAACCACCGTCTTTTAGTCCTGTTTGGCCCTAAGTCGCCGTCAAATAGTCTGATTTTGCTGTAGGTTGAGGAATTCTCCTCGACCAAACGCTGATTTGATTTGGGACTTACTTGCAACTGGCGCTAGCTTTGCCAATACTGGACAGTTGCAGCAAAAAACACGGTTTTCGAAGATCTGAATCGCCGCAAAGGAACATCATGGATCAGCCAATGAGAGACTTTACCGATCTACTTTTGCGACGTGGAGTGGTGGGGCTCGACCAGTTGTCCGAAGCCAGCAACATGGCTCGCGATACAGATATCAACGTCGCCGATGCCCTGATCAAGCTGGGCTATGCAGATCCAGAGGATGTCTACCGAGCCTTGGCCGAATTCCACAAGATGGACTATGTGAATCTGTCGGAGCACAAGATTACGGAGGAAGTTATCCAGTTAGTGCCCGAATCGGTCGCTCGGGAAAACAGTATTATCCCGTACAAGGACGAGGACGACACGATTCACGTCTTGCTAGCAGACCCCTTTGACCTTGAGACGACCGAAAAGCTCCGGTTCATCCTCAACCGTCGCATTGAGACAGCCTTGGCCCCCCGAACCGCCATTATGGAGGCGATCAACCGCTACTATGGGCAGGTAGAAGGAGAATCGGCTGACTCGATCTTGCAGGAGTTCACCGACACTCAAATCGACTTTACAGAGACCGCCGAGGACAGCGTCACTAGCGACTTGGCGGACGACTCCAGCGCTCCGGTGGTTCGCCTGGTCCACATGATGATTCAGGAAGCGGTTCAACTTCGAGCGTCCGACATTCACGTCGAACCGTTCGAAGACCGAGTCCGAATTCGCTACCGCATCGACGGTGTTTTGGTTGAACGCGACAGTCCCCCCCGACGGTTACTTGGTGCCATTCAGTCGCGTATCAAGATTTTGGCCAACATGGACATCGCCGAACGTCGGCGACCTCAAGACGGACGGATCAAAATCACTGTCGGTGAGAAGGAGCTGGATCTTCGGGTGAGCGTGATTCCGACCAACCACGGCCAGTCGACTGTTATGCGTCTACTGGACAAGGACAACATTAAGGTGGGGATTCGCCAGCTTGGATTGAGCGAGCGCGACTTCAAGATCTTCACCAATACTATTAAGCGTCCTAATGGAATTATGCTTGTAACCGGTCCGACGGGATCTGGAAAGACGACCACGCTCTACGCGGCCCTCAATGCTATGAATCGACCTGACCGGAAGATCATTACGGCCGAGGACCCCGTGGAGTACTACTTGCCTGGCATCAATCAGGTGGAAGTCCGGCACAACATCGGACTGGACTTTGGTCGCATCATTCGAGCCATGTTGCGACAAGCTCCGAATATCATCCTCGTCGGTGAGATGCGAGATACCGAGACGGCATCGATGGGTATTCAGGCCAGTTTGACTGGACACTTAGTCTTCAGTACACTACATACGAACGATGCGCCCAGTGCTGTTACACGTATGGTCGACATGGGTGTACCCGGCTATCTGGTGGCAAGCTCGGTCGTGGCGGTCATGGGACAGCGACTTGTCCGGACGATTTGCAAGCGATGTAAGACTCCTGTGAAGTTGAGTCCAGCGATTTTGCAAGATGCCGGCATTCCGCCAGAGGTGGCAGAGAAGGCGCAGTTCGCAAAAGGAAAAGGCTGTGGGTATTGTCAGAAATCTGGCTACCGCGGTCGGATGGGTATTTACGAATTTATGGTGGTAACCGCCAAGATTCGTGAAATGATGTTCCAAGGGAAGTCTACCATTCAGATCGCTGAACAGGCCATTAAGGAGGGAATGACGACCCTTTACTGTGACGGGATCCGCAAGGTACTGCGCGGTTACACGACGCTGGAAGAGGTTTACCGAGCTGCCAAGAGAACCGAACAAGACCAAAAGGCGATGGAAATCGTTCTGGCCGAGTTCATGGAAAACAAGGGGTTGGTGAGTTAGTTCTGACTAGCTTGCTTGGGCTTCTCGCAGCAGGAACTCTGGCGAGTTTCACTACGACAGCGAAGGGGCAAACGCAAGCTCGGAAACCGGCAAGGTGCAGCGACAATTCGCATAATCAATACAACCCGACCAACACACCTACAGAAAGAGGGGTGAGGAATTCCTATCCGACTTAACGGGTTTTGGGATTCAGCACCCGAGCAAATAGAATGCAACCGTGAGCCAAACAGCTTGCGGCGAATTCACCGCGATCTTCATACCTTACTTTTATTCGGCTCATTGTTTCCTTCGGTTTCAAGACCACATCAGTTTTCATTCCGCCTTATCAACTACTTTTCGTTCGAACACCGAGTCCAATTCGACTCAACCCAAAGCGCTTTTCATTCATTATTTCAAGCCAATCTCTGCAATTCTTCACGAATTCCTCGTCTCCGTTGTGGAACCGAGGGCTTTCGTACTTTCAAGCTCCAATTGAACGGAAATCAGTAAAGTAGCTCTATGGCGCAAGTACTTATCGACAAATTGTTGCAGGCCTGCGTGAAGCAAGGGGCGAGCGACATTCACATCGTTGTGGGCCAGCCGCCCGTTTTCCGACTTCACGGTCGAATGCGCAAACTGGATACCAAGACGCTTGAGCCCGAAGATACGATGGGCTTGATGAAGAGTATTGCTCCGGATCGTTGTCAACGCGAATTGCAAGAGGCCGGAAGCTCCGACTTCGGTTTTGCTTTCGGCGACTTGGCTCGATTCCGGGTGTCGATCTTCAAGCAACGCGGCAACATCTCGATGGTCTTGCGTCAGATTCCCAACGACAAGCTCACTCCCGAACAGCTCGGGTTGGCTCAGTCGGTGGTCGATATGGTGCAGCGTCCGCGGGGCTTGGTGCTAGTTACCGGTCCAACAGGATCTGGAAAAAGTACGACGCTGGCCAGCTTGATTAACTTCCTGAACGAGTCGCACGATCACCACATCATTACGATCGAAGACCCGATCGAATTTTATCACGATCACATTCGTTCGACGATCAACCAACGCGAGGTTGGCGTGGACGTGCCAAGCTTCTCGGAAGCGATTCGCCGAGCGTTGCGTCAGGACCCTGACGTGATTCTGGTGGGTGAGCTTCGGGACTTGGAAACAATTCAAGCGGCTATTAGCGCCGCTGAAACGGGCCACGTGGTCTTCGGTACTCTGCACACCAATAGTGCTCAAGGTACCGTCAACCGGATCATCGACGCCTTCCCTGGAAACTTGCAGGATCAGATTCGAACTCAGCTCAGTACCTCGCTAATCGGTGTTGTGGCACAGACGCTGTTGCCCAAGATTACCGGTGGTCGAGTCGCCGCATATGAAGTGTTGTGCGTGACGCCTGGTATCGCCAACTTGATTCGTGAAAACAAGACCTTCCGTATCAACTCGGCGATTCAAACGGGTGCCAAGTTCGGCATGAACTTGATGGACGACGCTCTGTTCAACCTGTGGCGAGACAACATTTGCACGGTCGAAGATGTGCTGGCCAAGAGCCACCGCCCCGACGACTTGGCTAAGCGAATTGTCAACGCGCGTCGCGGCATTTTCGAGCAAGGCAATAACGAAGATCCCGAAGCTGCGTAGTCGCCTTTCGCTCCGCGAAAGTAGCGAATAGCGAATAGCGATTAGCAGTTAGCGATTAGCTCCAAAACATTAGAACTTTCGCCGAGCGAAAGAAGAATAAGACAAAGTAAGAATACACACTTAACGCATCTTTCGCGGAGCTAAAGGCGACAAAAACTACCGGATGTTGCCAGACATCCGCAAGAAAAATCCTAAGGCGCATCGCGCTGGCAAGCGAAGCTGAGCGGTATATAGCATGGTAGTGCGAAGAATTGGACAGATTCTGGTTGACATGGGTTTCATTACCGATGATCAATTGGAAGTGATCCTTGAAGAGCAGCAGCAACGACCGGGCGCCCTTCTGGGTAAGATCGCTGAAGAGCTTGGCTTGATCACCGACGCTCAGTTGGCTCAAGGTCTCGCTGAGCAGCTTGGCATGCAGACGATCGAGCTTGCCGATGTGCAGCTTCCACCAGACTTGATCGCGCACTTGACCGAAACAATGGCTCAGATGTATCGAGTCATTCCGGTGAAGTTCGATGGTTCTACCTTAACCATCGCGACTTGCGATCCGCAGAATCTAACCGTTCCCGATACGCTGCGAACGTTTTTGGGCTACGACATCCGCATGGTCGTTGCGGTCGAACGCGATATCGACACGCTGATCAAGAAATACTATTCGTCCGAAGTCGACACGATGGAGCGGATCATCGAAGGCTTGGCCAAGGACGAGGAGCTTGCCAAGGCGGCCGCAGCGCTGTCTGGTGACAAGTTCAACTTGACCGACGCTGAAGCGTTGGCCGATAGCGTTCCTGTACGTAAACTGTTGAACATGGTGCTCCTGCTTGCGATCAAGGATCACGCGAGCGACATTCACTTTGAACCGTTCGAAGATGAATTCCGCATTCGAATTAAGGCGGAAGGCGTGCTTTACGAAATGGTGCCGCCGCCACGTCACTTGGCTTTTGCGATCACAACGCGGATCAAAGTGATGGCCAACTTGGACATCGCCGAACGCCGGATGCCTCAAGACGGTCGTATTGAGCTGATGGTCGGTGGTCACCCGGTGGACTTGCGAGTCAGCGTGTTGCCGACAATGTTCGGTGAGAGCGTGGTTATGCGGATTCTCGACCGTTCGGTCGTGAAGCTTAGCTTGAACAACGTGGGTATGGACGAGCATACCTTGACGACTTTCCGCAAGATGATCGATCGTCCCAACGGCATTGTTCTGGTGACTGGTCCTACAGGTTCGGGCAAGACAACGACGCTTTATTCGGCGCTCAGCGAATTGAACGACATTGAAGACAAGATCATCACTACCGAAGATCCAGTGGAATACGATATCGACGGTATTGTGCAGATCCCCATCGATCACGGCATCGGAATTACCTTTGCCTCGTGCTTGCGAGCCATTTTGCGACAAGACCCAGACATTATTCTTGTCGGTGAGATTCGAGATACGGAAACGGCTGAAATTGCCGTTCAAGCGTCGCTCACCGGCCACTTGGTGTTTAGCACGCTACACACGAACGATGCACCGAGCACGATTACGCGGATGAAGGACATGGGGATTCCCACCTTCTTGATCACTGCTTGCGTTGAAGCCATTTTGGCTCAGCGTTTGGTGCGACGCATCTGCTCCGAATGTCGCGAAGAGACCAAGGTCAGTACCGAAATCCTCATGGACTTGGGGATCGATCCGAAGAAGGTTGCCAACGAAAAGTTCTTCCGCGGCAAAGGCTGCGATAAGTGTAACAACACTGGATACAAAGGCCGGATTGGACTGTTTGAGCTGATGATCATGAACGATACGCTTCGCGACATGATTATGTCCAACTGTACGACGGACGAACTACGCAATCGAGCTGCTGAGTTCGGAATGATTCCGCTACGCAATTACGGATTGAACTTCGTGTTCAAAGGCTTAACCACAGCCGACGAAGTGCTTCGCGAAACGATTGCCGAATAGCCTACTACGACTTAAATCAACCACTGACCCTAACACATAACCCAAGCATTTAGCAACATCCACGGGAACGAGTATCATGCCTACTTTTCAATTCGAGGCGATGGACGCTACGGGCCAAGAGATCAAAGACATCATCGAGGCTGCGAGCGAAGAAGAGGCTCAGACTACGATACGTCAGATGGGCTACTTCGTTACCAAGATTCAGGTAAAGAAGGGGACCGCCAAAGCTGTTGCGACCGGACCGAAGAAGAAGCGTCCGTTTGCTTTGGGTGGTGCCAAGACGAAGCACATCTGCGCGTTCACTCGCCAGTTGTCGATTCTTCAAGACGCCGGTTTGCCGATTCTTCGAAGCTTGAAGATTCTTGAAAAGAACAACAAGCCTGGCAAGCTGAAAAACGCGCTCATGGATACGTGCGAGGAGATCGAAACGGGCTCGACGCTCTCGGAATCGATGAGCAAGAGTCCGAAGGTCTTCAGCCGCTTGTATGTGAATATGATCAAAGCGGGCGAGGCGGGCGGAGCGTTGGAAACGATTCTTCGACGTCTAGCGGACTTTTTGGAAAGCGCTGAATCATTGAAGCGTAAGGTCAAAGGCGCGTTGATCTATCCAGTTGCGGTGGTCTTCATTTCGTCGTTGATCTTGGTTCTGATCATGTGGATCATCGTGCCAACGTTTAAGGAAATGTTCGAAGAGTTCGGACTGACCTTGCCGCCGCCGACAGAGCTGTTGATCGCGATGAGCGACTATATCGTGCAGTACTGGTTCCTCTTGCTGTTGTTGCCATTCTGCTTCTGGTTGACGATCAAGTTGGCCAGAAAGTTCAAGCACGGTCGTATGGGATACGACATGTATATGCTCAAGCTGCCCGTGTTTGGCAACTTGATTGAAAAGAACATTTTGGCCAGAACAACTCGAACTTTGGGAACGTTGGTTTCTTCGGGTGTTCCCATTCTGGAAGCGTTGAACATTACGCGTGAGACGGCTGGTAATGCGTTGTTCGAGCGGATTTTCGCCAAGGTTAGTGAGGCGATTCGCGAGGGCGAAGTGATCAGTAAGCCGCTGCGAGACAACGCGGCACCAGGCTTCCATCCGATGGCTCTGTTCTTTTGGATGTGGGTCGGAGCGTTTCCAGGCGTGATGATTCTTTCAGTTGCTTTGACCGCTGGACGGAATTCAAAGCAGAAGGGATCGATGGAATCGTTGCTGCAAATTGGCGCTGGCTCGCTAGCTGGCGGTGCAGTTTGCGCGGCACTGTTCTACATGATGAAGATGAATAACCGTGTGATCGACGAACTGGTTGTGAACATGGTGGACGTGGGTGAGGAGACTGGCGAATTGGACACGATGTTGTACAAGGTCGCCGATACCTATGATGACGAAGTGAACGTGATGACCGAGGGTCTGACACGCTTGATCGAACCATTGTTGATCGTGTTCCTAGGTGGAGCGATCGGCTTTATCGTGATCGCGTTGTTCATGCCCATGATTAAGATGATCACCTCGTTGGCATAGTGTTTTCAGGTTGCCTGCGAGCAGATCAGAGCTTTCCAAATGAATCTCTGTGGTTGGCTGGCAAACAGGACGGAAAGAGAGATCGCAGTTGTGGGAGCGGCTGCGATCCAAGCGAACCAAAGCGGCTTAACTGACAAATCCGCCGGTTAGATGCCAAGGTTCAATGACGATTCGGGACGTTTTGCATTGCAAATCGGTCGAGTCCCAAGTTCAAACGCCGGTACAGCCTTTAGCCTTAGGCTTTAAGTCTTTAGCCTACTAATCAGTCTTATCCAACGGAGACGGAAGAAATGAGTCGTCACAATTTTCAAGCTCGGAGAGCCTTCACCCTAATCGAAGTGCTCATCGTTATAGCAATCATCGGCATCCTCATGGGGTTGACGATTTCGGCTGTAACCGTGGGAAGTAAAGTCATTAAGCAAAGAGCAATTGCTCTTGAAGTAGAAACTGTTGCTCAAGCAGTTGAAGCCTATAATCAGAAGTACGAGCAGTATCCTCCCGACGGCAGCAATTCGGCTGCGTTCGTAGCTCACTTCCGAAAGATCTTCCCGAACATTTTAGCAAGTGAATTTAGCGCACTCAGTGCTGCATTGGCAGGTCAATCAAGTTTGACTGCCAGTCACACTACAAATGCGAATGGAGTTATGGATCCTGCGGAAGCGTTGGTGTTTTGTTTAGGCGGATTTAGCAATGATCCAACGAAACCTTTTACAGGCAAGGGTGGTCCACTTCTGGCCGTTGGAAACGCTTATCAGTACAACGTCGACAGAAATGCAGGGATCTATCAATTCCCTCAAGAGCAATTGACATTGGACACTGTTAATGGTGCAACGGTTTCGACAGATGAAAATAAGTTTGGCACCGGTAACGTGGATGCGATTCCGGTCTATATTCCACGCGGACGCGCATTGCCATTGGTCTACTTCAATTCAAGTACTTACGCACAGAATTATCATGCAGGCTCAAACTTTAGGGTCAAGCCGTACAAGTCTGAGCAGGTCAATACAGGTGTTAACTACCCAAGTGCAACAACAACCGCAGCCGAGAAACTACTCGCAAATCGTTACTATCGCTACATGAACGATAAGACGTTTCAACTGATCTCAGCCGGCTTGGATGATGAATTTGGTTTAGCGAGCACGAACGACTGGGAATTCTATACCGTTCCGAATGGGTACTTGATCAATGTCCTTAGCGGTAAGACTGCCTTGGGTTCACCATTAGCAACAAGCTACCAAAGTTCAGCTGGTGACATTAGTGGACATCTCGATAACGTCACGAATTTTTCAGAAGGCACACTTGGAGACTCGTTGCCATAATCATTGGCACGGAACATGCTCACTATGTGAGTAGCAGGCAATTGGCTGGCTGCTGCGCATCATATTGAGATTGTTGTATCAGTTCGAGGCGCAGCACTAGTTAAAAGGAAGTGACCCATGTCACACAAGCTTAATCCAAAAGAAAAACGCACGACTGGTTTCACACTAGTCGAGTTGTTGGTCGTACTTGGATTGATCGCATTCATGGGGGGAATGATTACCTATGCTTTGCTGGGGGCTCAAACTGACGCGAGGGCTTCAAGAACTCGCGGTACGATTCAAAAGTTGAATGAAGTAATTCTCCAGCAATGGGAAGAGTATCGTTACCGGTCGATTGATTATCGCAGTGGTAGCTACGTTCCAGCGCAAGGTACGGCGATCAAGCCATTTCCTCGTACATCAGTCCATCTAAGAATGATGGTGATGCGTGATACGATGAGAATGGAAATGCCAGATAGAGCGGGCGATCTGTTGT
>CAUJKA010000492.1 GCA_963204965.1 Planctomycetota bacterium | reverse complement strand
TTGAAACCCAACCTTGAAGCTGCTTGGGATTCGGCAAGCGATGGCGCGGTGTACGTTGTTGAGCGATACAAAGGTCGATCGTCGGCAACCAACTTGAGAACCTTCTTTGAGACCCTCATTGGTCGAGCTGGCTTAGTGCAGTGGCCAAAGCTCTTTCAGAATCTTCGTGCGAGTCGAGAAACGGAATTGATGGCAACCTACCCAGCTAAGGACGTTGCAAGCTGGTTGGGGAACTCAGTTCCAGTTGCCATGGCTCATTACGCAATGGCTACTGCTGAGAGCTTCCAAAGGGCTATCAATGAGGGCACTATTTCGAGTGGTGCCAAAAGTGGTTCCATTTGTGGTTCCATCCCTATGGGTAACGATTCCATCGCGAGCCGATCAGAGAAACGAAAAAACCCTGATATCCAAGAGGAAATCAGGGTTCCGATGGTTCAGGATGGTTCTAGCCTGAACGGCTTAGTGGGCGGTACAGAACTCGAATCTGTGACCTCAACGATGTCAACGTTGCGCTCTAACCAACTGAGCTAACCGCCCGATTTTTGGCTGCGAAGCTGGTTGGGCGACGCAGGTTTTTGTGTGGAGATTTTGGTGGAGGAGGAAAGGCTGAAAGAGCTTTTCCAGCTGGCACCGCGATGTCCAGGGTGAAAAGTTTCGCGATTTGTTGCTGGATCGTCAAGGGTCCCTGCCTTCCTGGCTGATTTTTAAGCCCGGTTAACGAAAAAGCTGTAGCTTTATTCGGCTTGTGAGGCCCTTGAGGCCCTTGAGGCTGGAGGCTGGAGGCTGGAGAAAGAAGAAAGAAGAAAGAAGAAAGAAGAAAGAAGAAAGAAGAAAGAAGAAAGGGGAAAGGGGAAAGGGGAAAGGGGAAAGGAGCGAGCGAATAAGGGGTTGCGATGTCGTGTAACGGCGCGGAGCTTGTTAGGGCCTACTGAGCTGACAAGAATTCCACAGAGCCGTAGATGCGATTGTGGTGTGGCCGCGCAATTCTGGCGAACGGGCGATCGTTGTAAAGTTTGCCTATTCGGTACCTTGGCTACGGGCTGGATTTCAATTTGACTGAAAGTGGCTTTTAGGTACTGGGATAATGCGATTCCTAGCTATACAACTCATTCGCGTCGGAGGTCAGCCAGCCCCACAACCACCCCTGCTACCAGTCCCTCAACATCGACTTTGTTTGGCTGGGTTAAACGCGAAGAGCCTGCGGTATCAACGCGGCCTCTTTGGAGGGCGTTCGCTGAAGTTTGTCCGACTCTGTGCTCACGGAAAACACTCTCTTTGGAACAACTGCGTCAAATGGATACGAACACGAAGTTACCTGAAAGCATTTCATCGGCCGCCGAGATGGGTTTAGACGATCCCAAGGCGACAGAATTGTCGAGCGAGTTTGTTGGTCGATGGGAAACGTTGATCAGCACAACCAATTGGGAGAAGGGCAAGATCATTCTCGACTGGCGCGAAGCGTTGATCGGTTCGCAAGCCGGCGCTTCGACCTACTCCGATGAAGCTTGGAGCCGTCGCGTCGGCGGTGTCTCGGCGCAGCACGTCGGACGCCTGCGTCGAGTCTTCGAACGCTTTGGGCCAAGCCACACTAGCTACTCGGGACTCTACTGGACTCACTTTCTAGCAGCGCTGGATTGGGATGATGCCGAGATGTGGCTCGAAGGCGCTTCACAAAGCAAGTGGAGTATCTCAGAGATGCGTCGGACTCGCTGGGAAGCCTTAGGATCTGACCCCAAAGTCGAACCACGCGAAGCCGACCTCAAGAGCAGTAGCGACGATGAAGATTTCTCGCCGCTGACGGAAGTCGAAAGCCCGATTGCTGAAGACAAAGATCCCTTCGGTGTCGAGCAGACTGGTCCTCGTTACGATGAGCCAGACTTTGGCGATGAAGTTTCCGCTGAAACGGCAACAACGACCGACGATTCCGATGATTTGGCTCCCTGGGAAGACGAGTCCGGTGAGAAGGTCATCGAGGAGTCGCCATTCGCGAAGTTGCCGAGCTTGCCTGTCGATTTCTCCGAGGCATTGGAGCAGTTCAAGCTTGCCATCATTCGTCACCGCTCGATGGCCTGGTCCGAGGTGGCTCAAGCTGACATTGTTCAAACGCTGGACGCGCTGAAGATTTTCGCGTTGCAGTAGTGGGAAAGGTGTAAGGTGTAAGGTGTAAGGTGTAAGGTGTAAGAGGTAAGAGGTAAGGTTTAAGGGTGAAGCTCTCCGTAGGGTGTGTGCATCGAGCGCCCTACGAAGCAACACCGCTACACAAAGAGCTTTGCTCAAAGCCGAACATCGTATCTAACCTCACCCGTATGCGGAACACACCACTGGCTGTTGACGAATGTAGCAAGTCTTCTAATTCGCGGGGAAGTATTCAGGAGAGGAAGACAGCGGACGGCACATGGAATGTGCCTGCTACTCGGCGGGTAGATTCAAGCCTTGCATCGATTTGCTGGCTGCAAGCAACTGCTCGGAGATCTCTTCGATGGTGATCGTTCGGAAATCTACGACGCCATCGTAACGTGGTTGTGAAGAATAACCCCGTTGGCTCTCCATGACGGAATCGACTTCTGATTCCAAGGCCGAGAGCCACTGAGGCACATCCAGTCCAACACCGGTGGGTTGTTCCATCATCAACTTGCATTCATCGATGAGCAGTTCGAAAAGCGGCGAGCTGGCACCCAGGGTTCGATACTGTCGAATGGCTGGACCAACCAAAGCTCGCATGCGGTCGACGGTCATCGGACGCGTAAAGCGTTCGCGAAGTCGATCGGCGACAGTTGGCATCCGCATTGCGTAACGCGTTTGTAGTTCGCCGAGCTGTTCGAGGTAGATCTCGCTTTCACGGCCGATGCGATCTGCGAGTGCGCGTCGCCATTGCTGAGCCGCTGTGTGACAGCCGGCGCGGACAAGTACTTCATGAGTCCAGTAGATGGGCTTGAGGTTCCAGCTGACGCGATCATAACGAACTCGCAGTCGCAGGAAGTCGAGCAACATGTAGAGCATTTCGCCGCGGTCGGACTGTGTCGTCGTGCTGTTGTAGTCGCGATACTCGCTGTAGTGATCGATGATCGCTTCGAGCACAACGCTGAGCATCTTTTCAACTTCACCGCGAGCGATGATGCCTGCGTCCATATCGGAAAACAGTTGCTCGAACTGGCCTGTCTCGCCCTCTTCAATCAACTGATCCAACCAGTGTCCCACGCCTTGGTGGAGGATAGCTCGAACATTCCCCAAGCGAAGAAAACTCTGACTGAAGATCGGTCCACCGTACTGTTGAATGAAGTCGACTAGTCGCGTCCATTTGCGTGAATTGTCGACCGACTCCAAAATGCTCAGTCGTAGCGTGCGGCTGTGAGCCAACCAACTTGAGAGGAGCACTTCGGTAGCTTGCTCCAGGATGACGATCATCTCTTCGCTGACTGGTTCCAAGTCGCAAAGCGATTCGCCGTCGTGCATATCCAGATTCACTGAAAGCATCGCTTTCTGCTTGCTGGCAGCCTTCTTGCTGGGTTTGCGAGTTGGCTTCTTGGACTTGGAAGGCAAACATGTTCCGTTCACAAAATTCTGTACAACGGCGCGGACCAACGACACAAAGCACAACTTAAACATGTCATCGAATTCGGTCACCGCTCCGGGGCCAATCGGATTGTGGTGCTCCATGAAGCGAGCGGTCTCGATGAGGTGGCAGGTTTGGAAAAAGAAACCCTGTCTAGGCAACCACATTAGCAAGTGAGACAACATGCGACGTCGCAAGCGAACACTGTAGATCGCCGAAGGTTCGCCACCACGAGACAGCGGAATGTAAAGCAAGTTTTTCGTACGCAGCGCGATCAATAGCTTTGGAAACGTTTGTTCGACTCGCTGGCGATTGCCGTAGAGCAACGCACCGACGGTTTCAACGGCCAATCGGTCGTCGTCCGTCATGGTGGTCATCAATTGGATGATTGCAGGACTGTCGTTGCTGCATCCGTGTAGATTGGCAACCAGCAGTCGCCGCGCGTCGGCCGTTTCAATCGTGGTCGAGATGATCTGATCCAACAGCGATTCTTTAATCAATCGCATGCGGTCGTATCGGGCCATGGCATCGTGCGCAGTTCCCGAGCGTGTGATGGGGAACTCGGAAACGCTCTTGAGCAAGTTGAGCAAGCCTTGGCGATTCTCCGCAGCTTGCATGGCCCAAGCTTCCATCGCCTGCAAGCGACTCGCGCGGACAGGAGCCTCGGAGGTGATCTCACCGCGTAGTACACGACTAAGTGCGGCACCTTTCCACATCTGCGCCAGCGCGCTGAGGAAGGTCAGGTGCTGGTTGAGTCGATTGGATTCCTCCATCAGCTCGGTGGTTGTCTCGGAGGACGAGCCCTCCTCTTCCGGAGTGTCGCTATCCACGCCGTCGTCGGTCGAGTCGTTATAGACAACATCCTCGTAGGCCGCGCTAAACAAACTCTCCTCTTCGTCTTCGATCTGTTCGTTTTCGTTGGGTTGTTTAGACCAGTCAGCAGGTGGATTCTTGGCTAAGTTGAATGTGGGAGGGTTCCAAAAATGTTCGGCATTAGCTTCGAGATAATCGAAGAACTTCTGAGCCACGCTCCAACTTAGCTTATCATCTTTACCGGCGAGCAAAACGTTTTCTAGTCGCTGCATCCAACGTCGAGCGAGATTAGAGAACGAGTCTTCGCCCTTTTGTAAGCCGACTCGATAGGCTTGCCCCAGCCAGTGAACCAGCAACGCCATCGATGCCACGAAGTCATTGCGCTCCAACAGCGATTCGACAACCAGTGCATAGGCTTTGGGAGAATCGAAAAGATCAGCGTGTGGAGCCCAGAAGCGAACATCACCAGCGCTCGCGCCGCCAGCATGCCAGAGCTCAAGCGCCTTAGCCACCAGCACAGCAGACTTGAGTGAGTCGAGTGGATCGGTGGCTTCCAAGTCGGAAACCTCATGAGCCGCGAACTGCCGCCACCAATTCGCCGTGGTCGTCATCTGCGATTCGATCTGCTCGTAGAGATCATGGCGGCCCGCCGCCGCGCATTCACGCCAGATCCGCGACTGCAGAGCGAAGACGTATTCCATCAGCCGAACCAAGTCTTCGACGCGATGGTCGTGAACGGCTGAGTCTGGACCTTCGAATCTCGCGAAGTTGCCCGCAAAACCGAGGATGTTCCAAGGATCTACAATCGCTCCACAATGAATGCCTCGGTGAACCCAATCCATAATCTGCGGCAACAGATTTACTGCGTCTTCCAAGCGATCGACGCGCAGGTGCAAGTCGGCTGAGGTGATCAAGCAATCGATCAAAGAAACAACGCGAGCCGAGGGAACTTGAACAAAGTCGGACTGCTCCTTGGCGGCTTCTGCGTTGCCCATCCGCGCGAATAGGCGAGCCAACTGAACGTGCTCCAATTGACTCGCGCGGTGCTTGGCGAGGTATGTATTCAAGTGTTGTCGTGCGCCGCCCATGGCTTGGCGGCGAATCTTTCGCTCATCTTCCAACCGGTCGCGATGGCCTCCATCGAGGTGCTGAAGCAGATTTTCGTAGAAGCGATCGCGATACTCGGCAATCGGTCCCAACAAGCTGGCCAAAGAAGTTGTCGAGCTAAACGTGCCTGGGCCCCAGCCAGATATCCCCGAAGCCATCAAGATTGTTCCGGCAAGGACGGCGGAAGCTTCCATCATTAGTTCGTCCCGCGGGCCGACATGGTCATCTTGCACGCGAGCCAAAAGGGCGTCGAGCGTTACTTGCTGGATGACGAAGCGGCGATAGTTGCCCGAGTTATCGATGAAGTGAGGATCCCATTGACCGAAGTGATAGTTGGGTCGTTGGTTGACCGGGTGGTCAAAGTCGTAGGATCGCGGATCAAGAGCGAGTTCGGACAGCATCTCTTGATTGAAGCAGGCTTGGCGCAGAATCTCTTCAGGAGTGTCGCGAAGGATCTGTAGGCATTGATTCACGACCTCTTGATAGGGGCCTGTGGTTGCACCTACTCCAGCAATGTAAAGCGGAATGGGGCGAACCCATTCGTGAGCATAGGGCTCCAACCGCCGACCCTCAAGCACCGCAACTGGACGATAGCCCACAAAATCGTTCAACCGATCAATAGCTCCGTGGACGATTCTGTCGGTCTCGTCCCAAGGCGGTCCCTGAACTACAACGGCTTCAATCGCTTTGCCCATGAAGAAGCCATTGAACAATCCTTCGGCTTCCTGATGGAACAGCAGATCGCGATGAAAGTCCATGTAGGCGGGAAGCAACTGCCAAGACAGCTTCAGCACGCTGGCGGCTTGCGATGAGTCATTGAATGCGGGCTTGGTTTGACCCAGCTTTGTCAACCAGTCTTCAAGCCATTGATGTGCTTGCAAGTAGCTGGGCATTCCTTGATACGGGTTTTGACTTGGCAGAGCATCGGCATAGATCCGGTTCATTGCAGCCAGAACCGGAGGCTCCATGTTTCCAGACGAGAAGTTCATGTAACCCAGCAGTTGGACAATGTCCTCACCGAGTTCCGAATCAGATCTGCGTTTTCCCACGCGGTTTATCCCCCAATCAGGAGATTTAATGAAAACATCCTGTAGACCCACTCAATGATTGCTTAAATTGCTTTGCTGCAACGGCACCAATCGTAAAACACAGGACAAAAAGGGTCTAGGAGTAGCGCACAAATGTTTAGGGTGCCGGGGCAAAAAAAGCCGGCGCGGGAGGCGGGCGGATACGGTACGCGGGCCTCCCGCGTGCATCTTAGCAGGCTTACCAGGAAGTCCGGGAGCCGCCGCCTACGGGCGGGAAGCCTGAATACCCGTGCAGGACGATCGGGCAACAAAGAAACGAGTGCCGTTGCCAGAGTCGTGAGCCAAAGTTACAACCAAGCCACAGCTAGCGCGGCTCGACTTGCGAATCCCAACCCGAGGCCTTGTTTCGATGTCGCATTTCCTGTTGACCGGATCAAAGAATCGTGCTCGTGCTCAATGAAATGGTGCTCGTACTCGTAATCGAAAGACCGGATTCGAGCACGAGCACGAGCACGAGCACGAAAAGCCGCGAAGCCTGAATCCAAGTTCTACTTAAAACGAATCGATCGACCGAATGAGCACCTCCAAAACTTATCAACCGTTGGGGCTGGAATGGAACAAGCCCATCACCAATCGCGAAGCCAAAATGCAGATTGCTCAAGCAGTTGCCATGCGTGTGCTTGCGGGCGAGGTTGTTGGTATTGGGTCAGGCTCAACCTCCTTTCTTACGGTGCTTGCGTTGGGTGAGCGAGTGCAGCGGGAGAAGTTGTCGATCTCCGTGGTGCCAACTTCGATTGAGATGGAACTTGCCTGTCATGCGGTTGGCTTAACCGTGCATAGCGATGTGCCGCTGAGCATTGATTGCTGCTTTGATGGGGCTGATGAAATCGATCCCTCGGGGCGTCTCATCAAAGGCCGCGGGGGTGCACTCTATCGCGAGAAGCTTGTTTTCGCGGCGACTCGAAAGCGACTGATCGTCGCTGACAAAAGCAAAGATGTCGAGCATTTGGGCTGCAAATTCCCAGTGCCTGTTGAAGTCAAGCCGCAATGGGTTAGGTTGGCTTATGATCGATTGCATCAGATGCCGCATGTTGAACAGGTCGCATTGCGCATGGGGTTAGCCAAAGATGGTCCGGTGGTCACCGAGTCTGGTAATTTACTCTTGGATGTGAAGCTCAGTAAGATCACAACCGAAGACGAGCATGCGCTGAACTCCATTCCTGGAGTCGTTTGCATTGGAGTCTTTTCTGGATTCGACTTCGAGCGAATTGCAGACTGACGCAGATTAACGACTGACTTATTGCGATTCTTAAGTTAACGAAGTTTGAGTGAGCGAGATAGAAAATGCCTGCCTACATTTTGGGACGAGTCAACGTAACTGATCCTGAGCAATACGCTAAGTACATGCAGCTTACTCCGGCGGCGATTGCTGCTTACGGTGGTAAGTTCATTGTCCGCGGCGGCACGAAAGAGACGCTTGAAGGTCCCGAAGAGACTAATCGTGTTGTGGTGCTTGAGTTTCCCAGTTACGAACGAGCCAAAGAGTTTTTCAACTCGTCCGAATACCAGGCCGCCAAGTCTCTCCGCATTGGTGCGGCCGACGCACAGTTTGTGCTGATCGACGGCTATCTCCCGAGCTAATCGCTTTTGTGTGCCACGCCGCTCCGTCGGCGTTTAAAAGAGTGTGTTACGCCGCTCCGCGGCGTTCTTTCGACAGGGTGGCACGGGTGGCACGCTCAGAAGTTGTTGTCCGAAGCGCAGCGAGGCAACAACTGATGGGCGTGGTGGGTAATAAGCTCTCTCTAGCAATGGCCTCAGTCAGCCACGCCCTTCGAGGCTCGCGGCCCTCGCCTTTCAGAGCGTGCCACCCCAGAATTCGTCGCACACACTTTTCAAATTTCCGAAAAAACTGATTGACATCACCATGCGACTGGTGTACTATCTAGCTAGAACACTAGAGCCCTGCACTAGCGCCCTTGTGGCAGAGAAGGCAAAAGTCATGTTTTTCTCAATTGACCCGAACAACGGCGTGGCGATCTACGAACAGATCGTTCGCCAAGTCAAGTTTGCGATCGCTGAGCAAACGCTCAGGCCAGGTCAGTTGTTGCCAAGCGTTCGTACGCTCAGCCAGCAACTGGCCATTAATCCCAATACGATCAACCGCGCGTTTCAGCAGCTTCAGGTCGATGGCGTCCTGGAGTCGATTCGCGGAAAAGGGTTGGCCGTATGTACCGAGTCGCTTAAGAGCTGTGTCGATGCTCGCAAGAGTTTGATCACCGAGCGGTTCAAGTCGGTCATCCGCGAAGCTCTGCATGCGGGACTTGAGCCCAATGAGTTGACGCAAATCGTCGCTCAACAGATTGCCGAGCTCGCTGGTCGAATCGACACCATCTCCGGGCAGCTCTCCTCCGAATCTCCACTCCATCAATAGTGCCGAATCTCTAAGGCAAGGTGCGTCCATCATGACATCCGTTATCTCTGTGAAGAATCTTGAAGTTCACTTCTCTGGTTGCGATGCACTTCGAGGCATCGACTTAGAAGTCACCGCTGGCAAAGTCTTCGCGCTCTTAGGTGAAAACGGCGCGGGCAAAACAACGCTCATTCGAACGCTCACCGGTTTTCAAAGTCCCTCGCGCGGCGAATGCAGCGTGTTGGGCTTGAATCCCGAAACCGACTCAGAGCAACTGCGTCGACGCATCGGCTACGTTTCCGACGCGCCAGCGCTCTACGATTGGATGCGAGTCGACGAGATCGGTTGGTTCGCGGCAGCGTTTTACGAAGCTGATTATCTAGAGCAGTATCGCGAACTGATCGAACATTACGAAGTTCCCATCGATCGCAAGATCAAGCACTTGAGCAAAGGCCAAAAAGCCAAAGTCGCTTTGGCATTGGCAATAGCTCATGATCCTGAGCTGTTGATTCTGGACGAGCCCACTTCGGGACTTGATCCTTTGGTGCGACGCGAGTTCCTGGAAAGCATGCTTGACCGCGTGGCGACCGGTAGAACTGTACTGCTCTCAAGTCATCAAATTGCCGAAGTCGAGCGAGTGGCCGACGAGATCGCCATTTTGCATCAAGGTAAGTTCCACGTTCAAGGTCCGCTGCAAGAGCTGCGTGAATCGATCAGCGAAATCACGATCAGTTTGGACGACCCACTGGCGGCTATTCCGGCCATCGATCCGCCAGCAGAAGTGCTGTACGAGAGATCTGAAGGCCGACAGTGTCGCTTGATCGTCCGCGGCTTTACGCAAGCGATGCGAGAGAAATTCGAAAACTACTCGACCATTTCCAGCATCCGAGTACACAACGCGTCGCTCGACGAGATCTTCTTGGCGTGCACTCGTGGCGAAGCAGCGATGAAGAAGAAGGCGGCTAAGTCAAAGCAATCATCGCGCTCGACAGATGTAGCTTAAGTTAGCCCACTGAACTGAACCTTCCGAAATTCCTTTGGTAACAATGCAATCATGACTGCCATTAACACAATTCAACGACGATTGCTCTGGAAAGAACTACGACAGCTTTGGCCGTTGGGCGCATGCTCGGTATTGATAGGCATCTTCTTTTTTGTGCTCTATCAATTTAACTCTGCCGAACTCGATCGCCCGATAGTTCTTCGAATGCTGGTCGTTGGAGTGCCTGGTTTGTTTGCTGTTGGCGTTGGTGCGATGCTAGTTGGTCAAGAGAAAGACCAGCGAACCATTCTGTGGCTCTCCTCGCTTCCAGTAGCCAAACGCGAACTCGTTCGCACCAAGTTGATCGCCAGTTTATTCAGCTTGATTGTCCTCTGGATAATCAGCTTGCTGTTGGCTTCGGTGTTCTCGGGGGGAGAACTCTGGAGCGCTGGCGATCGACTTGGCGAGTCAACGCTTGTCGATAACGCGGCTCTGTCGCTACATACTTTCTATCTGATGCTTGCAGGACTAGCGCTTGCATGGCGATTTCGATCAGCGTTCACTGCATTGCTTTGCCTTGTTCCTGCTGCATTTGCGCCATTCGTTTTAGCCGCTGTTCTACAGCAATTGATCGCCTCGACTGCTGCGAGGCCACATGGGGCCATTAGTTCCGCCTTCGTGGTTGTTGCCCAACTGATCTGTATCGCCGTAGTTACTCCGTGGGGATGGCGGAATGCGATGCGGGCTTTGGAGGCTTCGAATGACGGTCGTGGTCGAGTGAGTACTGTTAAGCGACTTGGCGCGCTGACACTTCCCCACTCGCCAGCTTCGGCGCTGCTGTGGCAGTTTGCTAAGCAGAACACAATCGCTCTACGAGCCATCGTGGGCCTGTTCGCAGTGGCGGCATTTTTGGCTGCGATATCTAAAGTCGATCCCTATCGCCACGGCTCAGATCAGGTCTTCTTTGGTTCCGGCTCAGCGGTTCTCGCGGCGTTCTTGGTTGTATTAGCGATCAGTTGGCTAGGCGCTCTTGCCTTCCAAAGCGATATGTTGCACCGACGCATTCGCTTTTTGTCCGATCGTGGCGTGTCGCCAGTTATGACATGGCTCAGTCGTCAAGCAATTCCAGTTTGCTTAGTCGGAATTGGATTGATAGTCACGCTGCTGCTGGCAACACGAAGTCTGGCTGCATCGCTGGGGCCCAATCATGGACTGACCGTGGAGTTGTTTCAAGTGATCTTGGTTGCGA
>CAUJKA010000491.1 GCA_963204965.1 Planctomycetota bacterium | reverse complement strand
CCAGTCACCAGCTCCATGCCTTCCTCTAAGTCGCCCGATTCGACGACGGTGAAGCGGCTTTCGGCAAAGCTAATGGTTACTGGGACAGCTCGCAACAGGCCATCTTTGACGATCCAGACATGGCGGAGATTGGCGTTTCTTGCCGATTCGGCTTGTTCAGCTGCTGAGAGTACGGTGTCTTGCTGAGGCGGAGTATCTTCACGGTTCCTTCCCGAGCTTGAAGCCCATTGTGAACCATCCAAGAGCTTACGATCATCGGGATGAACATAGGCGATGTTTTCTGGATAGTATCGCAAAGCCGCGTTGGGAATCTTGAGTACATTCTCCCTCGAATCGACTTCGAACGAGACATTGGCGGTCATCTTGGGAAGCAGTTTTAAATCCGGATTCGAAGCGGCGACGATCACTGGATAGGTGATTACATTTTGAAGCTCAGTTGCACTGTATCGTACCTGTTCAATGAATCCTTGGAACACTTCGTTGGGATAGGCATCGACGGTGAACGAAACGGGTAGCTTCTGCTCATAAGCATGGCGGATCATTCCAATATCTGCTTCGTCGACGGATGCCAGAACGTGCATCTTCTCGCGAAGGTCAGGTGCGACGCGAAATAGTTCGGGTGTTTGAAACTGCGATGCTAATGTTTGGCCAGCACCAATCTTTCGATCCAAGATCACTCCGCTCACAGGTGATCGAATCTCGGTGTACAGAAGGTTGGTCTTGGCGTTGTCTAAGTTCGCTACGGCTTGAGTCACTGCGGCAAGCGAGACAGCTATCGATGCCTCTAGCGACAAACATTCGAACCTGAGGCCATCCATTTCCTCTTCGGACATGAACGATTCGTTTTTCTTTCGCAGCTTCTCACCGCGAGCTAGCCGGGTCTTGGCTTGATCCAATTGGGCGGTCGCTTTATCGACCTCGGCACGACGAGTCACCAAAATAGCTTGGTCGCGATCAACGGTAGCCTGATACAACTTGGGATCGACTACAGCGAGCAGTTCGCCTTCCTTAACCTCATCATTAAAGTCAGCGTGGATTTCGACAATCTGACCCGAAACAAACGAACCGACGGTGACCTCCAAGACAGGCTGAAGCTTGCCTGTTGAATTGATGATTCGCTTGGCATCCGCGCGGATAACTTGAGTGGTTTCCCACTGCGGTCGATTGCGTATCGCTAGGTAGTTCATCGCTGGCTTAAATGAGGCCCATCCAGCCAATCCAAGGAAGACCAAAACAATCAGGATTTTGACGAGTATTCGCATTGAGATTGAGATTTGCTAAGAAACAACGAGGCCGAGTTCGGAGTATTGCGTTTTCGACGGAAGAGTCCAAATCTTGGACGACTTTACTATGGTAGGCAGAAGAATGCCCCAGTTTGATTCAAATGCCCGACCGCGTCTAGACGGAGAATGTCGCAGTCCTCGTTTGGTCGGTAGTTCGAGGAACTCAATCCGCTTGGACTTGCCGTTTCAGTGCGGTCTTGACTAGATTTTACGTTGGTTTTGGTACCTCGTTCCAAGGCTCTGCCTTGGAACGCACTGTCTTCGAGGCTCCGCCTCGCCAATCGGGGACGAGCGGATTTCGGCTAGCTAGCGCCTGTGGTTCAAAGGATGCTTCCCAGGCTTTGCCATTGGGTTCGCTTTAGTTGGGTAGCTCTAGTTTGGGCTGGGCGAGTTTTTGGGCGTTATGCGGACCTCGCAGCTTCCAGCTTCGAAACTGTTGTCACACTCCAGGTAGACACGCAACACATAACGTCCGGGCTTCAAGTTCTCCGGAATCGACAGTTGCACTTCAGCTTCTCCGGTGCCTACGGATTGAGTGGCTTGAACAAGCGTTTGTCGGTTGGCCGCCAGATAGCGATCCAAATACGCTTGGCGACCAGCGTCCGATTGCCAGTCCACTTTGGCTTGGCGAACTTCGTCGGTCACAGATCCACGCCGTATCGATAGTTCCGCGCTCAGCTTCCCAGCTTTGGCGCATCGAATAATGGCGTTGAGTGCTTGTCCAGGTCGCACTGAATCGCCAGCCAGACGTATCGGCAGTTCGCTTGAATGGGCTAGCTTCATCAGTGGATCGCCAAGGAGGTTCACTTGCCAAACGTGCTCTTGTCGTTCGGCCTTTAAATCATAACCTTGGGGGCTCATCGCCGAGGCAATCGAGTTGATCATGCCTAGCTGGCTCTTCGCATCGGCTTGTCCGTTGAAACGAGCATCGTCTAGAGAAGCTTTCTTAGCGTCCATCACCAATCGACCGATCGTCTCGATCTTCTGTTCGTAGTAACCTCGCAGCATGCCATCGGAAAGTACCGCTAAACCATATGGACCAGCCACTCGAGATGCAGCGATAGCCGCGATGGGGCCACTGTCATTCAAGATCAACTGTTCGGCCAAGCAATCGGGCGAAGCATCGACAGCTCCGGTGTAACAAGCTAAGAAAACCGCGATCGGAGGATGTTTTGTCTTAACAGATTTCACGTGTCCCGCTGTCATGATCGGATAGTGGTTTGTGCCAACGCGAATCGTGTCGAGTTGATCAATCCAGCCGTGGCCAATGTAAACCCAAAATGCCCCACCATCATTCATACGATCTATGGTGGACTCACTGAAGGCCAACGGATCAGGACAATAGTGGCTGGACAAGCTGGCCTGTGTCATCGAAAGATTGACCCATGCTGGAATGGTCTCTGCCAAGAACTTCCGCGTTGTCATTTCGATCATCGAGTCGGCGACGACTCCGAATCCGCCGACTCCCGCAACAACATGAACATCGCGACGCCAGGGCGAGAAGTCAGGATTGTTTTCATACTCAATCACACGATTCAGGTAGTCGCTCAACTGCTTCTCGCTTTGAGCCGGAATACGGCCCACGGCGATATCCGGTGACCCATCGTCGTCCAAGTCGCCGTAGTCGTTATCGCTCGCCAAGTTACGCGGTCCACCAAACTGAACTAGCGCAGTACTGGGATGATAGAAAGTTGGCACCGAGGCTTGAACATCGCCCGCCAACAATATGTAGTCGACCTTCTCTTGCTTGCTGATATCGCGAATCGATTGCTTCAGCTTGGCGGTATCCAAATCTGCGTCCAACTCGCGAATTTGATGACCTTGCTTTTGTCGGTATTCGATCCACGGTTGCAGAGAACCGCTCCACGCCTTGGGGCGAATGACAATCGTGTCTGCTAACACTTGCGAATCCACATGGCAAAGCAAGCCAACCAAGATTGCGCAAAAAGTAGTTCGTAGGTTCATGCGTCGAGTGCCTTCGGACAGACTCCACTTGTCGACATTTCGTGCTCGCAAAGCATCCTAGGTTGTAGCCATCCTAAGTTGCGGCGAGTCTTTGATTTGCGACTGTATATCGCGTGAGTTTAACATTAAAGCTAGATGAAAAATGAGCGAGTCCATACTAACCCGTACAAATCTGTAGTCTGGACTCCCCAAAGGGACGTTTGTGGGCTCGTCGTAGAAGTGCTTTTGGTGAATTCTTGATGAAGGACATTGCAAGCAAACCGCATGCTCGCACAATGGCAACTACTTTAGGCCGGACTACTTCAGCCGACACACTTCACGTGAACAGTTCTGTAAGGACCAGCGAATTGTACAGCTCGGAACCAAGCAGCCACAAACCCATAGAAGCGATATCGAGTGTCTTCGAAAATCGCGAGAGACTCTCACGGGAAATGTTAGCCTCGAAGATTGCCGAGCTTGAAAGTAATGTCGCCGCACTTGAGAGAGAAAACGCAAGGCTCCGATCGCTACTGGAAAGTTGCTCGTCACGGGCCTCAGTCGAACTCAGTGCAACGATTGTTTCTCCCCAAGCTAGAAAGCTACTCGAGTGGCTCAACAATCGAGAGCCTGAGTCTCTAGCGGCGATCTCTTTCTATCTGAGTATCAAGAAGACGCTTGCAGCCGACTACATCGAGGAACTGGTGCGAGCCGAATTGCTCACGCAGATTTCTCAGAACAGCCTTCCAGACAAATGGGCTCTGTCTGAGATTGGCAAGGAGTTCTTGACCACAACCTATTCACTGTAGCCGCACACCTTGGGAAAGTCCCAATTTTCGACCGTAATGGTTCTGTTGCATCGGGTTCCTTTCGACCTCTCCGAAGGATTGGGCCAGATTTAGCTACCTCAAGCTCTGACGATTTCCCCGTTTCGTGGAGCACTCCATAAGCGTTTGTCGTAGACTATCGTAGCGCGTTTCGCCAATCGAACAGGCTTGCGATAGTAAATACGACTATTTGGTAGTTTGATTGGCCGCGTTGGCACTTACCGGTATTATCGATCCAGAGCACGGAGCACGTCGTCTGCACTGAAGCCGGTGTGCAAGCGAGGTTTGCAGTCTCCGGAGCTCGGCGAAGTCATGTTGACTAGTTCTTTTTTAGAATTATCGCGCGAAAAACGGATGCTGGGTGAAGTAACCTTTGGTAACCGATTGTGTAACAAATTTATGATTAGATCCGATGACGAATTCAGACGAACAACCACGTCAATCTAGACATCTGGGGCTGGATAAGCCAAAGGACAGTGCCAGCATGGATGAAGCGTATCCGAGTGCCGATGTCTTTGCTGGACTAGCAGCGGCCTTTGGGCCTGAGAAGTCACTCCTCGGCAATGCGAAACAAGCGGCCAGTCTCTACAACCCAGGCTCGATGATTGCCGAAAAATATCGGCTGCTCGAACAAATTGGCGAAGGCGGTATGGGGGCGGTCTGGTATGCCGAGCAATTGTCACCTGTCAAACGCAAAGTCGCGATCAAGGTCGTCAAACCTGGACTCGATTCGCGAAGTGTACTCACACGTTTTGAGGTTGAACGGCAGGCACTTGCGCTGATGGACCATCCGAATATCGCCAGGGTATTCGATGGCGGAATAACTGAATTCGGGCAACCCTATTTTGTGATGGAGTTGGTTCGCGGTACCTCGATAACTGCTTGGTGCGACCACAACAAAATCAGTCTGCGGGAACGGCTGGAATTGCTCGTCCAGGTTTGTCAGGCCATCCAACACGCGCACCAAAAGGGAGTTATCCACCGCGATATCAAGCCATCGAATGTTATGATCGCATTATTCGATGGCAAGCCCGTCCCCAAAGTGATTGACTTTGGTGTGGCCAAGGCATTCGGCGCCAGCTTGACGGACGTATCGCTGAACACGGCCTTTGGCGAAGTGCTGGGAACGGTAGAGTATATGTCTCCGGAACAAGCTCAACTGAACAACCTGGACATAGATACTCGCAGCGATGTCTATTCACTAGGAGTTTTGATTTACGAACTGTTAGCTGGATCTACACCCTTCACTCGCGCTGAGCTTCATGAACATGGCTGGCACGAGGTGATGCGAGTCATACGCGACGTCGATCCGCCGCTTCCCAGCGTTCGGCTTTCCACGTCAAAGACGCGAGCCAGCATTGCAGCCCTGCGCGGCATCGAACCCAGCGAGTTGGGGAAACTGCTCAGGTCTGAACTCGACTGGATCGTGATGAAGTCGCTGGAGAAAGACCGGTTGCGGCGATACGAGTCTGCGGCTGCTCTTGCCGGGGATCTCCAGCGCTATCTTCGTGATGAACCCGTCGAAGCCTGCCCGCCTAGTACATTTTACCGCATACGCAAATCTGTTCGCCGATATCGCTGGCAAGTACTCGCCTTCGGCATGATTCTGGCAAGTCTCGTCGCGGGAATCATCGGGACCTCGTTGGGCCTAGTTCGAGCAGAGTCACAACGAAAAATAGCCATCCAGGCGACCTATGCTGCAGAGGAGCGAGCCACGGGTGAACGCAATGCGAAAATTGAGGCGCAGCGTCAACAAGAACTCGCCGAGGCCGCCGAAGAAGCGACGCTGGAAAGTTATCGGTCTAGTACCAACGACGTGATCGAACAACTGATTGGCTCGAAATCACAACTCGGCCAGCACGAGCGAGCTTACCTGAACAATACCTTGAAACGGTGGCAGGAATTTGCTGATCGTGAGGGGGACGACGAGCGAAGTCGCGTTGTTCGTGGCGATGCTCATTACCGTGTAGCGTTGATTTGGAGGTCTCTCGGTCAGGATGTCGAGGCACGAACCGAAATGGAACGCGCAGCCAGTATCTTGGAGCAACTCGTCGCCGCCTTTCCCAATGTTCCCAGCCATCGCCACAGCGTTGCGCAATGCCAACACGATCTTGGAGTAACGTTGGCAGGCCTAGGCGAACAACAACAGGCAGTAAGCCATTTGCAACGTGCCCAAGAGGTTAAAGCGTCACTTGTCGCAGAGTTTCCCTCTGTGGCAGAGTATAGAGTCTTGCTGGCACATAATCACGCGAGTCTTGGGAACATCAAAAGGGATTTGGGAAGCCTCCGTGAAGCCGAAACGCTATACCTACAGGCGCTGGCGATCTGGCAAAAACTGGTTTATGAGAATCCTGCTCGACCGGAGATGCGGAGCGACTTAGCGACCAGCTCTATCAATCTCGGGATTCTATTGCGACGACAAGGACATTCTTCCCAGGCGGAGGAGCGTTACCACGCCGCCCTTTCCGAA
>CAUJKA010000490.1 GCA_963204965.1 Planctomycetota bacterium | reverse complement strand
AAGTTGCTCGCTCTCTCGAATGCCAACCACGATCTTGACTAGCTCTCCAACAAAGACCGTCTGGCGTTTTTCAAGCGTCGGTATCGAGTGCGGAAACAGCTCGGGACGAGTGCTGAAAAGAACATCAACATCGATTGGTTGGTCCATAACCTCGTGATCCATAGTATCGCACTCCCTTGCCCTACCAAGAAATCAGTTTTGTTTGGGTTCGCGTTGGAACGCAAATGCCCAAACATTTGACATCGATCCCGACAATCGGTCAATTGACCGAGTCGCCTCCTAAAATTGATCCTAGCCTTGAAACTTGGTTCCAAACCTTGGAGAACGAAATTCTCTGAAAGGATTTCGAAGCTTCTGTGTGAAACCTGCTAGAGGGACGCATTTGGTTGCGATCTCTGGCACAATTGTGTGCTTTCATCCGTGCGTTTTACATCGAAATCAGACAGCGATGAGCCAATGGCCGGAAACGAGCGAAATTCTCATCTTGCGGATCAGCGATCCGCAAGATGCGATTGCTTGGTCGCAATTTGTTGCGATTTATCAACCGGTCGTCTATCGATTGTCCAGGCGACGCGGGCTACAGCACGCGGATGCTGATGATCTTTGCCAGCAAGTATTTATTTCGGTTTCGAAAGCTGTGGGAAGCTGGCAGCCACAAGATGAGGGGCCACGCTTTCGCAATTGGCTCAATCGCGTTACTCGAAACGCCATCCTCAATGCGATGACTCGGGCCAAGCCGGATTGTGCAACTGGAGACTCCAGCGCGCGCGACTTGCTGTTGGATCTGCCAAACAGCGACGACATGTCCTTGGCCCTTTTGAACGAAAGTCGCATGGAGGCGTTTCGCTGGGCTGCAAGACAAGTCCAATCCGAATTCAGCTCGGCGACTTGGACCATGTTTCAGGAAACAACGCTAGGCGGTCGCAGTATCACTGACGTAGCTAACGCAATGAGCAAAAGCAGTGGAGCGGTTTATGTCGCCCGCTGCCGCGTCATGCAACGTATCAAAGAAAAGGTGAACGAAGTGTCTGGTTTTTGGAGTTTGGAATCGTGAAATCTGCCACACAATGCCTGAAGGATCGGGAGATTCAAGCTTTGCTTTCTGGAGCGGCTTCCCATGTTGAAAGCAAAATATGGGAGGAGCATGTTTCGGCTTGTGAACATTGCCGAGCAGCCTTGGCGGGAAGTATTGGCGACGAAGATTGGTGGCACGAAGCTGAACAATCTTTGATGAGACTACCGAAGCCAGAATCGCAAGATTCCATCGATAACGAAGGCGAGACTATCGATGAGCTCTTGAAACTTCTTGGCCCCACGGATGATCCAAGAATGTTGGGACGCATAGGTTTCTATGAAGTGCTCGGCGTGCTTGGGCGTGGCGGTATGGGGGTGGTTTTTAAAGCTTTCGATGCTTCGCTCAATCGTTTCGTTGCAATCAAGATGTTGCTGCCTCAATTGGCTGCATCGGGAGCTGCTCGCAAACGGTTCGCTCGCGAGGCACAAGCTATCGCTGCGGTCGTTGATGACCATGTGATGGCGATTCATTGCGTCGATGAATGGCAGGGAGTGCCCTATTTTGTCATGACCTATTCGCGTGGCGTTTCGCTGCAAAAGCGACTCGGTGATTATGGGACTTTGGAAGTCCGCGAGATCCTACGCATTGGTATGCAAGCCGCCAAGGGACTTGCCGCGGCGCATGCGCAAGGAATTGTGCATCGCGACATCAAACCCGCCAATATCTTTCTCGATCAAAACGTCCAACGCGTGCAACTGATGGATTTTGGACTGGCCCGAGCCGTCGACGATGCCAGCCTCACTCGCTCAGGCACGCTTGCCGGTACGCCGCAATACATGTCACCCGAGCAAGCTCGCTCCGAAGCGATTGATCACCGCAGCGACCTGTTTAGTCTGGGCAGTGTCCTCTACGCCATGTGTACTGGCCACTCACCGTTTCGTTCCGAATCCAGTTACAGCGTTCTGCGATTGATCATCGAAAAAGAGCCTCGTCCCATTCGAGAAATCAATTCGGACATCCCCGAATGGCTTTGCGCAATCATCGGAAAGCTCATGAGCAAATCTCCTGAGGATCGCTATGTCTCGGCAATGGACCTCGCCAAAATTCTTGAGCAGTGTCTAGCGCACGTTCAAGATCCCATCCAGATTTCGCTCCCTCTTGGTCTGGAAGAGCTCAAGAGCCAGGCCAATTCAAAAAAGAGTGTTGAGTCCCAATTAGACAGGTGGTTCCTAATCATGAATGACAAGCGGGTTGTTTCGTTGATTTCTTTGGTGCTGCTGCTAATGGCGATGTTGGTACCTTGGCCCATCGCTGCAATCGGGAGTCATGATTCCGCCATAGCATTCGCGGGGCTGGCAGCGGCATTATCGTTGGGCTTGGCATTACTCAGTCGCTCCGAGTACTTCTCGCGAATCGTACTATGGAGCCTCGGCGCAGCTACGGTCATAAAAATTGTCGGGCTGGGTATCAGTATGCTAATCTTCATGCTTCGAGACTCAAATGTAAATGACACTCAACAAGGGTCCGAGCCTCCCTCGATATCCAATGTTAGTGAGGCAATTCCACCTTCAACAAACTCATTGAATGCTGTCAAACTCTCGAACTCCGCTTCTGGTTTTCGCATTGCTGGAAAATGTGTTGATGAAAACGGGACCCACTTAGAAAACGTGACCGTCGAGCTCTACCGCAACGCGGAAGCGACCATGAGTCTTAAGACCCTGACGACAAAGGCAGACGGAGCCTTTGACTTTGGTACGTTTACTGATCCAGAACTGTCAGTTGCAAATGAAGAAAACTATGTCATTGTTAGTCATCTAAACGGCAAAGCATTTGGCTACGTCGCACCGCTGGGATATTCAACAAACCCGGAAGCTCTTGAAATTGTTCTCGGTGTTCCTGCTAAATTGAAGGGCACAATTACGGGCCCTGATGGTATTCCGGTCAAGAACGCTCGTGTCAGGAAAGCGGGAACACCTTGGATCGCTGGCGTTACTGGAGCAACCACCGACGACACAGGCCAGTATGTGCTTGAGGGAATGCCTACACTTGAGCATCCAGGTTCAGTTCGAAAGGCAGTTGCCGGGGCACCGCACCAATTTGAAATGATTCCCAAGTCTACTCAGTTTTTGGTTGTCGATCATCCAGACTTTGGAATGTTCCAGCCGCCTTATGCCGAATGTCCAGCAGCAGTGGATGTGAGTCTCGATCTGCCTTCAAGACTTTCTGGGCGGGTGGTTGATGGGAATGGGAAGCCTATTGGCGGAGTCAAAGTTACAGCTAGGCCGTCTCGCAATCCGGCTCACCGGGAAGCGGCCTCTCGATCGTTGCGTAGAGGCTATAGCTACGATTTGTCAGAGACCGACATCGACGGAAAGTACTCCCTCGAACTTCAGTACCGTGGACCGCTCGAAATTGAGTTCGTGGGTTCGAATCATCTTGCTAAGACAGTCAGCGATGTGTTTGCTGTCTCTGGTGAGACAAGTAATGTTCCCGATGTTGCAGCGGTTGAACCTGCGATGATTGTTGGGCGCATCAGGGACGCGGATACGGATAACACAGTTGCTTGTCCTTCAGGAGTACGTTTGCGAGTCTACGCAATGGGAGACGGAGCGTTACGATCCGTTGTGGTACAACCTGACGGAACCTATCGTTTGCCAGTTCTGCCGGGAACAACGTTTGTCTATTTTTCACTTGCATCGGAATCTCTACGAGAATTGACGAAGACATGGGATGTGCTCGAACATCCCAATCCACTCACAGCGAAGAATTTCCCCGTGGAAGCGGGCGGCGAGGCCCAAGTTGAAGTGAATTTCCCTGTGAGGATGAATAAAGAAAAACTGGGTAATAACCTGCGGGAACTACAGGGTGAATGGGAAATCCAAAGCGGGGCGTATGTCGCAGGTGGAAACGCTCGTGTTCAGTTAACGGCCGATAGGCTGCTTGATGGAGATCGTCGACCATTGCGATTCACCATTCGCGGAAATCAATGGATTGGGAATTCTATGTACTTTTGTTCTGCCTTGGAACCAGAAATTGGCTTAACCCTTTGTGACGGTATTGCGGAGTTAGCGTTGGATGCCCATCGGTCCGTTCAATCTATGATGTTGACACGATTTGAGGGTGGCAATAAACGCGTTCATCGATGCCTATATCGTCTAAACGGAGATAACCTTGAACTGGTTTGCAATTCGACCGTAACAGAAGTTAGCCTTCCCCAGGCTTTTGAGTCTCCGCATGAATCCTTTGTACTGAATGCTAGGCGGATCAATTACATGAATGCCTCGCCTGTTGATTTCGAAGGAAACACGGACAAAGATTAAGTCTCTGAGGAACTACAACTAGAGGCACGAAAGGCGTTGTCGATTGAGCAATGTGATGCCTAGCGACAAGAACTTTCGAAGTGAACAAATTTCACAATGTTCTCTGGAAACGATTGACTTGCCTACTGGATGTAGGTAATAATGCCTACATTCAGTAGGCAAGATCGCAGTTGGAGACGCAAATATGTCGAACCCGGACCCCACACCGCTAAGCCCCGGTCAGCGAGAAATCATGGAGATAGTTTGGGAATTCGATGAAGTCACCGTCAGTCAGGTGCGTAATAAACTCGCTCTAAAGCGTGATGTAGCACGCAATACAATTCAAACCATGATTGTACGACTCGAGGAGCGGGGGTGGCTCAAGCACCGCGAAGAAGGTCGAACATTTTGGTATTCGGCTAATCGACCACGCGAGGCTTCACTTGGGGCCAAGGTCGCTCAAATGATTGATCGGTTTTTCGGAGGTTCACCTGAAGAAATGGTGACCGCACTGATGGAGTATCGAGGACTCTCGCATGACGAGGCCGATCGAATTCGTCGCATGATCGATGAGGCCGAATCAAAGAAGACGACGAAGCCTAGGGCGAAGTCACCGAGGACAAAGGGGCATGAATCATGTTAAGCGAACTTTTCGCAATGTTCATTTCTGATCAACTATCCGTGTGGGTGCTGAACATCTTTATTCATGCAACGCTGTTGACCGCTGCTGCATTGCTCATCTCGTTGCTATTTCGTAAAACCGCAGTCATGCGCTATTGGGTGCTCTGCTTCGGTCTGGCGTTTGTGTCGGTCAGTCCAGTAACGGCTGCATTGATTCAAGCGACCGGTAGCAGTTGGTTGCAGTTTTCGGCTGTTGCAGATTCTAGAATTGCCGCCACAAAAGTAAGACCGGTTTTTCAAAATTCGTCAGAAGGAGCCATTCAACAAGATGTCGTTGATCGATCGGTGCCTGGGAGCGCCATTGATATGCAGATAAATGAAAAACCCACGACAGCAAAGAGTGAACCCGAGGTGGATCATGATTTATCCACTTCCGAGACGATCCCACTAGTTCCGCAAGGTAACTGGACCAAGACCTTGTTGGGCCTGATTGTTGTACCATTGATTTGGATTTGGCTAGCTGGTGCGTTTCTTCACTTGATAAGATTGTTTTTAAGCTGTGTTCGGTTGTCGCGAATTCTGCAATCAGCAAAACCGAACTCGAACGCACAACTGCAGGTCGCATTCGATCGAGCATGCACCACTGTCGGTTGTAGTCGCCGACGCCCGAAGCTTGTAACCTCGAATGCGATCGCTGGTCCAATTGCTGCTGGCGTCCTTAATCGGAAAGTCGTGCTTCCTGAAAGTTTGGTTCTGCAGGTTGATCCCAATTTGCTAATGGACGTGATGGTACACGAGGTTGCACACATTGTTCGTCATGACCAAATTGTGATTTTACTGCAGAGCATTATTTCCGCCTTTTTTTGGCCGAATCCGCTTGTACGGAAACTTAACTGCGAGTTGGCAAGAGCTCGTGAGGAGGTTTGTGATAATTTTGTCTTGGCAGGCACAGAAGCATCGACCTACTGTCGAACGCTGCTTTCGCTCGCTCAACTCCTTCAAGACTCTGTTGCAACGCCGTCTAGCGTCGGATTCTTTACAAGCCGATGGAAACTAGAACATCGCATAGCCGGCTTGCTCGACGATCGGAGGAAACGGACCACTTCTATGAACAAGAGCGAATGGCTTTTTGTGACAGCTACTTTTGGAATGCTGGCAGCGCTGACTTGTCTTGGTACCGTTACTATTGCGAACGCTCAAGTTGGCGAATCTCAATCGACTAAGTCACCGATTGCCTTGAAAGAAATATCAGTTCGTGGTCTGGTGCTGAAGCCGGATGGCAGCCCAGTTGATGGTGCGATCGTTCGCGTAGCGGCACCCGTTTTCGGTGATATACGACGCATCCTTGGAAAAGATTTTGAGTCAACTATCACCGAAGTCGTTACAGACGAGCAAGGCAAATTCGAAATCTCGATTGATCCCAAACCGTACGGCAATTTCCCAACCCAAGGGACTGGATGGAAAGATTTCTGGAAGAAATCTGTAATCTGCGCGACGATGCCTGGCTTTGCGGGTCAGTTTACTAAATACGAGGAAGTTGAAGGAGTCGATTCTGTAGTCCTCCGGCTGGTCGAGGACATTCCGATTCGCGGTCGAGTGATCGATTTGGAAGGCCGTCCGATCAGCGGCGTCGCGATCGAATTGAAGGGGATTCTCGCATCATCGAACGAAAGTCTCGACGCATGGCTCAGCGCTGTCCGAACCGGCGAGTCCGACTGGCAGGCTGAGAAGGAGATGCCGCGACAGATCGACGCTCGACTACTGGGCGTTCCGAAATCTGTGACGACGGATCGTGACGGAGCATTTTCAATCAAGGGCATAGGTCGAGAACGTTGTCTGCGCCTCCAGGTTCATGGGAATGGGATCGCCTTTGACGAATTCAAAGTTGCGACTCGATCGATGAATCCGTTGACTCGGAACGAGAGTGGTCAGATCGAAATTCAAGAGTCCGTCTATGGAGCGGAATTCACCTACGTTTGTCAACCATCTCGTACCGTCCATGGAACCGTTACAGATGCAAAAACAGGGAAGCCGCTGGCTGGCGTTGATGTAGGTGTTGAAACGATTTCTGGGAAGACGACAAGTGGGAGATGGCTACTTCCGACCAAAAGCGATTCTCTTGGTCAGTTTAGGATCGAAGGAATGCCCAAGGGGAAAGGGAACCGTCTGATGTTACTTCCCTCCGATGATCAGCCCTATTTCATGCGAGAGATCGAAGTAATCGATTCCGAAGGTATGGGGCCAGTGGCGATGGACATCGGGCTACATCGTGGAATTTGGATCGAAGGAAAAGTTGTTGATAGGAAATCGCGTGAGCCTGTGGCTGGTGTCCGTTTGCATTACTTGCCATTTCTAACAAACAAGTTTGCCAACGAACTCCCTGAATTCGATCTTGTCACCGTGGATGGACAGCAAGACCGTTATCAAACCGATCTCAACGGCAATTATCGACTGGTTGGACTCCCTGGCCCAGCAGTGGTGGGTGTCGAGAGCCTCCACAAACCTTATCTGTCGGGCATTGGATACAACACATTAACAGTACCCAAAGATCGCAATGGTGCGCAAACATATCGAAATCCATTTAGCCCTCGCCCCACCTATCCGGATTCAATGAGTGAGATCGACCCCAAAGAAGACGCTGAGAGGGTGCAATTGGATTTCGAGCTTTTCCCAGGTCAAACGATAAACGTTAGCGCTGTCGATGAGTCAAGTGACTGGCTGACGGGAGGCGTTCTGATCCATGGAATGGCCAGAGTAACTCAGCGAATCAAGATAGAGCGAGCCCCCATTGAAGTGAACAACATCGCGCCGAATGAATCTCGTGAGATTGTGGTCTATCACGAAAAACGAGGAATCGGCATCGTACATCATCTCACACCAGCAGAGATCGCTGAAGGGAAATTGCTTTTGACCGCTCGGCCTTGTGCAAGCGTTTCTGGGCGTCTTGTAAGCAATGGCGAACCCTTGACCGGAGCCATCGTTACTCCGGCCGTTGCTCCGACGGGTGACTTCAGTCAATCTCTCGCGTCCGTAAGAACTGACGAGAACGGTTACTTCAAAGCCGTTTTGCTACCAGGATGCAAGTACATTCTAAGAATGGAAGGTAAGCCATTCAATTACGCCCATTTTGACACAGAGATCGAAATCTCGCCCGGTGAAAGCCGTGAACTCGGAACGCTAACTTTGTCAGGCGATCGCACGTTCAAGCAAACAAAAGATTCCAATTGATCGGCGTCCATGAACGAAGCTAGAGGATAGTTGATGAAATTCACGATTCTGAGAATAGCCCTAAGTCTTGTCCTGGCGTTAACTCCAACGTTGCACTCCGAAGAGCCCTATAAAGAAACTCTTCGAAGGGCTCCGCAATTGCCTGGCAAGGGGATTCTGACGATCAGAGCGTTTAGAGAGGGGCTAAAGACTGGAGTAGGCGCCGATAAGATTCCGTATCCAAGGCAAGTTGATTCAGGTAGACCGTTTGCCACGAATCTCCACTCCCTTTTGCCCTCGATGTATCACTTCCTGGCAGCCGTAGAGTTCGACGAGGGGACTGCTCCCGAGCCGCTTGAACTCAGATTGGAAAGTGCAAAGTAGTACTTCGCTATCGAGAAAGCACGAGTTCGTCCTTACAACAAAAAAGGTGCCGGTATGAAACGCAGACTTAGAGGCATAACGCTTATCGAGCTCCTGGTGGCTGTGGCAATCATCGGATTGCTAGTCGCCCTCTTGTTGCCAGCGATTCAAAGCGTTCGAGAGTCTGCTCGACGTGTTACTTGCCAGAACAATTTGCGACAATGCGTACTCGCAATCCAATTGTTTCACGACGCCAACAGACAGTTTCCGCAACTCTACAACGGCTCGTTTCAATATCTAGGGGCGACCAAAACCTTCCCAGAAAAATATTGGGACGAGTACCATTTTCACTCCTGGCGAACCGCGTTGCTTCCGCAGCTTGAGCAGTCTCCGCTATACGATCAGATCGACGCCGAGGTGGCGGCATCCAGTCCTTCGAATCAATCAATTGCTAGACTTGAGCTTTCTGTTTTCCTCTGTCCATCAACAAGTAATTACACGAGATTTAGACCAGTCCGCCAATATTCTCCAAACGACGTGATTGGTACTTCTGCTCGTAGCGACTATGAAGCAATAGGTGGAATTGCCTTAGGTACCGAATCAATCGGTGTGATGCTGAGCAATATCAAGGTCGCACAGGGCGTCTGGGGACTACCGAAACATGTTAGTGGTCAAACCGTCGATCAAGATAATTCCTACTTGTCTCCGAAGCAGACGCATTTGCGTGAGGTCATCGACGGATTGTCCAACACGATTGTGATAGGCGAAATTGCAGGTCGTCCCGACATTTACAAACGAGGTAAGCTTAATCATCAATACGGCTCCGTTGATTTCCCCACCATAATCAACTCCGCCTGGGCGATTAGCGGCCCCTACAGCGCCATACTTTTAGACAAGAATCCAACGGTGAATGAAACGAACGATCGCAATCTATACAGTTTTCACAACTCTGGTGCACATGTCGCCTTTGCGGATGGGTCCATTCGGTTTCTTGGTGATTCCACGGACAGCCAGGCGCTGCATGCCATGGCTACGCGATCTGGCGGTGAAGTTGTTGCATCGGGAGGGAATTGATGCATCATGATGCAATTGAAAGCAAGCAGATCCGTTTGGCGACGCTACTCTCCGAGCAACGTGCATCCATGAAACCTTCGTCGCGCACATCACTTACATCACCGCGCGGGGGTTCGTTGCAACTTGGAACGCTGCTGAAGGATAGATGATGAAATTCACGATTCTGGCAATAGCCTTAAGTCTTGCCCTGATGTTGGCTCCAACGACACGCTCCGAAGAGCCCCTTCCAGTTGTCACGGATCAATCGATCAGTGAACTCGCCGAAGTGCGTGGAACGGTAACCGACTCACTGGGGAATGCAATTCCACGAGCCGAGCTTCGCTCGACGCAATTACTCAAAATGCCTCCTTTGGCGACGACTGACGATCTGGGGCGATTCTCATTTCGCGTACCGAAATCCGAAAAGCTTCATCTGTTGACGATCGGACCATTGTGTTCACCAGATTTGCAGAAACTGGTAGTCGATCGTGATCTTGAACTCAACATCCAATTACAACCGTCTCGTGGGTTGAATTTGAAGTTGGTGGACGCGAATGGAGCCCCCATCCCTGGTGTGAAAGTCTCTGGAGATGACTGGCGTGATTTCGCAATCATTCATCAAATGATTACCGACGACGAAGGTCGCGTAAAATGGTCCGAAGCGCCTAACGATTCCTTGGAGTATCTGATCACCAAAGATGGTTTTTCACCGCGGTACAACATCAAATTACGGGCTGATTCTGCTGAACAAATCGTCGTCCTAACTCGAGTTGTTGAGATTCAAGTTCGGGCCCAAGACGACGAAACCAATCAGCCTATTCATGACTTCGTTGCAGTCCCAGTGATGAAGTCGGGAGCGGATGTCGATACGACTTGCGATCGACAAGGCGCAATTCAAACGCTCAACGGCACGGCGCAGATGAAGCTGCACGAATCTCAATCGCAAACATGCTTGATACGTATTGAGGCCAAAGGTTACGCAGTTACAAATTGCCCCGTATTTGAAATCGAAAACGCACCTGCTTCAGTTGTCGTCAAACTAAAGCGTGTTGATTCCCTACGAGGAAGTATTATCGATCCCAGCGGCAATCCCGCTTTAGGATCCACGGTTAGCTTCGCCAATCCCATTCAGCCATTTACGCTTCGCCAGCCAGACCAAAATTACTCTGTTGCCTCCAACGAAAAGGGGGAGTTTGCGTTCTCGCACGAAGAGGGTGACTACACAGTTGTCGCACAAAGCGATATTGGCTTTGCAATGAAGCACTGTAAAGCGGGCAATCAACCAGGAACAATCCAGCTTGAGTCTTGGGCAAAAATCGACGGCCAGATCAGTCAGGGCACTTCAGAGATTGCTAGTCACTTGGTTTCATTGTCCGATCTCACGCTTGAAAAGCAGGGACAACCCCGCATTGACTTGAGGCAGTCTGTGCATAGCGATCAACAGGGTAACTTTTCGATTGAGCATGTTCCGCCAAGCAGGTACGCATTACAAGCACATCACTCAATTTTCACATCCGATGAACTGACGTCAACAGAGTCACTTCCAGTTGAAGTGAAAGCAGGAGGACGGCTGACTTGCAAGTTGGGAGTTAACGGTGCAAGTGTGCATGGCAACGTACAGGTATCCAACGAAGCAAGCCGAGGGAGTATTTCTTACCGCTGGTCGTTGAACTATTTGGTTTCAATTGAAGATCCTGAGCGAGAGCAATCGCCGGAGAAATTGAGTTCTGCTGAAGAATCTACATTGCCAAGTTTCAATTCTGCGGCCACTTGGAACACCACCGAAGGCATGACCTATTTGAGGAGCTTTCGGCATTGGCAATTCGAATTGGATGACGATGGAAGTTATTTGATCCACGGCGTTCCACCGGGCAAGTACCGCATGTACGTCAACCTTTTCGACCCGCCGGAAGACGGATGCCTTGCCGCCCCGATTGCGATCAAAACAGTTGAAGTTGTCGTTCCGCAACAAGAGACATTCGCTTTACCAAGTATTGAATTGGAGGCCAGCAGTTCGCTTAAGGTTGGAGACGTTGTGCCCAATTTCGAATACCTTCAACTTGATGGAACCAAAGCCAGGCTCAATGATCTACACGGGCAGGTTGTGTTGATTCAGCTGTGGGCGAGTTGGTGTGGACCTTGCATCGCGGAGTTTCCGGACATTCGAGATTTCGTAAAGTCAGCGACGGGTCAGCGGTGTGTCGTATTGGGGCTCAGCGTCGACGACCCAGATCAAGAGAATGCTGGGTTGCTTGAGAAACACAAGGTGGATTGGCCGCAAGGTACGCTACCATCCGGACTCGATTCACCGGTACTTCGACAACTATCTGTCAGCTCTATCCCGATGCATTTTGTGATCGGCACGGATGGGTGGCTTGTATTTGCTGGCCGAGATTTCGAAAATGCCAAGAAAGCGATTGCTTCGTCGTTCGCTTCTGAGGCGAAACCATGACGAAATCGCATCGCCTGGGTCGAATCGCAGTTATGCACGTTACGTAGCATCACAGAGCAGTGAACAACTAGCCCATAGGAGACTTTTCGCGATGCGATCGAAGCTTCAAATGATTGTACTTCTCTTTCTCAGTAACTTCTTTCTAAATTGTGAGTTGGTACTCAATCAAGGGCTGGCAGATGGATTCCAAGGAGACCCATTGTTGCTGAAGCTAGTTGCCGACCAAAACGAGAAGAACATTCTTGCGATTCGTTGTTGGCAAGGGACCGTCGAAGAAACTGCGAAACGTCGAGGCATAGATGGAGCGAAGATTCAGTCGCGAAGACAGATAGACTTTGCACTCGATCGACAGAAGGATGCATGGCTATGGAAGATTCATTGGCTGGAGTTTTCCAGTTCCAATGGCATCAAACTGCTTTCATCTGAACCGCTGAATCCTGAGGGTGGCATGATCAAGGAAAACGCCTATTACGTGTTGTTTCCTTACTCTCCATCGAGCAAACGCAAGCACTTCACCATCCGACCCATAGAAGAGTACAAACGAGGCCGCGACGAATTCACTCCGATGGAGTTTTTCGCAGCCGACATTGGTGAGGCCACATACAAACGCATTGGTGCCCTGTATGCGCAGGCAATGATTGGTGGGGCGAAAAGTTGGACGGTGAGCCGCGTGGAGGATATTGTCCATGTATCGACTAGGGGCGAAATCCTAAACCATTATGAAGTGGATCTAAGCAAAGGTGCCAACGTCGTCAGGTACTCCGCCGACGATGGAAGGCTGTCCGAAGAGATCGTCACGGAATACGAAGCGATAGATGGTCTATGGTTACCAACTCGGCGAGTTCATAAACAAGGACACTTCGATGGCACGGCGAGTTTTCACCTCGAATACAAAATGAAGACGACGGGTATCAACCATTCGATGGTTGAATCGACCATTTCGCTCGAATCGCTTGGCGCTGTCGCTGGAGATAAGATCACCGATCGTCGCGACGGCAGCGAGCGAAGGTTCGGTCAATAAGCTCTTCAACGACTCCCTCGCAATTTCTTGGGCTTGCCCTTCGCTAAATCAAAAACGTTGATGTCGAGGCTTGCTTGGCCTTTCGCATTGATGAGCATGATTCCGTTCATTTAGAGGAAGACTCGTGTAAGGATTTCACGGCGACTGTGTGAAACTCTATAGCTAGTTCCGTTGAGAAACTGACAGCCGTATTCGCACAGTAATGAAATAAGTGAATCAAGCCGTGAGACAGATCTTTCAGTCCAGCGTTTCGTCCCAATGCGCACTTTGGTCTGGAGTGCTTTGGTTCGCCTTCGGTGTGATTGCGAATGTACCCCATGTTGGTATCTCAAGCGTTCTTGGAACATATTTCAAGGGAGAGCCGAACGAACCGGAGGAGAAACCAGTAGAAGGTACTCAGTATGGATGGCCTTTCACTACCTATGAACGGATTGCGTTCATCAATGTTAGCGTAAGGATTCCGACTTTGCACGTTTTGGCGATACTTGCCAATGTCGTCTTTATCCTTGCTGCTTCGACATCGACTTGGTATCTCGTTCGCTCCAAAATCCAGATCACGATCAGATCATTGCTACTTCTTACTGCGTCTGCCGCAGTAACATTGGCTGTGGTTCGACAATTGCATTTTCAACATGCATTTTACGACGGGCTTCTTTTTTGCTATTCGATTCCACTCGCAATTGCCTCGCAGAGAAAAACGCTCCAGGCGTTTGAAAGGCTTCACCGATGGGCGATCAATCCAAAGAAGTCGACGCGGACGATTGGGGATTAAGGCACCGCTCATGCCAGCCAATTTTGTTTGTGGCAGGCCGTTGGCCCTTAACCTACTCAAGCTTCACAACCCAGCCCGATGGGCTGGGCTATGTAAATCGCTGGACCTTCGGCCCGAAATCCCAGAAAAATCGCAATTTTCAAACTTGCGTCTACGGCTCAAAAAATATGCTTCAAGGCGTTGCCCGAACCGACGAAATCGCGTTTTTGCAGGATTCATGTAAGGATTTCTCAGGACCCGAGTGAAACCTTGTAGGAGCAGCCCATGCCAGAGTTTCCAGAAACCGACCATAGCCTGATCGATCGTGCCAAAGACACGACCGATGGGGCTTCGTGGCTTGAGTTTATGGAGATTTACCAGCCTGTCGTATACCGTTTGGCTCGCCGGCGTGGCATGCAGGACGCGGATTCACAGGACGTTGTACAGCAGGTTTTTGCCTCGATAGCGAGATCTCTGGCCGGCTGGACGGCATCCGACGACCAACCACCGTTTCGTGCTTGGCTGACGACAATCGCTCGCAACGCCATTACGACCGCGCTGACCCGACGACGGCCCGATCAGGGCTCGGGATCAAGTTCGGTCGCTGATGCACTAGGGAAGTTGCCATGCGAGCAGCAGACGGACGCGGAATTGATCGTGGAAGCTCGGCGCGAAATCGTGCGTTGGGCTGCCGAGCAAATTCGCGCTGAGTTTACGGAGTTGACTTGGGACATCTTTTGGAAGACTGCCATGCAGGGAGTCTCGGTTGCCGAAGTCGCAAAATCGTCCTGTAGGTCGATTGGGGCCGTCTATGTTGCCCGACATCGCGTGCTCGCCCGACTGAAAGAAAAAATCGCCGAGGTTTCAAACCACTGGGAATTGACGCAGGAGCCGGCACAAGTGCCAACGCAGGAATCATAATGCCTAAAACAATTCAGTCATGTCTTACGTCTCAGGTGTTGGAACAAATCGAGCGGAACGACGTTTCGCCCGATGAGCTGATCGCCATTGAAGAGCACGTTTCGGAGTGCCCTCGCTGTCGCGAACAGTTCGACAGACACTACACATCGTCGCAATGGTCGGAACTCATTCAGCCAGCATTGTCAGATGCTCAAGTGGCCCTTACATCGGTTACAGAAGATGGAGCCGACCACTCAGCGGCGATTCTCAAGTTACTGGGACCGACCGATGATCCCAATATGTTGGGGCGCATTGGAAACTACGAGATAGTTGGTGTGATCGGACAAGGAGGAATGGGGGCCGTCTTTAAAGGCTTCGATCGTTCGCTGATTCGCTTCGTGGCCATCAAGATGTTGTTGCCCCATTTGGCCGCGTCAGGTGCAGCTCGCAAACGTTTCGCTCGCGAAGGCCAAGCGGTGGCCGCGGTGGTAGATGATCACGTCATGGCAATTCACTGCGTTGATCAGTGGCAGGGCATTCCATATCTTGTGATGACCTATTCTCGCGGCGTTTCCCTACAGAAGCGACTCAACGATAGCGGCCCATTGGAACTTCGTGAGATTCTGCGCATCGGCATGCAAGCCGCCAAAGGACTCGCCGCAGCTCACGCCCAGGGTATCGTGCATCGCGACATCAAACCTTCGAATATCTTGCTCGATCAGAATGTCGAAAGGGTCCAGTTAGTTGACTTCGGACTAGCTCGCGCGGTGGATGATGCTAGTCTCACCTGTTCTGGGACACTTGCAGGTACACCGCAGTACATGTCTCCCGAGCAATCTCGCGCCGAAACAGTCGATCACCGCAGCGACCTGTTTAGCCTGGGAAGCGTTCTTTATGCGATGTGCGCTGGCTATGCTCCCTTCCGAGCTGATTCGAGCTATAGCGTTCTGCGTTTGATCATCGAAAAGGAACCCCGTTCCATTCGAGAAATCAACTCGGACATCCCCGATTGGCTGTGCGCAATCATCGGAAAACTGATGGCCAAACAGGCTGTTGATCGGTTCGACTCGGCAAAGCAAGTAGCCGAATTGCTCGAAACTTGCCTAGCGCATGTTCAACAACCAACGACCGTGCCGTTGCCCTCAAGTATCGCTGACTTAGCTTTGCTTGGGAGTTCAGCATCTGAGTTCAATCAGCCGCAACAAGCTCCGACTAGCGATCCCAAGGCGAAAACTTGGCGACGGTTTATTGGACCGCCCATCAGCAATTATCTTGCGGCTGCATTAGTTACGGCCGCGATGGTTCTTGCCGGTGTAGTCATCGTTCTCGAACTTGACAAAGGTACTCTCACGATCAAGAGCGTCGCCGATAATGTTCCGATTCGAATCTTACAGGGCAAAGATACGGTCCAAGAGCTGACGGTATCGAAGCAGGGGACGACCACTCGATTGCGAGCTGGCACTTACACGGTCGAGATCGAAGCAGATTCGACGGCTTATGAAATCCAAGGCGATAGTGTCACAGTGAAGCGAGGCGAAGAAACGCTGGTAAACATCAGTATCGAGAATGCCACTGTGGGCACAACGCCCTCTGACAATTCAATTGGCAAAGATAAGCCACAGGTTGATGCATCAAAAGCGAAGCCGAGTATTTCCACGTCGGACGATCCCCTAGCGCTAGCCATCGATCGATTCAACAAACGAATGCGTGACATTCACCCAGGCGACTATCCGTATAATCAGCCGCCGCTAACCAAAGACGAGTTGATTGCTTATGCGTCTTGGAATATGGAACGCGATGATAAACTCCCAGCGACATGCAAGGCTGGTCTCACCAAGATTGCTAAGCAACATCGACTGCCAGAGAATTGGACCATTGATGGATTTTACGGCGAAACTTCGAACGGCGGTGAACCTGTTCTAGCTTTTCAAATCTTTCTTCAAACGGATGACAATCCAGCCATCCGAATGGTGATTCGCAGGCGATTCTTGTCTCCGCCAAAAGACTTTTCGCTTTCAACGGCAACCAACGATCAAGGCGTTACCTCACTTGCGGCTGCTGTAAAACGCTTTAACGCTCGTCACTCCCAAGCTGTCACCATAGAACAGCCATCACTTACAGAAGATGAGGTTGTGGCGGCTGTCCTTTACACGAAAGCCAGACGCGATGACCATGATGTCAGCGACGCATTGTTCGAGCGCTTTCAGAACATAGCTCGCACACGTCAACTCCCGGAGGGCGCTACGCTGGAGGTAATTCCAACCTTTGGCGTCGAAGGTGGCTCGACGTATACGATCTGGTCGATTCGGCTAACCATGCTTCAAGATGAGCCTGACATATTTGGTCGGACTTATGGGTTCCTCATTCGCGAACAGTTTGTTTCGGTAAAACATGGCGATGCAGGTTCAATCCACTGGGGGAAGCCGGCAGAAAATGGATTGCAAGCTGGAGTACGACTTTTTCCACCGTTGGACAGCTATCAGCTCGGTCAAAAGATCAGCGTTGAGATCCTATTCCGAAACATCTTGACCAAACCAATCAGTACTTCGGTTCCCAACTTTCCGAGTTACGAAGTTGAAGCATGTGATACGGAGGGTACAAAGCTGCAAGTCGCAGTCCCACAGTTACAGATCGTAGGTGGATGGCGTTTGGAAACTATTGGCGATCAACCGATTTCACTTCGCGGCTGGCCTATTGTATTCTTGCCTTCAAGCGCTTCATTCGAAGAGCGTGCCAAGATGCGTTCCCAAGACGATGACCAGGTGGTGGTCTTCGTAGATCCCGGCAAGTCATGTCGCGTTCGATTGACAGTCAGTAACTACGCAAATGACGCGAAAGGAACATTGACGACCGGCGAAGTTGACTTCGCAGTTGATGCTCTTGATTCCAAAGGAGTGGTCAATGGCTGGCCGGTCCCAGACACTATTGAGATGCCTTCATTTCCTAAAAAGCTCCATGGGAAATGGCGAATCAAAAATGCAACCACACTTACAACGAAGATAACTGAATTCATCGATCAGATGGCTGTGATCGATCAAAACACTGTGCTGTTGCCGTCCAGCGATCAGGGCACTCAGTATCGACTCAGTCATTGGATGCCTCGTGATGACAATCAATCCATCGAAGTGGATTTGACAATGGAATCAAACGATGGAAAGGACTCGAAGACTTATCGATGTTTGCTGGAGATACATGGCGATGAGCTAATTTTGTTGAGGCAACAAAACGAGCGTTTTTCACGACCTAAAAGCGTCGACGATATCTCTACTTCCATCACACAATTCACTTTGACTCGCGAACAAACAGAAAATGAACCAATGGTCTACTCGCCGCTTGAAGCCATCGAAGTCGCTAAGCAATTTGCGAATGTCGATCATGGCAAATCGATTAGGGTGAAATTTCGCGTAGAGTCCGTTCACCCGCCATTTGTCCCAAGCGAAGAAGACGAGTTCGGGCACACCAAGTCCGAACTTCACCTAGACTTTCGGCCACTACCGGCAAACTTCAAGGACGACCAATTCTTAGTTGTTCTAACGCCAGAAGCCATCACGCAATTGAACAAGCTTGGAATTAGCGACATCGAAAAACATTTCCTCCACAAGGAGGTCGAAGCACACGGATGTGTTTTGAGTACTATGTACACAGCTCGGGGTATGCCCGGCGAACACTTTCATCTCATCGTTAGCGACTTACAACAGATTGTCTTCTCAAAAGGAGAAACTAGATGAAGAAAACGGAATTCCGAGCGAGTCGGGCAGGGGATAGCCTCCGAGTTTCATGGCTAAAATGGGAGGCATGAGCAGTAATCCAGAAAACCAATTTGACGCAACTCGACTTATGCTCGCAGCAGCAGAGGGCAACCACCAAGCTTCTGAGGATCTTCTTCCCTTGGTCTATGGCCAGCTTCGCGCAATCGCCGCTCAGCGAATGAAGCTTGAGAGACCCGATCATACGCTTCAACCGACTGCCCTCGTGCACGAGGCCTTCTTAAAACTAGTCGGACCACGCAGTACGCCTTGGTCTGGCGAAGCTCATTTCTTCGCAGCAGCCGCCAATCGATCATGCAAAAGCCAAGGGTCGCCAAAAAAGAGGGGGGAAACGAGCCCGCGAAGCTGTGAATCTAGCTGATGTTGCAGCCCTAGAAAATTCCGACGAAATTCTGGCGCTCGATGAAGCCCTTTGTCGCTTAGAGCAACAGGAGCCTGAAGTCGGTCGAGTTGTTCGGCTGCGGTTCTTCGCCGGATTGAGCATTGATCAGATTGCCGAGCTACTTGAAATTGCACCACGCACCGTTGATCGACGGTGGCAATTCGCCAGAGCTTGGTTATTCCGTGAACTGGCGGACGATTCGACTTAATACCGTAGCCACCTGCTGCCAAGCGGTGGTCAGGCACAACCTCCGTTTCATGACTAAGGAGCATCGGGATGATCGAAAAACAATTGCGAAAAGTGCAAATAACGAACATGGCTCTTTGGGTGTTTGCCATCTTGTTGCCGATTATCTCTCGTGCCTTTTCCAGCAAAGATCCCAAGATTTTTGATATCTTGATGCCCATGCTTCAGCTAATGCTTGCAGGTGTATCAACTCGGATGTTTGGTGCGCTACTAAAATCCGCAAACAGTTCTTCCCAGAACGACGTTGAGGCGAAATGAGTTATCGTCCGTCCGAGATCTTTGAAAAAATCTCCGATCTGAGCGGCCAGGAACTTGAGTCCGAGTTGTTGCGGCTATGTGGAAACGATAGCTTGCTTTTGGCAGACGTCCGCAGTTTGCTGGCTGCGCATCAGCGGGCTGGGCAATTCCTTAATCACTCCGCCGGTGAATCTCCGTGGCTTGACGAGACGGCCGTTCACAACTCGGGATTGGAGCAGCCTGGCATCACTATTGGCCCTTACAAGCTGTTAGAGCAGATCGGTGAAGGTGGATTTGGTACCGTCTATATGGCTCAACAAGACGCTCCCATCCGCCGTCGAGTCGCACTAAAGATCATCAAGGCTGGTATGGACACCAAGCAAGTCATCGCGAGATTCGAATCTGAGCGGCAAGCGTTGGCAGTCATGGATCATCCCAACCTTGCCCGTGTCATCGATGCGGGCACCGCATTGTCAGGACGACCTTTCTTCGTCTTGGAATTGGTTCGCGGCGAACCCATTACTAAGTTTTGTGATCAACGACGAGTAGCTCTCCGCGAGCGATTGCAACTCTTCCAAGATGTCTGCAGTGCCATCGAGCATGCTCATCAAAAAGGCATCATTCATCGCGATATCAAACCAAGCAATGTGCTGGTAACAGTTTGCGATGACAAGCCTGTTGTGAAAGTGATCGATTTTGGGATTGCGAAAGCAACCAGCGGACCGCTCACTGACAAAACTCTGTTTACTGAGTTTCGACAACTGCTGGGTACGCCGCTATACATGAGTCCCGAACAAGCCGAGCAATCCGGCGTAGACGTCGACACGAGAACCGACATCTATTCGTTGGGTGTGCTGTTGTATGAATTGCTTACAGGACGCACGCCGATTGACCCCAAACGGTTATCGACGGCCGCTTGGGCGGAAGTTCAGCGAATGATCCTTGAGGAAGAACCCTCCAGGCCGTCAGTTTTGGTGTCCTCGCTTCACGCCGATGTTTCTCAAGGGGCAGCCATTTCAATAAAGGATAAATCGCTGTGGAGCGACTCGCTGCGTGGTGAATTGGATTGGATCGTATTGAAGGCAATCGATAAGGATCGTAGCCGAAGGTATCCTACCGCTACTCAGCTTGCGGCCGATATCGAGCGATACCTCAATGATGAGCCCGTTGAAGCAACGCCGCCAAGTCGTAGCTACTTGTTTCGCAAGTTCGCGAGACGTAATCGAGGCTTGCTTCTTGCCTCAACCTCAGTGCTTGTAACACTGCTGATCGGAATTGTCGCCACTGGTTATGCTGCGAAGACTGCGTTCGAGCTAAAGGCACAAGCAGAATCACGCGAACGGCAAGCGATTCGCGCGGCAACGGCCGCCGGTGCTTCAATGCTTCTGCCAGAATCCGAAGCGAGACGACTCGCCGATGGTTGGCTTGCAGAGATTGAAGATCTCAAAGACAGTGGCAAGGAGTCACAAGCCGTTTTGAGTCAGTCACAATACACTGTGTGGCATGCCGGTTGGCTAGCTCAACATCAGCAGCTAAGATCCGCACTCCAACTTACGGCCGACATCTATGACCGAGCCAAAAGTGACTTGGGAGTTGCCGATCCTACCTTTTTGGCTCTTTGCAATCTTCGCATTCAGCTGCTGGAAGCGAGCGGTGACAGTCCATCGTTATCTGCCGACCTTTACGGAGATTTGTTACGAGGTTTTTCCTCTTCGGAAGATCAAACTCGAACAATTCTGCTTCTTCCGCAATATTCAGCAGCGTTAGTTCGCGCTGGACGCGTTGAAGAATCCGTCTCTCAGTTGGAGAGCTACGTAGCCTTGCAAAAGACACATCCATCTCCACCGTCTCAAGCAGATTTAAAGCGACTTCGCTCCGCACTCGATAGCCTGATGAATTCTGGCAAAGTACGCTCAAGCTTATTGTCGAGCCTTCAATCGATCATCGATACTGGGCGTTTGGACTCAAGTACCCTCAGTCAAGATGATTCGGAGCTAGCCAGCGATTTCAAACTCCTGCAAGGCGAATGGCACTGTGAGCTGTGGCGAGAAGGAAAGCTAGCCGAACGCATGCGAGTCGAATTTTCTGGCAATGACAACAAGACACAATGGGTTGACGACAATGATCGAGTGATACGAGGTCGATCAGGTCGGTTCGACCTTTCAAGAAGCGGAGGTACAAAAGTCTTAACCACCTACCTCGATAGCAGTGCCGAAGTAGGCGGCACCTTTATCTACCATCTAAAAGCCGATGAGTTGCGAATCGTCTCCGGAATGTTAGCCAATCAACCAAGTCTTCCAGAAATTGAGTTGCGAGTATTTCGTCGAGCCAAGTAAATCAACACTGGCATCTCTAACACGGGAAAGTTAAGTTGCAAAACGGCGAGGAGTTACCGTTGTTTCTGTAGGCCATAGAAGAAACTGCCGTAACTGTGCGGGGCTCGTTACGGCCTACAATTTGACACTTTAGGCCAGCAAGTTATCTAAACGATAGCCTTCTAACCAAGTAGGTAATCGCAACCCGAGCCAGTCGGTGAGCAAGCTTGCGTAGATGTGACGAAAATCGACGTGGAACTTTAGGTCACCATCGTCCAAATCTGTCAACGATGGCATCACGCCGTAACTGCGCTGCGCGAGTCGAGTACCAGCGAGGAAGACCGGTCCGGCCGTACCGTGATCTGTCCCCAGAGAATCGTTCTCTGCCACGCGTCGCCCAAACTCGCTGAAACACAACACCAGAACTTGGTCTTCCAGTCCAGCTTGCCGAAGATCATCCATAAACGCCTTAAGTGAACTCGAAAGCTCGCCTAACAAATCTCCGTGCGTAGCCAATTGGCCAGCGTGTGTGTCGTAACCTGGCTGTAGTGTGTAGTAGACTTGAGCCCCTAAGTCCGATTTGATCATGCCGCTAATCAGTTTCAATCGATTGGCTAATCGGCTCGCTGGATACCCAGCCGAACTGTCTTGCGTAGTGAGCTCTGAAATCTGTCGCGACGAAGTATAGGCCTGGGTAACAACTTTGTTTACGAACTGGTTCAATCCTGTTGCGTTGGAAGATTGATCTCTCTCCGACAAGTCAACGGTCGATGCTCTCAATCGCATGTCGGCGGGGTTAGAAATGGACGTCACAATGCATCGTCGACCGTGGAGCGACAAAGGCATCGATTCGTCGCCGACGTTTACCGCATGGGGTGCGCCTAATCGCACGGGCCTAGTTCCAAAAGAATCACCAATCCAACCATTACCCTGTTCAACTTGTTCCTGTTGGTTGCTGCCTACATGCCAAAATTTCATGCTTTCGAAGTGAGATCGATTCGGGTTGGGATAGCCCACACCGTGTACTATCGAAAGCCTATCTTGTTCCCAAAGTTGACCGACGCTGCGCAGGTTTGAGTTTAATGCAAAATCGCTAGTAATCTTGATAAGCTCGGAATCTGGCAATCGCAATTCACGGCGGTGTTGTTTATAGCCTTCGTCAGCCAGTGGAACAACTGTGTTGATTCCATCGTTACCGCCATCCAATTGAATCACCACCAAGATTCGCTCGTCGCCTCGGGCACTCTCGGTCGCTTGTGCTAGGCCAGCCAAAAAACTTGGCACGACAGGAGCAAGTGATATCATCGCAGATGACCGGATGAATTTGCGTCGATCGAACATGGCTATCGCCCTTCTAAACTTAAGGTTTACTTTTCTGACGGTGACTCATCAAAGTTCTGATAAGGCCACATAGTTGATCGATGTGAACTCATCTGCGTTAGGCAACTACACCAGCCGATAGGGCTAACACAAGCAGGCCTCCGGTAAGCTCAGCAATTGACCAATCAACTCGGACGGCTGGTCCGACAGCAAAGCCTCTTGCTCCACTGGAAGTGGAGTGCTCAACAGATGCCGACCTAGCAGGTTCTTTAGAGAGCCAGACTTTGCAGGCACGCTTTTAGAGTTTGTCAGTCTATTGCAAAATTGCTTAAGGTCGGGCGTTTCAATCGGAGTATGCAACTCTCCTGCAACTAACGCAGCGGCAAAGTTTGCTCGACCAACAATCGTACGGGCGTTCAGCCAATCGCGACCTCCAGCCCAACCTCCGACATTCGGAGGTCGAAATAGATCTTGTCCAAGCAGGCTACACCAACGGGCCAGTACCATCGTGCTTGGAGGTCGATCCAAGAGTTCCAAGGATCGCAAATTTCCGACGACGAATTCAACAGGGCTCGAGATTCGACTGGATATGTTGGCTTCCGAAAAGAACAGTTCGGACTTCAGAATGGTCTCAACAGCACGACCAATGTCCAATTGGCTAGCCGCTAAAACTTCGGCTAGTTCTCGAATTGCTGGCTGACTGACAACACCTTCTCCCATGAAAGTATCGCACAATCGCCACGCTAATCGTTGCGCGGTCGCAGGCTGATTGAGGAGGTGGTCGGCTAGCGTAGCAGAGTCGAATGACTGAGTCACATTCAAGACGGTCTTATCCGCTGAATCGAAATGTTCAGTACGGAATCTAGCCTGAGAATCCTTGACCGACCAGCCGGTAAGTGCTTGCGCCGCCTGCTTTACATCTTGCTCGCTGTAGTTTCCAACTCCCAATGTGAACAACTCCATAAGTTCTCTCGCTAGGTTTTCGTTGGGGTGTCCCTGTCGATTCGAATTGGAGTCAAGCCAAATCAACATCGCCGGATCGAGCAGTACAGCTTGCAACAATCTTTGAAATTTGTCACGTGCGAATTGGCGAAAGAGTTGGTTTTGACGAAGCAATAACTGTAGATTGCCAACCTTTGCGTTGCTGGTGGCGAAATGATTGTGCCACATCAAGGTCAGGCGTTCTAGCAATGGATCAGGCGTCCAAAGCAAGCGAAAGATCCACCATGCCTTCAATCGAACTTCATCATCGCTACGCGTGGCTGCTTCGGCCAACACCTGCGACATCTCTTCGAAGTTATCCCGAGTGAATTGGCTGCGAGACGTTCCCTGCAACACGCGATCAATACTGATCACAGGGCCTGCCGCAAGGTCTCGGTCCAACTCTTCTAGAGTAACCCCCAAGCCAGCTCGACGATGCAAGTGCCTGACGCGATTAACATTCCAGGGCAACGAAGTCGATGGCTGGTAGATTTTCCAATGGTTACTCACAAGTAAACTCCGAACATGGAAAAAATGCTGCATGCCGAGCCGCCCAAGTTGGAGCGGCTGCCGCACAAACCATGAATCCACTGAAGTAAAATTTAAGGCTTAGCAATATCAGCTGTTGCTTGTTCCGATAAATCGGTACCATTCTTCACATCGCCCAAGTCATAACTACTGCCTTCAACCGGACGGACGGAAATGTTGAAATTGGGTCCGGTGGTGGTGTATGTCCAAATTCGGTACTTCACACCAATTGGTAGATGAACTTTGAATGCTCCACTTGAGTCTGTAACTGCATTCCAAATCTGGCGCCCCCAATTGTCGCGAACGGGATCTTGAATCGGGCTCACATTCACTTGTACCTGTGCGACGGGATTTGAATCTTGATCAACAACTCGTCCTGTGACAACAGCGTTACGTTGCAGTTGAACGTCGATCGCTTGAACATCACCTTGGACGACAAGTGATCTTCCCCATTGTCGATCGGTTGTGCCAACGACAACCAAACGAGCTTCGCCTGGATACATACCCACCACTTCAATCGCAGAATTTTTCAATGGTGTAAGCTCTTGAAACCGTGGCGGGAATGTCGTACCCAGTACGGCAACACTTTCCAGTGAAGTAGAGTGTTTAATGACAAGCTTGCTTATTGAGCCGCGTTTAAACACTAAGTCCTGCTTGATGTCAGTCGCATTCGATTGAAAATCCACTTCAACCATCGCATCAAAGGAACTTGCCGACCAAGAGTTGAAGAGCTTTGGCATGTGTTCGCCGCCAATTCGCTCCAATAGGCCTTCCTGAATGGCTGGTACAAAAGAGGGTTGAAGTGAGTGATCTGCAATGGTTGCCGCTAAGACGCCTTGCCCAGAGATTGCCTTAATTCGAAAATTGCCATCGCTGTCAGATTTCACATTATCATCGGGTACCTGACCTGAAATTTGCTGTTCAAAGTTCCGATACAGTTCGGCATTCTTGTTGTTTCGATAAGGATAATAGTTGATCTTGGCAATTAGTGGCTTACCCTCTTCATCGGTAATGCGGCCACGAATCCATTTCGCTTCAGTCAGTTCAATCACGCACTCGAGCGGCGCACTGTCAGCGGAAGCGGGGAGATCGATGCCTGTATCAAAATAGGGTTGGTTCAGGCCAGGGCGTACCTCCACGCGATGTAGACCTCCCAGTGGAGCGCCCAATAGCTCAAAGCTTCCCCGCGAGTCGGTAGTGGTACGAATGGAGTCCGATACCCAAATAGATTTTCCGATCCGAGCAAGCACAACTTTGGCGTCGGCAATCGGCGAACCGGTTTGTGCATCTTTGATTTGGCCTCGTATTGGTTGCGTCGAGCCGGCTACCAAAGTTGGCGAGGCCCCGTAGTGTGAGTAGTCGTTGTCGTCGACGCGATAGTTGAAAGCCAAGATAGTTTTCATGTCACGAGCGACCACTAGCGCTTGACGTCGAGCAATGGTCGTACCTGATAGTTCAACTCGTATCAGTGAGTCTTCGCCAATGCCTTCGATCATGAACTGACCTTGAGCGTTGGTTGCTACAGTCTTTCCGCCTTCCATGGGCTCGTTCCAGGTTGCGCGACCTGGGAAAGCCGTACCTGTGACTCGAGGGTCGTTGCTGATCATCATGAATCTGTCGGGCGATGAAAATAGTTCTGGTTTCGCATTGGATAACCACGCATCTACCGACTTCTTGCTTTCCGGCAATATCACCTCGATTACCTTAATCGTAGCTCCCGAGACTGGATTGCCTTCAGTATCGATCACACGTCCAGAAATTGGTTTCAATCGCGTCAATTGAAGTTGAAGCTCGGATTTGTTCTGCTTGAACAGTTGTTGCAACTGCGCAAATTTGACATGATCGGGACCCAAGCCCGCCTTTTCAGCGCTAACTGAATTGTCTCCGTCCTCGGGTTTGAACGTGATGGAATAGGAGCCATCGCTGGTGGATTCTGCTTTGCTTAGGATCTTTGTCACTCGATGGTGATTCGTGGATTGATCGAATCTGTGGTTTAGAGCCAGTACGGTCGCTCCACCAACTGGATTGCCGTTGAAGTCGAGAACTTTGCCGGAGTAGGTGCGCGGCGAATCGTCTGGGCGATTCTCGTTGGTCGTTGCTGCATTTTCGTCGGATGCAAGTTGGGCGTTGGCGGTAGATTCCGCTGCTGTCTCTACCTCAGATTCGTTTGCGGCATCAGATCGACCAAATCCAACCAAAGCAACTCCAGTTGTAATCGCAAACGCGACTACAAAGGAAAGGGATGCTACCAATCTTCCCACTCTCGTGGACAACCGTCGCTTGGTATCAAGTATCCTAACAGCACGCCGCCCCAGTTTGCTATGAAAGCCAACCATCGATACGCTGCTTGGGACGGGCTGCGGTAACGATCTTCCCGCGATTTCCAATAACTGCTGCAAGTATCCTTCGCGACTGCAGCCATGTTCAATGACGTAGTCGTCGCAAACTTCCTCAGCCACCAATTGACTTTGACGATGCATCCACATCATTAGGGGCTGGGGCCAGAGTATTGCACTGGCGATTCGCCCGAGTGCGTTCCACAGCCAGTCTCCGCGACGCAAATGCGCGAGCTCATGTAGGAAAACTTGATCATAACAATCGCGAGAAACATCCTCTGGCAGCAAAACAACAGGTCGCCAATGCCCCACCAAACAGGGACTACTAAGAAATGGATTGACGAGGACGATGGGAATGCGACTAATCCCCAATTGCTTGGCTGCTCGACTGCATTCAGCCACAGCGGTAGGTTCCGCTGGCGATGATTGACCTATCAGTAACTGGCCACTCCGCAATTCTAGTACGAACTTCGCTAGCATCACGATAGTGCCACAAGCCCATGCGACGACCAGCGAAATCAAAAATGGAATTGTTGAATTGGACGACAGCTCGGATACGGGACTTGTACCTATCGCGGGGGACTGCAATGTTCCAGGTGGCCCTGCAAATGTCTCGATCGGCAGAGATGTGATTGGCGAACCGGGCGATTGAGAGCCAATGTTCGAGACTCTAGATTCAAGTGTCTCCCCTACTGGAACAGTTGAGTTACGTGAGCCAGTACTTGAATCGACTTCGATTTTGTAGTCGCGCGGTTGACCTGCAATCAGGCCAGCAGGCGAACTGCTGGATCCCGCGGGGCGTATTGGCAGTCTTATCGTTGGCACTCCCAGTGAAGTTAAGACCTGGGAAAAGATGGGGCACATTAAGACAGTCACGATTGCGACCCGATAAACCATGGATTGCGACGCGGGCCGAACAATTTTGGCTGTGCAAAGTCCAATTAGAATCAATGCTAAAGCCTGTACCCACCAGGTCGCAAGCAGTTCGATTGTTAGATAGAGTGTTTCCGGTTCGAAGTTCATGTTTACCTCAACCTTCACCGTTTTGAATTCGGATTGCCAATTGTCATTGAGCTCGGCACAGATTTAGGATTATTGTGCCTTGCGTTTTTTATCCAACAGTTTGCGAATTTCAGCCAACTCGTCCGCCGAAACCTTTTCGTTCTCAAGCAAATAGGAAACCAAGCCGCCCACACTGCCTTCGAAGACATTTTCGATCAGCTCGCGAGCAGCCGACTTCTTGACCTTTTCTTCTTTGACGACGGGAAAGAAGTAGAAGGTGCGACCATCTTGTTCATGATTCACGGAACCCTTGGTCTCTAGCTGCCGCAAGAGCGTTTGCACAGTGCTGTGAGCGATGCTCTCGGTCTTGTTCAGTTCATCCGTCAAATCTCTGGCCGTCGCGCGGCCGAGCTTCCATAACAACTGCATGATTTTCAGTTGCACTTGCCCCATTTTGGCTTCAGTCATAGCAAATCTCCTGTCGTTTACTCAAGTAGTTTTACATGAGTAAACGGAGCGTGTCAAGTAAATTCTGGATCAGAAATTGGAATGCTCGCGCGATCACCAACTTGCCGAATAATCACAGAGTGAGGTCGAAACTTGGCGACCAACTGGTGTGATAACACTATCGCGACTTGGCAACTGTCGAGTCTGCAGTGATGCAGTTGCTCGGTCTTGAGACGCTAATGCTTAGTTAAAAGACTCTGCTGCCAAGCCCCACATCGTTATCTGGCCTGAGAAGTACGACGTTTCCATCTTTGTCGGGCACGCCGAGTGTCAAAACTTGCGAGAGGTGCTTGCCAATCTGCCGAGTGGGAAAGTTGACTACGGCGAGAACCAGCGACCCCAACAGTTCGGGACCATCGTAGTTAGGAGCCAGTTTTGCTAACGACTTCTTGATGCCCAATTCTTCGCCAAAATCGATCATCAAGATGTGCGTTGAGTATCTGCCTTCAGGAAAGCGTTGAATATCCACAACTCGACCAACTCGGATCTCCAGCTTTTCAAAATCTTCTATCTGCACAAGATCCTTAATCATCTAGGCCAAAACTCCTCGCTAGGATGGGTCGGTCGTTCTACTCTTCAATCAACAACTTGATGGCTTCTTCCAGTTGCTCGTCCAGCGGAGCGTGAGCTTCACCAGCCCAAGCATATTACCTTGCTAAATAGAGCACATGTAACGCCATGGCAGTACCATAGTTTTTTCCTATCGCTTCGAAGTCCACCCAGCTACCGTCAAGTTCAACTACCTGCAGAATATCGCTACTGAGCTCAGTCAATCGACTTCGATCCATTCCAGAGTCGGCAATGGCTCGAGCGGCGTTATCGTAAGCGTAGAAGTAGAAATAACTAGAGGAACCGACTTTGGATGACCAGCTTTCGGTCAGCTTGACTGGCGCTCGAAGTTCGTGGCGATGCTTCATGAAGAGACTAATGGCGAGATCTAGATCAGGACTTTCATTTGCGTCCAATTTGCGCAGGGCGAGTTCGCACAGTGGAGCTCGGCCAATCGAGTACTCGGGCTTTTGATGGAAGCTCTTAGGCACAGGATAAGTGTAGGTGTAGACGGCTGGAGCTTCGCGCATCGCTAACATCGCTTCGATTCCTTTCTTGATTAGGTCCTTATCGACTTCGAACCCATTCCGCTGGGCACGTGCAAGCGCGAGCAAGGCCTGACCTGTGTTCACACTGTGAGCTCGGCCGCGATCGGTCTCGGGCCAACCACCAAACCCGCCGCGCCAGTTCTTGCCGAAATTTAAATCGTAACTCCATGAACCGTTGGGAAGCTGGCCAGCCAGTAACAGCCGGACCGCTCCTGACACATCTCCTTTGACTGCCGATTTCGATTCCTCAAGGTCGATGAAGTAGTCCAGCAAGTAAGCCGCACCGAACGAATTGAATCGAGTTGGATTAACTTTACCGATCTCTTGATTCAGCCAATGCGTCGCACGTTCGCTGGCGGTGCGAGCATTTTCTGCGTAAGGGGGCTCGAGGTGCGCGGCCCATTTGTGGAGCGAACGAGCTGAAAGTGACGTGATGGCCACGCGATAGGTTTCTGCTTGAGTTGTCGTCGACCACGAGCCGTTGGCCTGCTGACTCCGCAACAAGAATTCCACTCCGCGTTGGACGGCTTGCTCTGTTTCAGTTCTTAAATCTTGCTCCGAAGAGTTTATTTGCTCAGGTATCTTAAAACTTAGCAGCGACTCACATTGGTCAATCGCGGTTGGCCAAGCTCGACGAGCTTTAGCTCGAGTGTCGGCTACACTGCGCGGGTATTTGCCGCTGATCGACTCCCAAAACTCATCTGCCTTTTCAGTGCTATTCCTGGCGATCAAACAACCCAGCAGATATGCCGAGTCGGAAGCAATCTCTGCTTTCGAATCGAAGGCCACGTTCAAGTATGGTTTAGCTTCGGCAAATTTGCCTAACCGCGTAAGTGAAAGTCCCGCGACGTAGCTTGATTCATAACGATGCTCACCATCGGAATCAGCCAGTGGTCGAGCCAAATCGAGTGCAGCTTGATGCTCGCCTCGCAACGAAGCCACTTTGGCTAGCCCCAACTTTCCAGTCGGAGTCGTCATTTCACCGAAGGCTAATTCTGCCTCGACAAGATACCCCGCTTCCAATAGCTTCCAAGGATCACGGGGAAGTGAGTCTGGCTTAGCAGCTTTAGCAGAAGCTTGATCAAGAAACCGTAGGGTCAAGTCTCGATCGAACGTGCCAATCGACTGCTGCACAGCAACTAAGTTTCGGTTTGCTTCGAAAATCACCATCGCAGGTGCTTTCACTTGCCGCGTCGCAATTCCAAGTTTGGCAAATTCTCCGCGAGGCTCGACTGCAACGCCTCGAAGAAAGCTCATCGGGTTATAGCCAACTCGTACGGGAATAAACCGACTGAGAATTCGTCTACGAACATCCGGTTCGGATAGCGCGCTCAAGATTAACATTTGCTCGTTGAAGTTCGAGACTTGATTACTGCCGTAATCAGCTCGCACTACAGCCAGGACAAGTTTGTTTTCATCGCTTGCCTTTCGAAAGGCTTCATCCACTGAAGTTGCCCAGGGAATAAGATCCAGAACTTCCTGTTCCAGTTTATTGCCTGAACCGGGAGGAAGCGATTGTGGAGGAAGTGCGCCTGGCTGCAACTGTTTAGCAACCCTCAATATCCAGCCATGGTTCTTCAGGCTTGGGTCGGCAAGTCGTCGAGCTAGTTCTGTAACGTCGAGTTTGACTGTGTTATTACCTGGATCGACAATGCCCAGAACCTTTACTTGCGTATTCATCGCTGGTTGATTATCCCAGGTAACTTTCGATTCATTCCACTCGGCACTCAACTCGTAGATGGCGACATCGAACGGTTCGATCGGCAGCGATTTGGATTGGCCAGGTGAACCTATTGGCAAGAACTTGAGAGATAACTCGGCTTTGCGTACTCTTCCTTGCATTGCCGGGAATCGAAACAAGATACGATTGGTATCGGCGAGGCTTATCGTAACACGCGGCATGCTACCGTACATCCCATTGGCCAGATAGCCGATGATCGTTGCATCTGCTTGGGGTGAAATCACCTGCGTAGATCCATCGTCGAATTCAACGTGGAGTTGTGGTCCATCGTTCCTGTTTTCACGCGAGTGGAATGCGATCCAATCATTCGGCGAATTGCGTTTCTGTGGCTCAGCCTGCGGTCCACTGGCTTTGGCCGGTTCAGCGACTTGCAACAAGGTGATCGCAACAAGGCATAAGACTGAATGCATCCGCTTTACTCCTATGTGAAAGTGATGCATGGTAGTATAAGAGCTTGTTGTGGAACTTGCTTGACTTGCTTGGCAAGATCCCGACGTTGGCCGCTGAAATTGATGCGATGATCTCCCCGCCATTTCATTGTTGGCTTCGAATCATTACGCCCAACAGCGGTGTCATCCCTTCGGGCTTGGTTCAGGGAGCCGACGTGGAAGCTTCGGGCTAACGTGCCTCACTTTTCAGCGGACGAAACTCGTAGACTTGCTTCGATTTTTCCGTCGCATTCGAATCATTGAGCAACTCACGGACTTCTAGCTTCACCCATTCCGGTCTGCTGCCCGAGCTCAATTGAAACTCCGGGTTGAAGCTATGCCATCCGTTGCAATGCAGCTTCTTGCCATCGGCGTCGAGCAGCAATTGCATACCCTGACGACTGCCCGATCGATAATGGGAAAGCTCCGCCAGGACACGATCGCCCAACTTTAACTGTGTTCCACTGATCGTAATCACGGAAGCGGGCTGTTGATCTGAAGACGCTTGAAAATCGAAGAAGGGCGCGGAGCCCTCTGTTTTTTCAATCGAGACAAACACCCACTCGCCTTGGAGCTTATCAATCGGAAGGTCTGGGCAATAGCCGCGCACCCTATCTAGAGCTTGGGTGGCAAATGAAAGCGTATCCTTGTTGTTGCGAGCTAGCTCGGATTCGAGCGTTGGGATCGCGCGATAAGCATGTGCGGAATACTCGCCGAGAATCGCAATCGCGTACTGCCGCGCCCAACGATGATGGGTACTCCAATTATTGTAGTTGACTTCGACCTTCGTACCCCACTCGGGATCGGAAAGCAATTCAACCAGCTCATCGATCGATTGCGGTCGGTCGCCAGCTTGATAGTTGCGAAGAGTCAGGTCGAGGGCATACTTTACTTTTTCATGCTCGTCCGACTTCGCCCATTCCATCAGAGACTTGTGTACCAACTCGGCTTCGACATTCATATGCATTAGTGCGTTTAGAGCTGAATAGCGAACATTGATGGACGAGTCGGACTCCATCGCAGAAATCAGCATAGAAGCAATTTGGGCGTTCTGCGACTTGATGGCAGGAGCAAACTCGTCGGATGTGAGCAGATCGATTGCGATACATCGAACGTTTGGCGACGCGTCCGAGGCAGCGGTCAACAGGATTGTAGGTAGCCGCAAGGATTCAGGGTCAAGCTTTGTTGCATGAATCAGTGTCGCCAGTTGAATTAGCGCGGTGAAGCGAATGTGTTCATTCTCGTCTTTGCTGGCTGCCTCAATTGCAGGGGCAAGTCGTTCAGCATGTTTACGAAGCCAGTTCTCGAGTTCTGTCAGATCCTTGTTTGTTTCGATGCCGAAGCGTCCCATCAGTGAAAGCAGTCCGTAAACGACAAGCGAGCGTTCCGCTGAGTTTCCATTCGTAAGCCGATCTGCAAACTGGATGGCCAGTTGATCATTGAGCATTAATTGCGACAACAACTGATTAAGTTCCGAGGCATCATCGGCCGCCTCAACTAGCTGCTCGTGAGTCAGCAGCGGCATGCGTTTCCAGATCTTGAACAGAAAGTTAACGGCAGTTTCTTGGTACTCTGGCCCTGCAGCAGTTACGAAGCATTTGGCGGCGCGAGTGATCTGAACCTCATTTACCTCATGTTCCACAGACGCAAACCACTTCGCTAACGCGGTCTCCATAACGGCTTTGCATTCCGGCTTTTCGCGAAGTTTGCGTATTGCTTCGGAAGCAACGTATTCCTGCGCAATATTCTCCGCTGTTTTCGGACTCGCCATTGCATTGTCCCAGTAGCTATCAAGCCACCACGATAGCGAATGACCGGAGTACTTTGGCTCGGAAGTTGAAGTCGTATGGGTGCCATTTTCGATAGCAGGGCCACTTAATGACCCCGCTGATTCGGGGACGATGTCGGCCGTTACAAGCCAATAGGAATTGTCAAAAATCTCAAAGAGTACCGACTGTCCGTCGGTCAGTATTTGAAATTGAGACGCGAAACCATGTTCATTCTCGTCTCCGAATGGCATATCCAAACGGATCTGAATCTGTCTGGTAGCCGGCGAGATCCGGGCTGCAATCGTTAATGAAATTGGTGCTCCGACGTGCTTAATTGGCATCCGCGTCCCTGAATAAATCGATTCATTCATGGCTACAAAGTCAATGTAACTGTAACCTCGCTTCGCCTTGTTCTCGGATTTTCTGCGCTTGGCAACATCTCCAATCGCAAAATCATTCAGCTTCTTAGACTCTTCGACTGAGAGCACATGTTGAGCCAAGTCGATGCCGAGCGACTTGGCTTCGTCTTGCGTGATTTCGATAAAAGCCCCTTTCAAGCGAATTTGCTCGTTGTTGATGCCAATATCACGCATGAATTCTGCGATCTCTGCATGGCCAGCCTCGTGGTGCCCGATCAGCAAGCTGCGAGTACTACTCACAACCTGCACAAACTTGGGAGGCTGAGTACAAGCGGCTGTCACAGTCTTGGCTAGATCTTGTAACGACTGCTCGATCTCGGTTTCATACTTGTCGTACTCTTTTTTGAGGTCAAAGCTTCCTTTCCCCGTAAAGAAGCTTTCCGTTACAAAGCTGCCGACGGAGTAGCGGCGAGTCACCGTCTTCGCCGGGGACGGGGAGGGTGCAGTTGAGCTCGGTAATGTGGTGGCGGGTTTAGCCTCAATAACTAGCTCATTGAACAGGCTTGAGATTCTCCAAGTGTCGCTGGACTGCTGCAATGTGATCGTTGTCGCCATTCCCGGCGAGCCATCGATAAGAGTTGCGATGGCGCGATCACCGAACTGCGAAATCTGCCATTCACTTTCATGGTCAGCATTGCCGAAGTAAATGAATTTACTTGATGTCAGCTTCTCGAAGGCTTGCATGATTTCGATGCAGAACTCGCGGTGATCACTTATTCCCATAACACTTTCTCGCATCGAAATCACGAACTCTTTCAAAGCCGCTTGATCTGGCGAAGCACCGCCAATGGCGCTCATCATTGTAGAGAGTCCCTTACCCAGGGCTTCTTGCTGTGCTGTAGTAGCGCTTTGAGGAAGCCATCGCTGCAGCACCTTGCGAATAGCCAAAGTACCCGAATCAATTTCTTTCAGTCCACCAGCCGTTTGCTGCCGCGCAAGTTCATCCATACTAGACTGCATCACAGCCGACATCAGCATAGATCCTGCGAGGTCGCGAACGCCTTCGTCTGAAAACAACGCTAGGAACTCCTCGTACGAACCAGCCTTACTGGACTCATCGACGCGAGCGAGCAACGCTTGTGGCGTGTCGAACTTTGCTGGCGAATTAGTCAACGGTTGCGGCGACGTGTTGGCGTTGGCTGCATTGACTGCAGCGGGTCTGTTCTCATCCTTGTTCGAAGCAGCCGTTTTCGATTCTTCAAGCGTTTGAGCCAAAGCAGCTTTTAAGCCTGGGGCATCGATCTTTTCTAGTGCTGCAAACAGGATTGAGTGAGTCGTGTCGGGCATGAAGACGGTGTGAGTCATGTCTTTCTCGGATGGCTCGCCAAGACCGTACATTCCGACTAGGCGACCATGCTCGTTGAACGTAAAGCCGCAGGGAGCAGGACGAGTCGGGCAGAGTACCTCAAGCATCTCAGCGCCGTTGATGTTTCCGCCGTAGATATGTCCACCAACCTTAGGCACCGTTTGAGATTGCCAATGAATCGGCGAGCGAAATCCGTGAAGCGGAGGTGACTGGTGAGTACCAGTAAAGCTGCCGGATAACACGCGTTGATCGACTTTGGGAGGATCGTTCACTGCGGCTAGCTTTACTGGCGTTAGGCCATGAGCGCCGCTTATGCGGTAGATTGCAGATCCAACGTCATATGCTTCCAGAGTTTCCGTAAAGGATTTGGGATAAATGCCATCCAGGAAAGGCAGCGCAATCTCTTTCGAATCACCATCGCCAAAAGAAATACTCGCAGTAGCCGCCGACATTTTAGAAACACTGCCGCGAGCCGCCAGCTTCACTGGTCCCTTTAGCACGACATCCAGTGGCAATTGTTTCTGTTGCCCATATTCATCGCGAACGATGGCCACGCAGGCGTAACCTTTTTCGATGTATTCAGCGATACCCTCCGGGCCAAGTAGTAGAGTTTGGTATCCGTGTATCGCAACGACGGCGGTTGTGAACGGAAAAGCTTCGCCGTGCTGACTGCCAATGTTGTCGGTGCCGGGATTAATGAAGCAGTCGATGCGCACCAGCGAATTTTCGTCGATGCCCGTGGACTGCGGCGTCAACCAGTCTTTCGCTTTGGCTACAAAGTCCTGCAGCCTCGCCTCAGTCATCAGTCCCGTGCGAGTGCCCACCAGTTGCCGATCTTTCATCAGCACAAAGTGCGTGGCTGGAGGAGCGATAATCTTTCGCCATGTGGTCTGCGGAAGTTCGATCAACTGCGCCGAAGCGGCTTCAGCAACCTTTTTGGCCACCGGCAACATCTGCTCTTTGATCTCTGGTTCATAGCTGAACATCACCAGTGCTGTACCGGTTTCGGGAAGTACCTTCAGGAAGTCGCTCCACTCCGGCGGGTCGGTCTTGCTAGATTCGACTGAACTTATTGGAATCTTCTGCGTCGCTGACTTGGAGGTCTTTGATTTATCTGACTTTACTTCTTCCGCCCCGCCGAACGGATCCATCACGCTCGAGTAACTCGATTGCATCTGCGCGATCTCTTCGTCGGACAGAATCTCGCTGATGAGCCAACGACCATCGATTCGACGCAGTTTGGTAATCCTCGGCGCAGACAGTGGCGATAGCGAAGAGTCATTGCCAGAGCTAAGCAAAGTTGCGGTCGCTTCATCTCCGTTGATCGCGATGTCTGCCTTGGGTTGCGTCCGATCGGCTTCTTTGGACTTGGTTACGTCCAAATCAGTCTCGCCTAAGGTTTCCAATAACTTGCTTGCAGCGGGCAGAAATTCTCTGGGCGATTTTAATACGCCTGCCGCTAGACGAATCAATTGACGATCGGCAAGTACCAAAGACGCCGCATTGCTCGATTTGCTTCCAAACGTCAGCGTTGCCAGCGTCTCGAAAGCTTTGTTAGCGCTCTCGGGAGGTGTCGGCAACATTTGCTCTTTTAGCATCGCCTCAACCTGAATATGGAAGGCGGGCGATGCGCTCGAGACAACTGGAACACCATTATTTTCACCGATCACTCCACCCGTTTGCAAAGCGATTTGAGATATCGCCGACATCGCACTTAGATTCTGAAGCATCATGCCGCTCAGTTCCAGTATCGCTTCGTCGGTGTAGCATTCAGCCGGAAAACCGTCAGGATGAGCGAGCGAGTAACGGTGAAGGTAGTCCAGTGTTGCCTGTGGTGTTGCGAGGTCGGCAGCGCCAGGCTTGTTGGCGGTACTAGTAGGAGCGCGACGGCACTTTATTACGGTTACTTTTGATCCAGGAACAAACGACGTCGGACGAAAGCCATTCTTTTTGCTCTCATCCCCATCTGCGAAACAAATCGAAAGCGTTAAACCATCGCTCGCAATGATACCATGCATGGCTACTTGTTCTCCGTTGGGGTCCATGACGAAGTCCATCGGCAGCGGTTGATCAGCACTCTCAAGTGAACGATGACTACCTTTCGGCCCAGTCAGCAGTATTGGGATTGGTCCATTTAAATCCTGCTCGCCAACTTTGAATCGCATCTCGTTGCCGGTGATCCAAACTCCGAATGGCTCGGAGTAATCACTGAGACTATCCTTACCCGCGGATAGAAGAGACTCGGCAATCCACTTTCCCTGGATCCTTTCCATAATAATCGTCTCAGGGCGTCTACCTGAATCGTAGGGGGCACTAATTGGTGTCGGCGGAATCGATGGTGGCAGAAATGAAGATTTAGCTAGCGCATTGGAGTTCTCTGGATTAGTTTTTGAAACCTTTGCTGAGCTTTTGTAAACGCGACCAGATCGATCTATCAGCTCAAACGTCAGGAGATAGCTGGTCGAATCATCACGGATCAGTTTTGTAAGCAGAATAGATTGGGGGGCTTGATCCTCTTTCTCCAAGGCCTCAAAGAACTGTGCTTGAAATTTGGGAAGGAGTAGATCTTTGGTCTTCAGTTGCAAGCTGGAAAGAGTTGCTTCAGCAACTCTTCTGCTGGCGACGATCAAATGCCCGAATGTCTTGAGTTCAGAAACGACCTGTTCTTGAATCTCTTCTTTGAAGTCCGCTAATTGCTCCTTAGGGTTGGAGTCGATTTCCGTGAGGACTATTCCAATTGGTGGCTTTGAGTCATCGCCCAAAGTCAGTTGATTAATGATTTCCCTGATGGCCCTCGAAATAGGTTGTCGACTCGCGTCTGGTTCTGCTCGCTCAGTCGATTGAGATGAAGTTGGCGTTATAGCTTGAGCGGCTGTCGAGCGATCTTCGTTGTTGGCACGAACACAATCAATGTAGGTAGTTTTTTCGCCTGGACAGATTGCAGTAGGATTCTCTTCACCAAAGGCAAGCTGAAAACTCTTGCCATCATAGGCAATTCGCCCAGGCATGAACGGCTCACTTTCCGTGTTGGTATTTGGGTCCCATATCGCGCCAATCTCATAGGGCTTTTCCGCGTTGGGCCAAACGAGCTTCCACGGTGAGACGCCGAGTACTTTCCCATTGACAATCGTATGCAGCAACAATAAGTCACCGCGAATCACCACCTGAGACACTCGATCATCTCCTTGGTATTCCGTCTGAAATACTCTTACCGTCCAAGTGCCTTGAAGAGCAGTTTGCATATCTTGGGATGATGTAATCTTGGACGGGCCTATCGAATCTTCTTTGGCGATCGAGCGAGTAGACTCGGTACTGGTTCGAGTCATATCCCATTTCAAGTCGGGATTGAGCAAATCTTCGACGCGTCGCTGAACAACTTTGTCTGCCAGTTTGTCTCGCATGTCGATCGATTGTTGCATGCTCTTCATGCGCTGAGCGAGATCGGCTAACTCGGCTCGCTGCATGGCCTGGCGAGCTTCGAAGGATTGACGAACGGCAGCTTGTAGTTCTCTTCGGTCTGATTCGCTTAGCGCCGTGGATTGTTTGAGTTTGTCCGCTAGCTGGTGCGTTTGTTGTTCGAGTTCGTTGTAACGCTTTTTTAGAGTTTCAATGGAATTGTCACTTGCAATTCCAATCGAGAAATCAAACGTAAGAGGTTTGGGGCCAAGTGCTGGAACAGCGATCGAAACGCCATTGGTCGAAACACTCGAAGATGGCGTTTCGGTGTCAAGCAAGGCGCAGGTTTCTTCGAACTCGCGAGTTTGTCGATCATCGTCGGGTTGGAAGACAAGAGAATTGGTTCGTTCATCGACCGCGATTTTCAAACCGATGTGATCGGTCTGGCCTGCGAGTTGCTGCAAGATCTTTAAAACGTCTGCCGCTTTTGCATGTTTGAACGTGAATTTTCGAATCGAAGGCACGTTCACTTGCGGGTTCGCGTAGTAAGGCGTTGGAATCGGCGCCGGTGGGCGTATTTCCGGCGATTGGCCTGTGACGATAGTGCCGGAGCAGAACGGCCACATGATCAGAAATATTCGGAGACTAGCCAAGCGTATGCGACGATGTGGGTACATTGATTCAACTCCATTTGAGGGTCGATTAAGTCGGTCCATTGTTGTGTCAGCCCTTCGGGCTTTTCAGTTCAATTCTGATCTTCAACCGGTGGTTATCACCACCGGCAGAGGGTGTGTCAGCCCTTCGGGCTTAAAACGAAAGTCAATTCCCGATTGGTTCTAGGTCCCATAGCTTTTTAGATTTCGATTCAATGGGTGCAAAGTCTCTCTGTAAGGATTCGAATTCACTCGCATCTCCTTCCCACTGCAAGGCAGACTCAGTCAATAAGTTCTCTGACTGAGGAACTGCTACTTTGTCATTGAACTCCACAGGCCACTTCTTAAACCACCAAACCCCACACCCAATCGCAATACAAACAGGCACCACCAAAGCTGGAACCCACTTGCGTGATTTCGCCTTCGATCGCAACTCGTCTGGCAATTCTACCGCCGTCGGCTGCTGAACATGCGCAAGACATCTTTCAAGCAGCGTGTGAACGTCGTCTGCAGACGTATAACGATCCTCTGGCGACTTGGCGAGTAACTTCATCACGACCCGATCAAGCCATTCTGGAATATTTGGATTGAGTTCTCGAATCGATCGCGGCGTGTCGTCGGTGATGCGGCGCAGGACCGCGTAGCTGGTTTCGCTGCGGAATGGTGGATGACCAGTACACATCGCGTAAATGACACAGCCCAGTCCAAAGAGATCGCTGCGAGCGTCGATCGCTTCGCCGCGGACTTGCTCGGGAGACATGTAATGAGGTGTGCCGGGATGAAATCCGCTGCGAGTCAGACTAGCATCGTCGGTCGCTCGAGCTAAACCAAAATCGGTCAAGAGCGCTCGATCGACTCCTTCATCCAGCAAGATGTTCGAAGGTTTCACGTCGCGATGGATCAAACCTTGAGCATGAGCGGCGGCGAGTCCCTTAGCAGCATGCATGCCGATGCGAAGGACTTCGCAAACTTCGAGCGGTCCTTCGCGATCGATGCGTTGTTGTAATGATCCACCCGCAATGAACTTCATCACCAAGAACGGGTGTTCGCCACCTTGTTCATTTCCCGTTTCCACGTTGTGAATCGGCACGACATGATCATCGACCACTGCTGCCGCAGCTCGAGCTTCTCTGGCAAATCGATTCCGCGCCGATCCACTTCCGGCCAAATAAGGAGCTAACAACTTTACTGCCACCGGTCGATTGAGTTCAGTGTCGTAGGCCTTAAAAACAACACCCATGCCGCCGCTGCCAATCAGACGTTCGACATCGTAGCGACCAATGCGTCCCAACATCTCGGGGTGACTGGCAGGTGACAACAGCGACTTGGCCATCGACTCGGTCCAAGTATGATTGCGCTGCCAACGCTCGCGGTCCGAACGCGGCCTGCGCGATGAAGCACTCCCAGGAGGCGACGAAGAACCCGTATCGAACTCTTGATCCTTCTGCAAGCTATCGCGAATCTCGCTCCACTGCTTGGCATCAGCGGCTAACTGTTCCAATCGAGCTTGGCAGTGTGGGCATTCGGCCAGATGATTGGCCGAGTCCGCGTGATCTTCGTCGTCGCCTTGCAGCAGTTGCCACAACTGATCGTCTGAGTAACTCGCGCAGGACCGGATCATTGGGATACCTCAAATTGCTTGGCCAGTTCGCGCAAGCGGCTGATAACTCGACTGCGAGCGATGTAGATGTTCCCCGCGGATATGTCCAATTGCTCCGCAGCATCGGCAATGGAAAGGCCTTCGATATGAGTCAATTGAAAAGCATTCCAAGTGCTCGGGGACACCGAGTTCTGAACTTGCTCCGCGGCCCACCGATAAACTTCGCGCCGATACTCAATATCAAAGTGGCTCGACCAATCACACTCCGGTGCTGCCAGATCATTCAAACCCGGACCGCCGCCTAAGCCAACTCCACCCTGGGGCCTGCGAGTCAGCGTTTTGATAGCTATGTTGCGAGCAATCGTAAGCAACCAACCGCGAAAGCGATTCTGCTGGGGTCGTTCAAGCCAGTGATGAACCGACTGAGCCACCGCAGCGAAAACCTGCTGCACCACATCCTCGGCATCGACCGCTTGCAGTCCTTGGCGCATCGCCAGTCTATGCACCAGCGGCCCGTAGATCGCCACGAACTCATCCCACGCCGCCACATCCGCCGCGTCTCGAAGACGCACGATTAAGCTAGCTCTGGTTTCAGGAGGACTGGGAATCATAGAATTAGTATACCCGTAGCCACCGTCGCCAGATCGCCAGACGGTGGATGGTTTCCGTAGCCACTGTCGCCAGACAGTGGAAGGTATTCAGTCGATTCTCCACCGCTTGACAGCAATGGCTACAATCTTCCACCGCTTGGTAGCGGTGGCTACGTATGCAGTAGTGGCTACACCAGTAAATTCCACGTCAGGTGGGAATCTTGCACGAGCCTGAGAACTTTTACAGAAATACTCCGGCACCCAGTCTTTATCACTCCTCGTCGTACCTGTCACTGATCGTAAGAGTTCCCTCGATGGCGACACCATCCAGCAGCGAAGTCGCTACGCGAATAGCTTCCTCTGCGGAGATAGTGAGGATTTCAGCAAGCAATCCAGGGGTATACTTACTATCTTCATTGTCCTCGTTCCATCTGGTCTTAGGCCGGCATGCAAGAACTCGTGAAGACTCTGAACATTGCTGCTCAAATTCTGATTTGAACTGGATGATAGCCTTTCCAGCAATCGAAGCCGCGGACTCGTAGTCTGGGCAAGCCGATGCCACATCGCACCACAACTCCAAAACCTTCACCGAACGAAGGAACTCATCTGCATTCATTTTGTTTCTCACCTTCTGCTGTCATCGAGCCAGCTAGAGAACTTGTCCGTACGAGCCGGTTCGTCGGGCTCGTTACTTCCTCTTCGGCACAGCCCCGTCCTGAATCCTATTCGCATCCACCGGCTCAGCTGTTAGAACCTCTTGCCTGCTCGTTGGACCGCCGATGACAAGAGGCTCGCCTGGTTTGCCTCCCACCTCAAAACCTAGTCGACGAAACTCGGTCGCGACTCCATCGGGCAACGTGAAGTCGCGAGAGAAGCTAGTTGTTCGACCCTTGCGGTCCACGGTGACGTGAGCTGGGTCGGTCAATGTCATTTTGCCAATGTCAGAATCATCCACCCACCACAGCACATCCGTGCCTGGTTCCCACACGACCGCCCACGTCCCGCGCGTTTGCTCGCTTGCGTTCGGAAACAACCGCAACGACTTCGCGGGCTGGCCGTCTTTCGCGGGCCACGCGACGGTGAACCACTGCTTCCGCTCAAACGGCTGGCAGATGGAAAGCCTCCGCTTTTCGTCGAACTCGTAGCTCCCAGTACGGTTCGCCACTCGGTACTTGCCATCACCGACGCGCGCCTCGGCAAATGAGAACTCCGTGACGCCCGAAGCCTTCAACGCCTTTATCACCGCGATTACTTTCGCGTAGGGAACGTCATCGTCCGCTTTGATCGTGAACCACTTCTTCGCGTTCCTGGCTGCCCGCGTCTTTAATTCTTCGAGCGGCATCTTTTTCCGGTCGAGTGAAATCTCGCCGTCTTTGCTGATGCGGACTTCCACCGACTGTGTGCGCGGCTTAGTCGCGGGCGCATCTGGCGCGATGATCTCAATATTCAAGCCGCGTGTCGTGAGCTTCCCGGTCCACTCGCCGGCCGCGGGCGTGAGTTGCTTTCCACCTTCGCCCGTGGCGGAGAAGCCCGGTAGTTCAAGCTCGCAGTGGAAATTGTATGCTCCGGGGGCGATGCCAAAAAAGTGGCCTTTGGCGTGCGAGAAATCATTATCAGGCCAAAAGAGCGAAATGGTGAACTCCTTCATTTTGATCGCATGGCCAGGCGGCAGCAGACGATGAAATCCAATCGGCGACCTGTCGTCCGGCCAGAAGTTGGAATTGTGATCCTCGCCCTTTGCATCCTTCAATTTCACCCGCAGTCCGAATTCAGGGTCAGCACGCATGTTGTCTTGAAACTTCACGTCCTTGTCGCCGTGATTCTGTACCCATAACTCGACCTTCACTTCCTTGCCGAGTAGGCGCCATTCATCTCCGGTGATGCGGTATCCCAACGACAAACCGTTTTGCTCGTCGTTCCACATCACACCCTCGCCAACCAGTTCATCCACCGGGAAGCCGGACTTCATATATTGGTCATCGGGGAGCTTAACGATGTTTGCGTCCGCCGGAATTGCCGTACCGCCTTCGGTTCGTCCCGTTACCAGCTTGCCTGACCACGCGCCTGCGGGAGCGGTTGAAATTTTCATCGATCCCTCTAGTGAAAACGTTGGGTCAGTGCGGATGCTTTCCTCAATGATCGAGCCCGTGCTCCGGCCTCCGGGGTTCCTCTTGCCGGGCGGTTGAGTCATGCGAAAGTACGCTACTTCACCGGGCTGAAGCCGGACATCGGCAGGGATCGGCTTGGCCACTTCGGTCACTGTCTCCAGGACTCCTTTGTCGCGCCAGATCAACTGTCGAGGATTCGGTGCTGCATCGGAAGCGTGGAGCCAGACTTCCGCTTTCGTCACGTTTTGGACGACTAGAAAGACATCGATCTTGTCCTCCGCATCGGGCTCGTCCGGTACGGGTTGCATGACGAGCGCCGCTCGCAGGCCATTCACCGTCTCACCCCATTTCAGTTTCTGCTCGGTCGCGGATTTGAGCATTGCGCCGAGCTTCGGCTTGCCCGCGGGCGGTTGCATCGCCTGGGGCGGATCGGCGAGTGCATTCGACCGGAGGAAACGCACGTTCTCGGCGACTTCCATCTTGATCTCGAGCTCCACTGGCGGCGAACCGAATGGGCCGCGGGCTGGCTCGGGAATGGTGAACTCTGCGGTGGCGATGCAGTCGGGTCCGCGCCAGCCTGAACTTCGCCGGGAATCATCGCTCTCCGGCAGGGAGACTCGTGCAGTCGCCTTGTATTTGCCGGGGTCGAGGTTGGTGGGGACGAAGAAACTGCCGTCAGCTTGGATCTTCGCAGCGTCTATCGGCTTGCCGTCCTTTCCGTCCGTGCCGAACGGGGCGATCCAGACGGTGGCGGTATAGGGCACGGTCCAATCGAGCTTCCGCGGCGCTTCGCCTTGTTGGCGGACAAACATCATGTTGGCGGGCCAAGTTGCCTTGCCGCGGACCGAGGAGCCGTCGCCGCGAGCCCAACTCAGGATGGTGTCTTCGCCCGACTTCAGCTCGACGTTTTGTTCATCGACTGGCGCGAACGGGCCGGTCCGCAGCCGCTGCACACGGTAATTGCCGGGCGGCAACGCGACGCGAATCTTGGTCGAGAGGTTTTTGTTGTGACCAATGTCGGGTATCGGCTTATCCATTTCCCCTTCGACGACATGGCCTACGATCACACCCTTGGAAAGCTTGGCTCGTGGATCTTTCGCGAACACCAGCATTTGCCGGCGGTAGCCAAGGTTATTCCACAACGGTTCAGAAGACCCGCTTTGATCGACGTGAATCCAACATTGGTTGGGGTCTTCGCTGTTGGGCGAAAGCTCATGCTCTCCCTTCTTGACGAGTTCGGCAAGGTACCAATACGTGAGGTCGATCACCAAGTACGACGGCGCCGGCATCTTCAGTTCCGCATAACCATCATCCGGCAGTGGGAATGGCCAGAGATCAACCAAATCGGTCGACGCCGCCAACGTGCCAGCCACACCGGTTGGCAGGGCGAACGTTCCGTTCTCGTTGGTGCGCACTTCCGATACGGCACCGTCCCTCGCGATGGCGGGGAGCTGGTGGGCGTCAGTGCCGGGGATGCTTTCGACGATGTTGGTTTGATGTCCCTTGGGGATGAAGAAGACCCAGCCATTCGCCACCGGATTGCCCGTGTGGTCGCGCAAGACGCCAGTGATGCTTCGGCCCCGCTTCAGCCGTATGTTCCGCTCGATCTTCTCTGGATAGGGCTTGGCGAGTTCACCGACAACCACCGTCGTTTCGTACCCGGCGGCGTACACCCGCAGTGGATAGTGATTGCCATTGGTGCTGATGTTCAACGGCATTTCAAACTTGCCATCGGGATGGCTCATACCCATCGACCGGCTGTGTCCCCACGAAATCTTTTCGGGCTTATTGGGGTCCGCCATGCCCCATTCCCAACCGGCCTTTTCGATCGGCTGGCCGGTCTCGTCATCGAGCAATTGCCCGACCACCCTCACGTAGTTCGGCTTCGGCTTCTCGGAGGCCGCCGCAACATTAGAGGGCGACGTGGGCGTTTCCTTCTCCGACGGCAATTTCTCGGGTTCCTTTGTTTCAAGTTCTAGCTGTCCAGTCGCGAGTGTACTCAGCGGTTCCTGCTTCGCCGCCTTCGGCAGTTTCGGAGTGCCTGCCTCGGATGGCTTGGTAGGTACATTCGCGCTGGTCTTCGATTCGGACGCTGCTGCCGGAGCCGCTGGATTTTCGAAAATTTCCGCCTGCTGTGCGGCGGAGATTTCGTGGATGTCGAGCTGACGCTTCACTTCGTCGCGGAACTCGATGGGCAGATCGTTCGCAGGAGTGTCGGTGACGTTCCGCGGCTTGCTGTAATCGATCTTTCGAACGGTTCCTTTGTGCAGCAGATAGAAGTAGCTGTCGCTCGGGCGGCAGACGATG
>CAUJKA010000489.1 GCA_963204965.1 Planctomycetota bacterium | reverse complement strand
GAATCATCTTCGAAGTTTGCGATCGACTGAAGTGGGTGAACTTGGCGATGGTCGACGGAATCGCCTTGACTAAGGGCAAGATTTTCGGAGAACGCGACATCGATTACATGTCCGCTCGAAAGCTGTGGATTACGATCACGGTTGCTACAACCATCATCGGATTGGTTGCCGCTTTTGCTCGTGGCCCAGGCTTGTTGAACATCGACTTTACTGGTGGTACTTCGGTGACCTTCCAAACAACGGAACCAGTATCTGTCCAAGAGATGCGAGAACTAACCAAGCAGATCTTTGTGGACAAAGATGGTAAGCCTATCGAGACGACGTTGATTCGCATTGATCAAGATCCGAAGGACCAACTCTATACGCTGACTACTTCGTTGGATGACGAAAAGGTTCTAGCTCAAATGTTGGCCGATGGTTTGGCTAAGAACAACAAGCAACTGACAACCTACGACGCAAAGTTTTCCAAGCTGAGTAGCGATCAAAGCAGCGTGGTAAAGTCTTCGACCGTAAGATTGGTGAGCATGCAAGCTCAAGAGACAGTACCGCCAACGACGCAAACTCAGCCTGCCGAAACATCTGCAACACCAGCAGCAGCCACACCAGCTACGACACCAGCGGACGCGGCTCCAGCGACACCAGCCCCGGCTTCTGACGCTCAGATTGCAACCGCAGTGCCAACTAAGGTCTCAACGAAATTTGTCTTCGAGCTATTCCAAGATGGTGGAAAGAAAAACGCCAAGTTGGATCTCAAGTCGCTGACCGAAAGCCTAGAAAAGGCTTCCAAGTCGACCGGCGTTGCCCTTGATGTTTCTAAGGCAAACATCGAGCCAAGCGATAAGCCTGACAATTGGTTGGAGAATCAAAAGGACGCTTACGTGAAGTGGAATGTCGATCTTCCACTGCCCGAAGAACAAGCCAACAAAGTTATGGCAGCACTTTCTGCTGAATTGGACAATACACCAGTTTGGCTTTCGCTCAGCCAGATCAAAGGCCGTGTTGCTTCGGAAATGAAGAGTCGCGCTGTTGCCGCTCTGTTGGTGAGCTTGTTGGGTATTACGATCTACATTTGGTTCCGATTCCAAAAGATCTCCTATGGTTTGGCGGCAGTGTTGGCGCTAATCCACGACGTGTTCTTCACATTGGGCATCATCGCGTTGACACACTGGTTGGCCGACTACTTGGGCTTCCTGTTGGTCGAAGACTTCAAGATTGGTCTGACAGAAATAGCGGCCTTCTTGGCGATCATTGGTTATTCGCTCAACGATACGATCGTTATCTTCGACCGAATTCGCGAGATTCGCGGTCGTAGCCCTCGCGTTTCCGTTGAAATGCTCAACGCGGCTCTCAATCAAACGCTCAGTCGTACGATCCTGACCAGCGGTACAACCTTGCTGACGGTCTTCGTGTTGTATGTTTGGGGTGGAGAAGGCATTCACACCTTTGCGTTTGCACTGTTGATTGGTATTTCGGTGGGAACGTACAGTTCGATGTTCGTTGCTGCTCCCCTGTTGTTTTGGCTGTCCGGTCGCGAGGCTGCTGCCAACAAGTAAAATCGCTGTAGGAGCCTTGGGTGGTGATGATTCAGCACCAAGCTGCAACTAATAACGCGGCAGCAAATAACGCGGAAACTAGTAAACTTGCACGGGCTTACCAACTGGTGAAGCCCGTTTCGGCAATTCAGTTCTTGGCGTTCATGGCATGGTTAACGGTTAGCGTTGGCTGTGATTCGTCAAATAAGGCTCCGACCGGCAATTCTCCCAATCCACCTACCGCGAAGCCCGAGAATCCGCAGGCGGAGGTCCAGGCTTTGCTGGATCAGGCTGGTGTGAAGCTGAGCACCAATGCCAAAAGCGGTGTGATCGAGTCCGCGGATTTCAGCCGCGTTGAGATGTCCGACATGCTGGCTGAAGAGCTCGCAAAGGTCGATTCCTTGACGCAGTTGGTCATCCGCCAATCTTCACTGACCGATTCTGGTTGGGCCAGCTTGAGTCAATTGCAAGGCCTGCAGAATCTGGACCTGCGCGAGTGTCCCATCGGCGACCAACAGTTGATCACATTAACAACATCGATGTTGAAATTGCGGTCCGTGAGGCTCAACGGCAAGCTTGGCAACTGTGATGTGACGGATGCTGGCACCGAGTTCTTGAAGAACCAAGGGCAGTTAAAACTGCTCGCCCTTGACGGTGTAAAGATCAGCTCACGAACTGTGGCTCAGATCGAAAACTGCAAGAGCTTAAGTGAACTTTATCTTGCTGGCACGATGGTTGATGATGCGGGCTTGGGAAGCCTCTCGCAATTGTCGGAGCTCAAGAAGCTTCGATTGGCGCAGACGGAAGTTAGTAGTGCGGGGTTGGCTAGCGTGGCTGGGCTGATCCTGGAGGAGTTGGATCTTAGCGAATGCTCGAATATCGATGATGCTGCACTGAGCACACTCGGCAAATTAACGACTCTTAAGCGGCTGAATCTGTGGAGCACATCTGTGACAGATGCTGGAACGCAACATTTGTCGCAGCTCGCTCGACTTCAGTGGCTAAACCTGGACAATACAAAGATCACAGACGCAACCTTGCCACAGTTACGAAATCTTGGAGAGCTGAGTTTTCTGCATCTGGGTTCAACCTCGGTTTCCGATGCTGGGCTTCCTGAACTGCAGTCATTGAAAGCACTTAAGAAGCTAATTGTGACGCGAACTCAAGTAACGCAGTCGGGAGTGGACGCGTTGCAAAAAATGATGCCCGCAGTCGACATCCAACTACAGTATGTCGCCGGACAATAGACACCAAAAATTAAACTCCCAATCGATCCCGCCACGCTTCGTAAGGCGAAGCGTTTGAACGAATCAATACCCCACCTCGAATGTATGAGAAAATCCGATGAGCACACCTCAACTTGATCCTTCAACCGCGGCAGCACAATTGGATGCGCACACTGTCGAATTGGTGCAGTGGCACTTTCACGAAAGCACGGGATCGCCGTTCTGGTTAGAGAAAAAGTCCCAACTTAAATTCGACCCGCTCAAGGAAGTAAAGTGTTTTGCGGACTTGAAGAAGTTTCCGCTTTTCGAAGACGATTGGTTACGTGGTGGACCCGTTCGTCGTTGGGTGCCCAAGGGTTTGGAAGGCCGTCCAACCTATGTTTTTGAGACTGGCGGAACGACCGGGATTCCGAAGAGTCGTGTGGTGATCGATGACTTCAGAATCGATTATGAGCTGTTTAGTCACACATTGCCCGACCAATATTTTCCTAAGGGAGCAAACTGGTTGATGCTAGGACCATCCGGTCCGCGTCGGTTGCGTTTAGCAGTCGAACACTTGTGTCAATATCGTGGTGGCATCAGCTTCTGCATCGACTTGGACCCTCGCTGGGTAATCAAGCTGATCAAGCTGGGTTGGATGGAACATCTTGAAGCCTATAAGAAGCACTGTATCGATCAAGCAATTACGATTCTCACAGCTGGTCACGATATCAAGTGCATGTTTACAACGCCTAAGTTGCTTGAAGCGTTGGCCTACGGTTTGGCGGAGAAGGGTACGAGCATTCAAGAGTGTGGTATTACGGGCATCTTCTCTGGCGGCACTGAGTTCACTCCACAGTGGACGCGATTTTGCGTGGAAGAATTGCTTAGTGGTCCAGTCGAAGAAAGCGGGGTCTACATGACACCGACTTACGGCAATACTCTGATGGGATTGGCCTGTAGCAAGCCGATCACAGCCGACGATGATTACAAGATTTCCTACTACGCTCCACAGCCACGAGCGGTGGTCGAGGTGGTTGATTTCGACGATCACAACCAACTTGTTCCCTATGGTGGAACAGGACGCGTCAAGCTTTATACGATGACGAAAGAGTTCTTCGTGCCTGGATTCCTAGAGCGTGATGAAGGCGAGCGAGAGCAGCCCTATGAAAAGTACCCATGGGACGGAGTCAGTGGTGTACGTCCATATCACGTCATCGCTTCCCAAACGACCGTTGGCGTTTACTAAAGTCAGCGGTATCCGTGTCATTTGAAGCGGAGATAGAGAAACTCTTGCTCCGCCTCCTGCCATCGACGATCCATTCACAATTCACTGCGAGATCTCACCGTGCTTACCATTCCTGCAATCCGTTGGGGCAAGCCTTACAAGTCGCTCGACAATCTAGAGGTCATTCACTTCGATACTGGTGAACCCATTGCCAAGATTGCTCAAGTCAATGGCGGCATGCTACAGATGGATTACCGTCATGCTCCGCGAGCTCGCCAGGTCTTGCGAGAGATCCCATCTCGCGAGCTGATCGAGCGTTGTAAGAAGGCGGCTCATCTTTTCGAGTCGGCCGTGTTGCCGATGGGCGATCAGACTCAGTCCGTAGATGATTTTGTGCATCAGCAGTCGGCTAGCACAGGATTGCCTGAGCACATGTGCGTCAACAACATGAAGAAGAATGCCTTCGTGTTGGCTAACATGGACAAGATTCTGGACTCGCTCACGCGGGGTCTCGACTTGGACATTTTCACTCGCGGATATGGGGAAGAGGGACGCGGCGTCACGGTCAGCTACCAAGTCCAAACGCCAGTCCTGGGAGCGGTCCTACCGAACAATTCGCCTGGTGTGCACACCTTGTGGCTTCCGGCGATTGCCTTGCAGATTGGTCTGCTACTGAAGCCGGGAAGCCAAGAGCCCTGGACGCCATATCGAATGGTTTCGGCGTTTATGGAAGCCGGGATTCCGCCTGAGGCGTTTGGGCTTTACCCAGGTGGACACGATGTTGGCGGGACACTGCTGACTCGTTGCACTCGATCGATGGTTTTTGGTGGAGCTCAAACGGTACAGCAGTACGAGGGCAACCCTCGAGTCCAACCGCACGGCCCGGGCTTTACCAAGATTCTGATCGGCGACGACGTCGTTGATCGCTGGGAAGACTTCTTGGATCTGATGGTTGAGAGCGTTTTTTCCAACAGCGGTCGCAGTTGCATCAATTGCTCAGCGATCTGGGCGTCACGACACACAGAAGCAATTGCCGAGGCTCTGGCGGAGCGACTCGGGCCAGTTGACGTTCTGCCGCCACAAGACCCCAAAGCAGGCCTGGCGGCCTTCACGAACAAGCAGATGGCGCTTGGGACCTGGTCAATGGTTCAGCAAGATCTGTCCGAATCAGGCGTGATCGACAAGACGGCGAAGTTTGGCGAGCGGCTGGTTGAAAAGGAGCGATGTGCCTACCTTCGACCGGTAATCGCTCATGCAAACTCCCCCGAACGAGCGATCGCGGCGAAGGAATACATGTTCCCATTTGTGACTGTCGTTCAGAGTCCGCAAAAGGATTTTGTCTCGAAGATCGGTTCGACTTTGGTGTGCACAGCTTTGACCAAGGATCAGGGATTGATCGACCAATTGACCGAAAGCACAGTGGTCGATCGGCTGAACGTCGGACCAATACCCACTAACAGGCTGAATTGGCTTCAGCCGCATGAGGGGAATTTGATCGATTTTCTCTTCCGATCGCGAGCCTATCAACTCGCGGATATGGGCTGAAATTTCAATCTCTTAAGTGTCGCTTCTCTGCGACTATGGGCTGACTGGGAAGTCTGGGCGTCGTAATCGATATTGGTGGAACTTCCGGCAGTCGAGGGCGTCCAATCGTCAACGACCGGTGCGTCCCCTTCGGGGGGCGCCGAGGCGTTTAAGGATCCCGCAGGCGTTAAAACCCTCACAATTTGTACCCCACCACGCGGAAAACCTGGAAGATTAGCCCATATAAGCAGTCTAGGTAAGTCGCGGAATTTGCAACGATTTTCGTCGCAACTATAATCGACCCCGTGTCCTCATCGGGTCGAGGGGCGGTTTTTTCAGCTTTTCGGCCCTTTTTACTCCTCAAACTGGCGGTTTCAGTGTTCGGCAAGGCGCAAATCAACGCGCCGCTCCCATTCATTTGGGGGTTAATTCCTTGTTGAAGCTCACCTGTAAGCGTTAAGGGTTGGTTAATGGCCATCCGTAGATCACAGTCGGCTAGTCGTAATTCTTCTCAATCACAAGCCAAGCAATCGCGTCGAAACGGTGCTCGAAGCCGTGTTCGTCAGATGCTCTCGGAACAGTTAGAACAACGTCAGTTGTTCGCTGTCGGGCCAAGTCTGATTGGGATTCAGCCCAACAACAGCGATCTTTTGGTTGACGGAGCAGTCCGCAACACATCGCCACGTGAGCTGGTCTTTCGATTCGATGAATCGCAAGTAATCAATGCTAACACGTTGGATGGTATTCGCATTACCAGAAGCGGAGGCGATGGATCGTTTGGCTTTGCCACAACGACCAGCGACTTCGGCTCCAATGGTGGCGTCGAGATCCAGTTGACCGCTTCTTCTAAAGGAACAACTCCGACGGTTCGCGTAACGCGCGCCGATCTAGGAACTGGAGTTTCTCCGTCCTTTACTTTTTCGTCTTCGACAGGCGAGTTGACGATTCGGTTGAATTCGAATGTCGGCACACCAACAACAGCGGCTCAACTAGTCGCGGCGATGAATGTCTCGCCAGTAGCAGCTCCAATTGTGACTGCGAAAGTTACAGCAGGCTTTGCTGATACAGCGATTGGATCGAATGCGATCACCTATTCGCCAATCAAGCTGACAAGTACCGGAGACATTCAAGTTACTCCGGGCCAAGTTCTAGTCGGTGCTGCGCCCAAGCAGAACGAAGTCACTTTCCGTTTTGCCAGCCTTCTACCCAACGATCAATACCGCATCGAAGTCTTTGGATACGACGATCCTGTTGAAGGTGTCGTAGGTCTGCGCAATAGCACGACTGGGGGACAAGCGGGTGATTTGTTTGTTCCAACCAGCTCCAATTCTCGAAAAGATACAGTCAACTTCCGTCTCGATTTGGGGCCGAAGGTCGTCTCTGTTGTTCCGCAGCCAGTGGTACGAAACACGAGCGGTCAGTTGACTCAGCAACGCGATACTGTTGTTGTTTACTTTGACGAGAGCAAGCTGTTCGTAGAGAACGATAACCTCGGACGACCAACAGCGCAATCGGCTGAGAATCCAGCTTTCTATCAGTTGATTTTGACTGAAGACACTGTTCGCAATACAGACGATCGCTACTTTGTGCCACAAACGGCCAAGTACAACGCCGCCACCAATTCGGTGACTTTGAAGTTTGCTCAGGACATCGACCTACTTCCGGGTTCTGCTGCAGGTCAAAACACTTTCCGTCTGCGAGTAGGTACTCGCGAGTCAGCACCTATCACACCGACGTTTAGTGAAGCTGCTGCAACAGCAATTTCCGATTTTAATACCGATGGTGGAGCGACCTTCCGTTTCGTATCGCAAGTGCTTGGTAAGGCAGGCAGTGGTATCGATATTGTTGTAATCAACTCGGGAACACTGACCCCGATTGATCCTCCCCTGATCAGCGTCAGCGGCAAAGTCATTAGCATCGACTTGGGCCGAGACAATGTTACTGCAAACGAACTCTTGCTTGCTTTGCGAGGAAACTCGTTGGCAAGTGCGTTGGTAACTGTCACGCTTGAGCCAGGTAGCGATCAAAACACAATTTTGAATGCACCGATCAACTACTCGCCAATTTCTGTCGTTGGTCTAGGTAGCTCGTTCGATACAGCCAGCAATTTGGGCGTCATCGGTTCGGTGAACGTTGCTCAAACAAGCTTGGTTCTATCGTCTGAGATTCAACCAGTTGACTACACTTTGGACCTGCCTGGTGCAAACAATGATCCTGGCAGCCGTCAATTACCAACACAGAACGGCGCGGATTTTGGAGATACCTTCGAAGACCACATCAACGCACTCTTCGGTGCGGACAGCATCAGTGGCGTTTCGACAATCTATTACAACTTCAAAACTGTCTACGCCACAGACGCTTCGAACAACCCTCTAACGAATGCGATTACTGAGAAGCAAAAGAATCGCACGCGTGAAGCGTTCCAAACTTGGAGCAATCACCTGGGCGTTCAGTTCATTGAAACTACTGACCTGGGTATTACTGTAGCTCTGGGCAGCACAACTGCACTGGGCAATGGACCAAACGTTCTGCAAACTGGATTTAACGTTGGCGTTCGCATCGATCCACAATTCCAAAGCTCGTTGGTCGTTCTGGGAACGGCTCGGCAGTGGAGCGATAACTATGGTGAAGATTGGTTCCGCGCGTCGTTGACTGGAATTGGAATCGCCTTGGGTCTGGAAAAGGCTGGCGATTTGCCGATCGGGCAATTGATGGCGTTGAGCACGAACTTCATTAACCAAGGTCGTCCAGACGTTGTGCCGACGACTGAGCCTGTGTTCCCAGGTTCCTTCGACGTTCTACATGGACAATATGTTCTGCGTCCGGACAGCAATGATGTTCAGCTCTACCGTTTCGAAGTTAAGTTCGACGAGCCAAACCAAGTCGGCGAGTTTGTCGCTGAGACTCAAGCGGAGCGTTTGCAAACTAGTAGTTCACTAAACACTCTGTTGCACCTGTACAAGCAGGTTCAAGCTACAGCTGCAAGCAATATGTCGGCTGGCGGAAACTTGCTAGTCGAATTCGAAGCGATGAAGCCAGGTCTGTTGGGTAACAATCTGCAGATCATCGTAACTCAAAGCGAGCGAACCACCGGCGATAACGTGTTGGTGAGCACCTCGGACAATGCGGTTCACGTTGACTTGAATTCACAACCTGGATCGTTGACGACCGTTGATCAGTTTATCAAAGCGATCAACGAAAACCCCGAAGCCTCGGCTTTGGTAAAGGTCAAGTTGAAGACAGGAAGCACATCTACAGTTCTCGGCGGATTGCCAATCACTTACAGCCCAATCACCCTGCAAGGCGGTGAAGTTAAGCTGATTGCGCAAAACGATGACTACTTCAGCGAAGATTCGTTGATCAAGATGTCGCTCGACTCGGGCGTGTATTTTGTTGGAGTCAGCGCTAGCGGCAATAACAACTACGACGCTGTGATTGAAAACACTGGATACGGCGGACGTTCGCAGGGTCGTTATGACTTGAGAATGACCTTCCGAGCCGAAGTAGATAGCGGAAACGTGATTCGAAACTCCGACGGTCAGTTCCCCGGTGACACGCAAGTTGTGTTTGACGGTGACGGCGACGGCAACCCAGCTGGCGTTTACAATTTCTGGTTCCAAACAGCTCCATTGAACAGAACGATTGAATTCAATGCAGGTGCCGTTCCTGGCTTGGAAGGCAAGATCGTTACGTTGACGGCGGCCAATGGCACCGTGCGTCGCTTTGAATTTGATAGCGATAACTTTGTTAGCGTTGGCAACATTCGAGTACCTTACACGCTGGCAGATGGTCCTGGTCGTCTAGCCGATGTGTTGGCAACACAGATTCGCTCGCGTACAGAATTGGGCATCAGTGCTGTCGCCA
>CAUJKA010000488.1 GCA_963204965.1 Planctomycetota bacterium | reverse complement strand
GAGAAATTCGAGGTCTCGGTGATCTGTGCTTTCGTTCAGACTACGGTTCAATCGAGCGAAGCTGGTCCATCCCGCTTTATAGAATGCTCTCAGCAATTCTATTTCAACCTGTAGCAATGTCGCTTCAGTTCGGTACACGACCGTTGTCAATCCACTGTAGGTTGTCTCCTCTACTTTAACGCGGGGTGCCTTTGTGAGATCATAGTTGCCCGCGTGTGTCAAACTAATCGAAGTCTCACCAGGTTGAGCGCTGTAGAGCGACAAGTGCAGGTTGTGACCATGAGTTGTAAATAGCAGTGAACTGTCGGTTGCTTGGTCTGGCAACTCGGTCCAACCACGTTGACTGAGCACGTAGCGGTAGAATAGCTTGACCTCACTCAGGTCGCTCGGTGAGGTATAGTTGACCGAGCTGAACGAATCGTATTGCAATTTTGAGTTCGGCAATTTGGGTAGTACCCTCAGGTCCAGGACGGCCAGATTCCTTGCGACATTGGCAGGTTCATCCGAACTGCCTTGGACGTCAATTTTAAAGTTTGGCAGAGGTTCAAATCCGAACTTTCGGCATTCATCAACCCGTCCCCAGATTCGATTGCGAGCCAGCTCGGTTCCCACCAGCAACAGACGCGACTGAGGTATCCAACGAATATCTGTAACCCCAGATCCCGCAGCATCGATTACCTGGAGCATCTGACCCGAATTTGCATCCAGAATTCGAACGCCATCCCCGCCGGCAACCGCGACTAACGAACCGTCGTCTGTAAAGCGGACAGCAGCATCGCGATAGGGGACTCCACGATACTCACCGATGGCTTTGTCTTCATCGAGACTCCAGCGTTGCAGCGAATCTTTCGCACCAAAAACGAGTTGCCGATTGTCGGCTGAAATTGCGATGGCCGACTGGTACTTCTGAGATGGATATGTCTTGAGCTTTTGACCCGTCGCAGTGTCCCAAGTCGACATGCTCTCTCCGGATGCGATAAGGCAGCCAGCCTTGATGTACTGCAAGTGTTTGATATCACGTGCATCAACTTTGAAGCTCGTCTTCTTCTCAAGCGTATCGGCGCCCCATATGGAAACTTCGCTATGAAAGGGCAGGGTGGCGATCTCTTTGCCATCTGGAGATATGGCCATTCGAACGATCGCTTTGGTTCCCAATTGTTTCGTCCCGATCTCCTTCCGCTGAGGAATATCAAACTTGCGAAGTAAGCCTCCAGCGTCTCCAGCGACACACCAAGTTCCATCAGGAGAAACGGCAAAGCTCAGCAGTCGCTCTTTCTCTTGCGTTTTGGCTTCAATGAACTCATGGATGAGACTCGAATCCTTTAAGCTCCACAGCGTCAATCTGGTTCCGCCGAGCAGATACTCTTGCCCGCCATGAACTGAGTCAACAAAGTTCACATAGCCGATTTTTTCATGCTCCCGAAAGCCGACAAGTTCTAAAGGAACGAATTCGACCTGTTTCCATTTTGCGATCTGTTGATCTGTTGGTTTTGGCGGAGCCTGCGGAGGTGCGACAGGTTTTGCTGGTTCGCTTTCCGCCGACTTTGTGAGCGATGAACTGTTGCCAGAAGTTACGGAAGCATCACCCAGCTCCTTAGCGACCATTCCTACGTTGCTCATTCCTACTTCGCTTGACACCGCTCCAGTAGCTATTGAAGCAGAGTCTTTTGAAGTTGTCGGCTGACTGCACCCAACGCTACCACCAAGCGTCATGGCGGCCAGAACTAGGACGCTGGTGATCTGACGATTTTTCATGTAGGTCTCGATAATCGGTGGAACAAACTTGATTGATGATCCCATTTTTTCCCTGTTCTGGCGGCATCGACCGTTTAAAAAGGTGATGCCGTACAAAGCTAATCGGTAGAGAATAGATTCAGCGGCCAAATCGGCGGAGTTTATCGGGCGCTTTTCTCAGAAAAGGACTCTGCCCCACGTACTTGATTTTCAGAAAGTTCGTCGTCTACAGCAAGGCTACGGTCTTACCGGATAGCCGTAGTACAGATAAAGTGCCCCATAGGTCCAGTTGGGCTTAGGCATTCCTGGAAAATTCACGCGATCCATCATCAGTGCAATGTAGGGAGCGGGATATCCTTCGGGCAGCGGAATGACGTTGGGCCAAATCCGTGTTCCGTTGCGATCATTCCATGGCGGAAGATCGACATTCAATTCTCCGGCAGGTGTCAAGTCTGGATAATTGCGAATGTAGATCTTGCGATCCGCACTGCCGAAAAGGGCATAGCGTTTATTGCCAAACTTCTGGATCATCGTTCCGGTGCTATCCATCTCTACCGGCCCAGCCAACCGTGTATACCCTCGATCCCATTGATCGCTCTCCCACATGCTGGCGCGATACTTCTTGTCGTACTCGCACATCAACAAACGCCACTTTCCGGAGTCCTTGTCATAGATTCCGTGCGGATCTTCGTGCGCACCGGTAATGCCAATCGGTCTAGCCTGCATGATAGAGAAGCCTCGCCGCGGGTCTCGGGTCGAGCTGATCGCCAGAATCGTCTTCACTTCGGCTCTTCCCGCGCCATCAAGTGCACTAAACCCCGTAGTCCATCCGCGCCACGTGCCCGACTTAGAATCGCGAAATAGGTGCGAAGCCAAATCATTGCGTAGTAGTCCATCGTTCATGTCAAACACGATGATTCCCTCGAAGCGAATATCGAACACAGATGGATTGAGCGAAAAGACTCCTTGCAGGGGATGAGGCAAAGCGCGACCGCGCAGAGTCATCGTGAACCACAATCGCCCTTCTTCCAACAGTGGCGTACCTTCTTCATCTGTGATCGCGCGAATGTCGGCTTGCCCCGAGCCGGTTGAAAAATAGGAGGAAGCACCGTTTAGCGTTACTTGAGCACTGGCCTTTAAGTCTGCTAGTACCGCAAAATCCATTTGTTGGATTCGTGATCGCTCTCTCAGGTCCACATGCTGAGCGAAGTCCGAGAAGCCTACCAGATAGGACCTGCCCGCGGACTCAAGAAACACATTCACACCCACAGCCGACATTTGCGCCCGAAGCTTTAAGGCTCCTCGCACGATCTCTTTAGGAACTGGCCACTTTTCTTCGATGACCTGTTGGCCACCGATTACAACCGTCCAGAGGACCTCTTCGGCGCTACCTTCTTTGAATCGCAATGAGGCATTCAAAGCATCATTATTCGATGAGTGATTGAATGATAGGCCAACGGCCCCACTTCCTTGGGTACGATCGATTTCAAGTTCGTAGGTGGCGAAGGGATTGAAGCCGCCTACCCATCGCATCGACTGCGCGTCAGCGTTGGGAACCGAGGCGACGATTTGACCGTTAAGCAATTCCCATTGGACTTTAGCGTCTTCGGATAGCTTCTCTGGGTGCATCAAATCGAAGTCGTGGACCATTGCTGGCCGCAAAGAAGACAATGGTATGTTCTGATCGGCATCAAAGACCAGCCGCACCACCGCTTGTCGACGAAACTGAATTTGATCGGGTCGAATATCGTCTTGTGCGGAGGAGAGTGTGGTTGAACATACCAGCAGTAACGTCGAAGCAAGTCGGATAAACATTCGCGTGGACTTGTGGAGGGTCAGGGGAGGGTGGCGTTAGCAGACTTTGGGGCTTGTTCGAGTAGCTTAGCCATCGCACGGCCCAGCCTTTCGCCAGTCTCGTAATATGTTTCGGCGTTGTGATTGTAGTGATGACCTTGGTTTACGGGAGACTGGTCTGCGTTGCGCCACAGGTCGCGAGTATCAATGGCCGCGACGTTACCTTTGAACTCGGGGTACTTACCGCTTTCGCCGTGGACGGCTAGTTGAGCTTCGGCAATCTGCTTACCAAAACTTTCCGTGCCTGGATTGCCACAGCCAGTAGCAAGGACAAACTTTGCTTGCGGTGCTGCAAAGTCTTTCCTCAATGATTTGATCAGATGCACTAAGTTCTGTTCGTAGCGTCCCGCCAGAGCCGCATTCTGGTCCTTGTGACCTTGCCACCAAACAAAGCCCGCCACTTCGTAGCCTTGCCCTTGGTATTCAGGATAGTAGTTCGCAAGGTTACTCAATACCGATTTGGCATGCGCGACGTCGGCATCATACTGCCGACCAGCATACCAGGGAACCGGCTTGGGTTCTGAGCCTTTTTCCCAAAAGTTAGCTACGTCTTTGTAGCCAGCGTAGATCTTACCGTCGTGTTCAAACTGCTCGCTGCCCGGAGGCAGCAGATCCCATCCAAGGCTGCGATTGCCGATACATGCCTTTAACAACAATACGGGTTCTTCGTGATAGAACCCCATCACTTGTCCAAAACCGAGTTCCGGTCCAAACGATTTGTTAGGAACCAACCACTCATTGCGAACCACACCAAACTTCTCAAGATCCTTGTAGTCGACGCCACGTTGATCCATGACATGCACATAGCGAACATCTTGGCGAACGGCCCACTTGCCGGCGCTGTCCAAGAGATGTGGGTATTGGCCTTTTTCGTGTACTAAGTGTTCAAGCGTCCCTTTGAGCTCCTTGGGCTCAACGCGACCAAAGCCAAGCATGTTGGATTGGCCGAGCATCACATAGACCTTTACAGGCTTAGTTTGATCGGCCTTCTTACCATCCGATGCTGGCAGCTTCGTTGGGACATCCCCTGCATACAGTGCTGCCGAACAAAGCATCAAGACCAGGGCTGCGAAGACGGAAACACATTGCACAATAGAAATCGATGACTTAGTTTGTCTAAAACTACTGATGCTCACAATGGACCTCTCAAAGCTCTGCTATCTACGCCTTCAACATAATTACGTTGGTCCAATTGTACGATCCTTCGAATCGCGGTACTCGGGTTGTTGAAACTATTTCTTCACGATAATCTCGACGGACTGGTCTACCTGCAGCGAACCGGCTCGTAACAGAACGACGATTTCACTTCCGTCCAGGCCAGACGTGACCTCTACATCGTCACCCGCGCGAAGTCCAAGCTCGATAGGTCGATGTTGAATTTTGCCATCGACTATGACGCAGCACTTCGTACCGTCTGGGGCTTTGACGAGAGCTCCCGTTGGTAACGTGAGTACATCCTTTCGCTGTTCAAGAAGTATTTTAGTTGTCACGAATGCTCCTGGCAGCAATTTCAATTCGTCGTTGTTGAGGTCAATCTCGGCAGAAAGCGATCGACTTTGGGGATCGAGCTGTCGACTGGTTCGAGTCACTCTTGCTTCTACTTTGCCTCCTGGAAGTGACGGCGAGAGAACCGTCACTAGATCGCCAGCATCTGCCTTTTCAAAACCCGCATCAACCCACGCCGCTTCAGTTTCAGGGACGTTGACGAAGATACGCACCTTGGTGACATTCGCGATAGTCATCAACGGTTGAGCATTGTTGGCTCCAGCTGGCTGGACGTAGTGACCTGCGTCTACGTTTCGGCTGGTTACGAAACCATCGAATGGAGCGGCGAGCTCCGTGTAGGTCAACATGGTCTCGGCTTGAGCGATGTCCGACTGAGCAACTTTCAGCTTGGCTTTGGCTGCGTCTATATCAGCCTTAGCGGTCAATACGTTAGCTTCGGCTTCTCGTCCGCGAGCCTTTGCGGATTCAATCAGAGCAAGTGCCTCTTTGCGAGCTGCGTCGGCGGATTGAAATTGACTGGATGTTTCGTCCGCGAGCTTGGGCGTTACGGAGCCCTTGCTAACAAGTTGCTGAATGCGTTTGAGTTCAGAATCCCAGCGAGCGAACTCAGCGTCAGTTCTACCCACTCCCGCTTCCGCTTGAGCAACCATCGACTTCGACGAGTTTGACGCTGCCTCGGCAGCAACGAGTGCCGCTTCAGCTTGCTTGACTTGAGCTTCGGCATGCCCCAGCAGTCCACGTTTTTGTTCAAGTTGATCCTTGTACTCAGGGGCGTGGATACGTACGAGGACTTGACCTTTGGATACCTTGTCCCCAATATCAAACTGTACCGTCTCCACATAACCAGGCAGCTTCGAAAGGATCGGCGCCTCTTCGAAGGCGACAACGCGTCCAGGCTGCTCGGTGAAAAGTTGCAGCGTCTTTTTGATGGGGGCTCCCGCGGTCACTCGATCTAGAGAGCTTGCTGTAGAAGCACCGGCGTCGACCGATGGTCCAGCAGCTGGGTTCGATTGGCATCCCGCGAGCAAGATAACAATCAGGAGGCCTAAGTATACTGATCGACATGAGTCCGGCATTGAACATTCAGTTTGCATAGTAAGAACTTTCGGGATCGTCAGGGTCCATCGAAGCTGATTTCAAGCTCGCTTTGGACTGCAACATCGCAAAGAACAGTGGCAATAGAAACAAAGTCGCAACGGTTGCTGCGATAAGACCGCCAACGACGGCTCGTCCAAGCGGTGCATTCTGTTGGCCAGACTCGCCCAAAGCCAATGCCATCGGCAACATGCCAGCAATCATGGCAAGGCTTGTCATTAAAATAGCTCGCAGTCGACTGCCTGCACCGCTAATCGCCGCTGACTTCACTTCACTCAATTCGCTACGACGCTTCTCCGCAAACGTGACGAGCAGAATTGCATTTGCCATCGCTACGCCTACTGCCATGATCGCACCAATGAACGATTGGATGTTTATTGTCGTATTGGTGAGGTAGAGCATAAGTACGACGCCCATCACCACGGCAGGAATGGTTGATACCGTAATCAATGACAAGCGGATTGATTGGAAGTTAGCTGTCAGCAAAAGGAAGACGACAACGATCGCCAATAGCAAACCAATTGATAGCCCCGATTGCATTTCTTGCATCGGCGGGATTTGGCCACGAACCTCCACCGTGCTTCCGGTTGGCGGTGCTCCAGCTTTGGCTATGGCTGTTTGAACTAGTGTAGCGACAGAACCGAGATCGCTACCAGCAATGTTAGCAGTCAGCGTTACTTGGCGTTTCATGTTGTAGCGATCGTATTGACCTGGCATCGTGCCGCGCTCGAGCGTTGCGACATCCTGAATGAGAACTTGACCGTCAGCCGTCTTGCGAAGTGGAATGCGCCCAAGCTGCGAGACCGAACCGATGGTCTCGACATCATACGGTGATCGAACAACAGGACGCGGGATTTCAACCTGGACTTGATAAGCGATGCCGCTCTTCGGATCAGCCCAGTAATTCGGCACAACAAAACGGCTGGATGAAGTCGCTGTGACCAAAGCTCGCGAAACGTCGATCGGCATGAGCCCTGCCAAGCCAGCCTTTTCACGATCTACGTTGACTTGCACGGTTGGATAGTCCATGGACTGGCCGAGTTGCAGGTCGCGAAGCACAGGGACTTGAGCAAGTTCTTTTCTCAGCTTTTCAGCGAACTCACGATTCTTGGCAAAGTCCGATCCGCTAACGACTACTTCGATCGGCGTCGGAGAGCCAAAGCTCATGACTTCATTCACGATGTCCGATGGCTCGAAAGAGAACCTGACATCGGGCATCTCTTTAGCAAGTCGATCGCGGACTCGTCCCTTCAAGACCTCATCGGACAAACGCAAGTTGTCGCTTAGGTCGACATAAAGGATCGCTTCTTCAGGACCTCGGGACCATTGATACACAGCGTTCACAGGAAAGTTCGAATGAATCATTCCCACGTATCCCAAAGTTAATTCAATATTCTGTGGCCCGAGTTCCTCTCCAATCAATCGCAACGCCTGTTTCGCTAAGGCTTCCGACTTTTCGATATGAGTCCCATCGGGCGCTCGCATGCGCAATCGGAACTGGCCCGCGTCGACAACAGGAAAAACGCCTCGTCCCAATTTAGGAGCTATCCATGCAATCGCGCTGATGCAGGTCAATAAGTAAAGTGGAACGACCAGCCAGCGAAGCTTCACGAGTCCCGAAAGCAAGTTCTCGTAAGTCTCGCGAAAGCGATCGAAGGCAGTCCGGCGATTAGAATTGAGATCATGACCAGCCTTCAGCAACCAAACCGACATGACGGGCACGAAGGTGCTCGACAAAAAGTACGACGCGATCATCGCGAAGCCAACAGACAGCGACAACGGAACGAACAGGGCCCGAGCTGCTCCTTGCATGAAGAACGACGAAACGAAAACGGCCAGAATGCAAAGCATCGCCAGCAAGCGTGGAACGATCGTTTCCATCGAACCGTCACGCACGGCTCTTGCCAAGGGGACGCCTCTCTTCAAGTGGGAATGGATGTTCTCGATCGAGACCGTCGCTTCGTCAACAAGAATCCCAATCGCTAGAGCTAATCCGCCCAGAGTCATGAGATTGATTGTTTGGCCCGTGATCCACAAAGCGAGAATTGAGCAAAAGAGTGCCAACGGAATATTCAAGACAACGATCAGCGAACTCCGCCAGTCTCGTAAGAAAAGTAGAATCATCAATCCAACTAGAGCAGCGCCGAGAACGCCTTCGGTGACAACGCCTCCGACTGCTCTAGTAACGTACGGTGATTGATCGAATTCGAAGCGAACGTCGATGCCTTCACCATCTGCACCTAGAGCTTCTTTCATCTTGGGCAATGCACCCTTGATGTTGTTTATGACGCTAAGTGTTGATGCTTCCGCTCGCTTTGTGGCCAAGATGTAAACCGCTCGTCGCCCATTGACCAAGGCATAACCGGCAGGTGCGTCAGCGGAATCTTGGATCGTTGCTAGGTCGCGAATGAAGATGGGGTCAGCGCCCATGCGGATAGGGATCGAGCCAAGTTGCTGGGGGTCTTTCACAATGGAATTAACGGGCACAATCGGATAAGAATCACCAATGGGCACATTGCCCGAAGGGCTGATAGTGTTGCCCTTGGTCAGCGCTGTAATCACTTCGTCCGGTGACATGCTGTAAGACTGCAGCTTCTTAGGATCGACCGTGATGACGATCGATCGAGCACTACCACCGAACGGTGGTGGAGCAGACACGCCAGGCAGACTTGAAAACATCGGCCGCACGCGGAAGAGCGCTAAGTCTTGGATCTCGGCGATGCTCCGCGTATCGCTCGATAGAACCAGATAGCCCACGGGCACACTACCTGTATCGAAGCGCATTACGAATGGCGACACCGTTCCCGGCGGCATGAATGCCTGCGAGCGATTCACATAGTTGATCGTCTCGGCCATCGCTTGAGCCATGTTGGTCTCGGGATGGAAGTACAGCTTCATCAGCGCTGTACCCTGTACGTTTCGCGACTCGACGTGGTGGATGCCGCTGATGTACAGGAAGTGATACTCGTAATAGTTGGTCAGAAAGCCTTCCATCTGCGCAGGGTCCATCCCGCCATAGGGCTGGCAAACGTAGATGACAGGCAGGTTCAGCTTCGGAAAGATGTCAACTTCCATTCCTTTGGGTAGCCCAGAGGGATAGGGCCACTTGAAGTGCTGAAATACCGACGGACCCACAGCCAAGAAGCAGCCAAGGGTCAAACTTAAGACGAGCACCATGATGGTCGCGGGGCGACGCAGGGCCGAGATTATGAGTTGCATGCAGTATTGATTCCGATTTCACGGCGATTGTGCTCAACCGATTCCATTTAGCCAGTCGGCAAAGTTTGCCAAACAGGAGGTCCCATTCTAATCGCTACGACCCTGGCCGCACCTCCAGAAACTGTTGTTTACCCGCTTCAACCGCTACTGGCCGAACCATGGAATGTCGAGTCATTCATTAAAGAAGGCACAAACGGACTTAATCCCCTTCGTAGGGCTACCAGCGACATGTGGCGAAGTTTTCAATTTTGGACCGGGGCAATCGCTGGGACAATTGCTGGTTCCCTGGTCCTTGCTGGCTGCGCGACAACGAGACCAGTCCTGCCCTTTCAAGCCACTCAGTCCGTTTCGCGTGTCGCCCCCAAAACTCACCTTGCTTCTGTGACCTCCGATGCGCGGAGCGCTGAGAACGCAGCGATTCAGCCGGTCTCGCATCAGACCGCACAAACAATCGAGGCCGGACAAGCAGTCGACGTTCCCGAAGAAACTGAAGTGCAGACTGCAGGCTCACCCGTTCCCATAAATCTACCGACGGCTCTAGCGATGATCGGCGGACAACATCCAGTGGTCGGCTTCGCTCGGTGGCGTGTCCAAGAGGCCTATGCGCAGTTAGACCGAGCCAAAGTCATGTGGCTACCGAGTATCCAGTCGGGCTTTAATTACCGAAGACGCGACGGCAATTACCAAGATGTGCAAGGCGCTATCGTTGATGTGAACCTTAACTCATTCAACTATGGACTCGGCGCTGGAGCAGTCGGTGCCGGTTCTCCTTCGCAGCCAGGTATCGTTGCTCGATTCCACCTTGCCGACGCGTTATTCCTTCCTAAAGCTGCCGAGAAGAACGCGTGGGCTCGGCAACATGCAGCTTCAGCGACACTTAACCAACAGCTTCTCAATGGTGGCGTAGCATACATAGACTTGTTGGAAGCCTTTCAAGATGTGGAGATCATTGCCGCAGCGGTGAAACGTACTTCGGACCTAGCTGAAATTACCGAGAACTTCGCCGAAGCAGGGGAGGGCTTGAAGTCTGATGCGGATCGAACGGCTACAGAACTTTCCTTATTACAAACACGCCAATTGGCAGTCCGTGAACGTCAATTGGTCGCATCCACACGATTGGCTCGCGCCCTCAGCATTCCCATGACCTCATCCATTTTGCCACAGGATACCGTGGCAGTGCCGCTTGAGATGATGACGCACGCTCCAGACGAACCATCACTAATCTCAACCGGACTAACCACCCGACCTGAATTGAAAGAATCGCAAGCACTCGTGGCGGCGGCCTGTGAAGCGTACAAGCGTGAGAAGTTCGGACCGTTCGTTCCAAGTGTCCTCTTGGGCTTCAGTTCAACGAGCTTTGGTGGAGGACTAGGCGGCAACACGGACAACTTCGGAGGACGTTACGATATCGATGCGATGATGGTTTGGGAAATGCGAAACTTCGGCTTTGGCGAAGGAGCTGCTCGTCGAGAGCGAAACGCTCAAGTTCAGCAAGCAACCTTCGTAAAGCTGAGGATCATGGACCAGGTCGCGCAGGAAGTCGCAGAAGCGAACATCCAAGTGGGTATTCGGCGGCAACAGGTCGAAATGGCTCAGACCGCTATCGCTCGCGCACGCGATTCCTATCAACGCAACATCGATCGTATTCGCGACGGTCAAGGATTGCCAATCGAAGTACTACAAGCCATTCAAGCTCTTGAGGCCTCAGAGCGGGCCTATTTGCGAGCGGTTGCCGATTACAATCGATCACAACTGCAACTTCAGTGGGCTCTAGGATGGCCAGTAAGTGAGATTCCATCTTCGGAGACGGTGCAGCAAGATTAAGTCCGACGCTTCTTCGCCCCCCAACGCGTTGCATAGGTCCCTGGAACGATCGCTGCAAAGAAAGGCGATTCTGACACAGCGATGTACCCATTTTAAAAATTGGCCGAAGTCCTCTCGGGGCGGAGTATCACTCTAGGAATTGGGAGCACGGAGGGCACGGGGACTTTAGTGGCTAACCACTTGTTATGGTGGATAGCTTTAGCCACCTCCGCCAAGCTGCCAAACGATGGAGAAGACAGTTGATGAAACTATAGTCGCCAGGTTGAATTCACCGTCTGGCGACAGTGGCTACCTGACTGAAATCTAGGCACGCCTTCTACGCCAAACTAGGCAAAGTGAAAGGGCCACCAGAGATAGTGAACTTGGCTCGGGAACTGCAGAGATGATGGTAACAATTCCAGAACCCGCTAACGAGTAGGAGTCGGCGTGAATTCGAGGCTGCAAGGGGTCGTCGTTATCAAGATCCAAGTTTTGAAAGTAGCTAAGGTCTGCAGATTGGACTAGTGAGACTCGAAAAGTCCCTGCCGACAACTCCGGAGAAGGAGTGATGTGCTGCAGTTCTAAACGAGCCAACAAGTACTTTGTCGGCCCGCTCAGATTCATATTTCCATCTGTTCGAACATCGCCACCCACCAACTGTAATCTGTTAGGGTCCTGTCTCTTGGCTGCAAAATTAGCGACGTTTGTAGAGCCAGCGAAAAGGTAGTTACCCTGGTCTTGCTCCGAATTGCTCTGTCGCTTGTCATCTACAGAAAAGAAGCTCGATTGAAACTCAACTAAGCCTCCGTTGATAGTGTTGACGGAAGTGATCTCAAACTGATAGTTGAATAGGGAAAAAGTACCGATCCCTCCCGTACTAGAAACTAGGACGTCGATCGAACCATATCCACCCGACGTTAGCGTTGCATCTTGGACATCGACGAACAGATCCGCGTTAACATCCCTAGGCCGAAGTACAGTAGCTGCAAAAAACACCATTACATAGACAAGGCTGATACGACAAACCATCCACTTGAACATGAGTTCACTCCGAAAAATCCAATAGAGAAATTGATTTAGTCATCGACTAGCGGCTTGAGGTGATCCGCTAGTTTTCGATTGATTGCGATTTGATTGTTCACGCGAGTTCGATCAGTGCTGTTTACAGTTCCACTGCCATCGACATCGCCATTAAGATTGGTTCCAGTTCTTCCTAACTGGGCGTCCACCACATCGCGATCGGCGGTAGTCACGCTGTAGTCGCCATTGGCGTCACCCAAGATGCGAGCAAACTCGAAGACTTGATCTACCGCATCGGCGTAATCTCCATCGCCATTACCGTCGATACGTATGCGATAAAAACCGTCGCCTGCATTGGTGTTGCGCGAACCAGTAATTCCATTAATACCCCAGTCCAGTCGCAGTCGATCACCGACTTTATTGGCAGTGAAGCCAGTAACGTCGGTTCCCGTTCCCGGTGTTACAGTCGCTGCATCCAAGGCAAAGCGTTCGACCTTAATTGGATTCAAAAGCAAAAGGTCACTGAGTCCTGCTTCGCTGTTGAACAAGACATCGACGTAGCGGATGTAAGAACGTTGTTGAGCGCCAAGCTGAACATCGATTCCGGTTGAAACCAAACTGCTGGTCGCGAAGGTCGAGGTAACAACTACGTCATTGAGCAGGCTTGGGGCTGTTTCGATATTGCCATTGGAATCCCGTCCCACGCTGAAGAAGCGATACTTGTGCGACAAGCCGTCGGTACGGCCTTGGTAGGTCGCCGAAGCTTGGTAGATTCCACTTGAGTTAGGAGCGCCAGCCGTCACACTACCCACCAGTTCAGCAGTACCATCGTCAATCGAGACATACAGATCGATGTACTGCAACTGGCCTCCGCCAGATTCAGTGCCGGTTAAACCAACGGTGAACAAGCCAAATTGATTCGCTACCGCTGAAGTGACTTGCGTGGCTGGCGGGTCGAAGTCTCCTACAGTGATTTGCGACTCGGCTACGACTGGTTTCACTTCCACGTTGCCAACAGCATCGCGAGCTACGCTTCTGAAGAAGTACGTCTTGTTGCTCTGAGCCTGGAACATCGTGACGGGATTTGCAGCGGGTACAGTCGCGAACTTCTGGAACGAACCTGCTCCCTCAGCAACGTACAGGTCGTACTCGCGCACGCCCGAGACTTGACTGTTAGCTGGTCCAATTGGATCGCTACCAGTAACGCGGATTGGAACGCTAAGAGATGTAGCCCGCGTTGGCAGCGAGTCCACTGAGCTAACTGGGCTTGTCGTATCGCGAGAAAGGACGGTGACCGTCATTATTTGCTCAACGAAATCTCCTGCAATGTCCGTCGCGCGGATCGTCAAGAGTGATGAACCAGTTACTCCGGTATCAAACGCAAATCCTAGATATCCGTCTTGCAGTCGCGGCGTAACCAGTGCAGCGTTCGAATTGCTTGTGACGCTGAATTGAAGTTCTGCGGCCGTACCATCGGCATCCGCAAAGTACTCTCGCAAGTTCGCAAACGAACTAGTCTGTGAATAGCCCTGATTGACCACGAAAGTTGGCAGCGAAAGTTGCGATACTGGAACCGAATTCGCCGAGACATCTACTTGGAACGTTCCCGCAGTGGTGGAAACTCCGTCGAATACGGAGACGCTAACTTGGAAAACGCCCGCTGTGCTGTAGGTATGGCGGAAGTCGATTGTGTGAGTCGCCGGATCGAACGTCATGGGCACACCAGGAATTCCGTCCGCCGTGTTGTAGTCGACCGTTACGTGCCAAGGATCGGTGCCTGGATCAATGAATCCCAGACTCCGTTGAAATTCTCGACCTGCCTTCACCGAGCCTTGTGAACCAAGATCCAGGATAGGAGCCACATTGTTGATTTGAATATTCGCCGACATCGAAACCGGCGCACCAAGTTCAGCGTCATCAATCGTGATTGTCACGCTGTGCATACCAACTTCGGTGAAGATGTGATCTAATTCGAAGTTTCCGCCAGGCATAATTCGGACTGGTGACGTAATGATCTCGCTATCGCCAACACGTTGAATCGTTGCAACGCCAACATGGACATCTTCACCTGGATCGCTGTAAGTTCCGGTGATTGGTACTGGAGCTCCCTGATCCCTGCTGCTTGGCAACAGCAAGGAGGTCACTGAAGGTGCAACGTTTTGAACTGATAGCGTCGTGCGGTAGGTCGACTCGGCTCCGTTTTTGTCTTTGACTTTGAAACCTAGCGAACGTAAACCACTTTCAGGAAGTGCAATCAGTTGCGTTGCTTGTGTGACGTTATCGATATCGTAGGTACCATCGCCGTCGAGATCGTACGAGTATGTGAAGCCTGCTGCCAAATCAGCCGACGAATCCACCACACTCGTCAATCCAAGCGAAATACTGCTACCTTCGAAGATCTGCGATGAAGGAACGACTAGCGATGCGGTTGGAGCCGAGTTGAACACCTGAACAGTTCGAGTCAAGCTTGCATCGCTTCCGGTCGGCTGATCGTCATCGCGCACTTGAACAACAATCTCGTAGGTGCCATCGTCGGTTGGTGCGAATAGATAGTCGGGACTTGTCTGTGTAGAACTGGCAAACGGATCGCCGTTTCGCGTTATCGTCCACGTATAGGTCAAGACATCCTCGCTGCCAGGGTCATTGGCAACAGCCAGCAAAGGCAAAGAGGTTCGTTCGTCGATCTGACCAACCCAATTATCCAGGCGTTGAATTGTTGGCAGTACATTGCTCACCGCTATCGAAGCCTGATCAGCACTGCTGACACTGCCCGAGTTGTCGGTAGTAACCAGCGAGATGGAGTAGACGCCGTTATCCCCGGGGACAAACCCGAGGCTTGGACCGCTGGCTGTTAGATATTGCTGACCACCGCGGGTGACGGTCCACTGGTAAGTTGCCACCGAGTCATAGATACCCGCGTCGCTCACTGAAGAAGTCAGCAGTAAGGGCTGACCCTCTTGCAAGCTTGCTGGTGCTCCAACAATAGTTGCAACCGGACTGACGTTTCCAACTTCAAGTACGACGGATGCCGGCGAACTGGTCGCTCCGTTGTCGTCAGTTGCTACGAAAGATAGGACATAGGTGCCCTCGTCCTCGGGAACGAACTCAAGTTCCACCGTATTGGAGTTTGCTAACGAGTAGGGAAGCCCATTACGAATCGCTGTCCACTGATAGCTGAATTGTGAACTTCGATCTGTATATAAAATGTCGGGATCTGTAACTTCACCCGTCAGCGAAATAGCAGCGCCTTCTGTTGGCTGCGTCGGAGCACCACTTATGGACACCTGTGGTGCCACGTTTGATACTTGGAACTCAATATCCGATGCTATTCCAACCCCGCCGTCATCGTCTCGTACCGTTAGCCCAACAACGTAGTTGGCTTGATCGTTAGGCGTGAATGTCAACGTGGCTTGATCAAGAGCAACGCCTGCTAGTGGCAGACCGTCACGTAGAATCGTCCAGGAATAGGCAATCTGATCGCCAGAGGCCAACTCAAAGAACGAGGCCGAAAGGACGATCTGTTGTCCTTCGATTGGATCGAGCGGTAGACCTTGAATTGAAACTGCTTGTGGAGCGACATTGCTGACGGTGATTTGAGTCGAATCTTGGTAGAGGGCCGTGGACTGATTTGAACCAGTCAAACTAACCAATAAGCTGACTGCATAGACGCCGTTATCGTTAGGAGTGAAGTCGAAGTTTGTGTTGATTGGTCCAACATCTGAGGCAGTCGGAGTTGACGCAACCAGCACATTGTTCTTGCGAACCTCCCAGCGATAGTCCAAGGCAACGCCAACACCAACCGATTGGATCACTCCGTTAAACGATAGAGCAGTCCCTTCTGCCTGACGTTGATCGGGACCTATTTGAACCATCCGCGCGAGCCCTATGTCCAATCCCTCGAATATCGCTTGAGGGGTTGAAATTGTCAAACTACCTTGATTGAACTGCCAGCTACTTGGTGTGGCTAACAAGGGGCGGATGACTAGCGGTTGAGACGCTACGCCAACGACACCTGTGAATTGATAGTTCCCTTGCCAGTCTGTTAGAGTCGAGATTTCCGTTGTATCAAGTTGGCCATCGTTGTCTGAATCGACATAGATGACCATGCCCTCAACGCCCGACTCGCCTTGGTCGCGATTATCATCACGGTTGGTGTCGTTGTAGACATTGCCTCGAATTGTAGAACTCGAGTTTGTGCTGATGTCTAGCGTCGTGACCGTCGTTCTAGCAGTGCCAATGCCGGTGAGCTGATCGGAGGCCTGAATGAGCAATCGATCCGACCAATCGCCGACAGACTTACTTAACTTGATCCAATCACCCTGATGAGTAATGGATAAGTTTTGATCTTTCGATGAAACAGCGTAGGTCACACTGGGACTAAATGCCATGAACGTCGGTCCAGTCGCATAAGATGGCTGTGCGATGGACTGAGATGGCGTGTACGACTGCGCTGTGTAACTGACAATTCGGTTGTTGCTCGTGTTTTGAATGTCGTCTAAGCGAACATACAACTTGCCATTGGGAGCTACGCCAAGCGAGGTTGGAACCGTGCCCACTGGATAACTCGCCAAGTTCGTTCCCGCTGCACCCAACCAAGAAGCGGTGATCGAGTTGCTGCCGGACGAATAACTGGTTGCTTGCCCAATCGCTTTTATTTCGGCAGGAGTCAGTGCTCGCTGGAAAAACGCAGTCTCGTCCATCAGTCCTGGGAATCCATCGGCTCCGAAGAACAGCCCCGTAGCTCCAAGACGCTTCGAACCTTGAAGTGATACTACGGTCCCACTATAGGATGAAGATCCGATGGCCGTACCGTTTAGATACAGCGTGACAGTCTTGGCTACATCATCTCTTACAACGGCAACGTGATTCCACTGATTGGTAGAGTAGGTGGTTGTAGTGTTGCTTGAGAGTATACTCCCATTACCTGGCCCGTAAGGATCAAGGACATTGGTGGTTTGATGCCAGCCCAACTGATTTCCAACTACATACAGCGCCCCCTGAGAAACGTCTCCGATGCGGTCAAAGTCCGAAATGAGATAAGCCCCCATGGATGGGTAACTGGCATTAAACCAAGTCGACCAAGTCGATGAACCAGAGACATTCAGCGAGCTGCCCGATCCGAGATCTAAATAGTCCGATCGAACTCCTGTAAAGGAGAGTGCGGCCCCGAATTTCCCTGCAGAACTTGTGGTTGAATTTCCGACAAAAGTCCCGTGGTTCGTACCAACCGAATCAAGTCCACTGCCGTTGCCTTGCCAAAATCCCTCCGCGTTGGGAACACTTTGCGTCGTTATCTCGGGCTGACCGAACCTCGATATTGAGTAACTGCCAGTTGAGCCTTCGGTAACCGCGATCAGCTTTCCATCCGGTCCGACGTCGATATCGCCAACAATGTTCGGCGAGTAAACCACACGAGGCAACGGCGAACCAGTACTGTTTAGAGCGTATCGTTCGACGGTTTGGTTCGCCAAGCTAATGTAAAGTATTCCAGCTTGATCAAAGGCAAGGTATTTTGGTTCAGAGCTCGTGGCAGCAAACGTCTGCCCTTGGTTGTTAGGAGACGGACTATCTGTATTGAATCGCAGGATCCGATTGTCGACGGTGGCTACGTAGAGTTTTCCATCAGGGCCGACAACCATCTCATTGACGGCCGGTCCCGCAGTGAATTCACCGCCAGTTCTTCCAAAGGACCCCAACCATTCGCCTTTAGCGTTGTACTGAGTAATAACCCCATAGAAATCTACGGCAAGCATATTTCCGTTTGGAAGATAAGCCGTCCCACCGCGAGATCCCAAGGATAGCGAGGAGTTCACTTCCGTTGCCGAATTGGTAAACGTAACTTCGCCAGAAAACTGCGGTGATACTGTCACTCGACTTGGATTGTCAGGGTCTTCACCGAAGATGCGGAGATATCGATCGGCACTGGTAGCTATCGACACTGGGCCAATTGGTTGGATGACTGGGGCCGATGGATTTGCGGTAAAGGTGAACTCGTCAATGTGGCCGGAATTAAAAGGCTGTGACGATGTCGTTCCAATGTAGTAAACCTGGTCAATGTCGTAGAGCGGATTGTTATCGAGAGTCAGTGACTCAAGATTCGGTAGAACACTAACTGGCTGACCAGCTTCATCAACGCGCACCAATCGAACTGCATCGACAGCTACATTACCACCGTCCATCGAAGTTAGCTTTAGTTCAATAGCACCGTCGATTTGCATACTTCTGCGAACGGTTTGCCAACTGCTTCCACCAAATGATGTGCCGATCGGTACAAGTGTCTGGTCGACAATACCGACATCGTTGCTCAGTACAAATCGTCCTGAGACACCAGTGCCAAACATGTCAGCGTCAATTAAGCTAACATCTTGAATGTTGAAACTGACCGTAGAATTGTTCTGACCGGGGATTTCACCAGAGACATTCATACTCAAGCCGGACAATCTCGGCGCGCTAGTAACCCAAATCTGACCTGGTAGCAGCTGCTCGCCTTGTGACAACATGTCAACCATGGTGCCTTGCGAAAGCCCAAATTGCGGGTGGTCAATGATTAGATCTGAGACGTTCACAACAGCGATCAAATCATGTTGACTGAACTCCCAAGGCATACTGTAAAAACCTGCAGACATGCGAAATACGGCTAACACTGCGCCTTGCTCAGTTGCTTCATCAAGCACTTGCTGACTGAGAGCTTGTTGGGCAGTAAACGCAGCCCGACCATAAACTGCCGCACCGCCAACGATACCGGGAATCGTCGGCGTCTGAGGAGATCCCGCGAGGAATAGATTTTCTTCCATCGATCCCGAAAGTTGGTGCTCGGAATCTGGTATTTGGTTGAGGTAGTTGTTGCCGGCCAGAAAAATGTTTCCGCTTTGGCTCAGGAAGGTCTCTTCGGATGTCCAAATACGATTGGCACCACCGCGAACATCGAACGAAGATTGAGGCGATGTGTTTAAGATAGACGCGCTTAAACGAATGCTTCCGCCAGTGCCACCTGCGCCGTAACCACCATCGCCGCCTTTACCTCCTGCGCCGCCGTCGCCACCTTTACCGCCGTCGCCTCCAATTTGTCGCCCAGGTTCAACCTGAGGAGCTTGACTACCGGGGCTACCAACTTGACCAGCGGTACCGAGCGCTCCGTTTTCGCCGGGCAAACCATCACCGCCTCGCGCGGCAAGCGTCGCGTTCCCCACAAAGGCCTGTCCGCGAGCAACAATCTCGAAGGCTCCGCCGCCTGCGCCACCGCGGCCCCCATTGCCGCCGCGACCGCCCGCACCACCATCGCCTCCGATGCCGCCGGCACCACCATCGCCTCCAAATGTCGTTGTACCATCGATGAGTGTGTAACCACCCAATCCACCGCCTTGACCGCTGCCGCCGCCACCACCACCAGCTCCGCCAATACCGCCAGCGCCAGATCCGCCTGCTATACCACCTCGGATGAAGCTTGGATTGATGACGTTTGAATACGGCAAGAATCCATTGTGACCGCGCAGTGTATCAGCCACGTTGCCATCGGAGATCGCACTAGCTCCATTGCCTCCGGCACTACCAGCGAAACCGGGTTGATCGAGGCCTGCAGTCAGTCCGCCGTTGATGCCTGGAGTTCCACCTTGCCCCGCGTTGCTGATTCCAAATGCGTACGTGTAAAAGTTACTGTCAAATAGATTGAAGCCGCCAGTTAGCGGTCCCATTTGAAATCCACTTCCCACTCCCGCGATACCCGATCCCCCGCTTACACCAAACTGAGCATAAGGTAGATTCGCAGTTGCTCCAGCACCGCCAGGTTGACCGCCTTGCCCGCCCATAGCTCCTTCGCTTCCAATTCCCACAACAGTCGGCGACGCACCACCGCCGGGTCCTGCGACTGCACCAACGGCGGATGCATCGAATTTTGCGTTATCAGCGATAAAGACATCGTTCTCAACCACCAGCGATAGAGGCCTTGAACCAATCACCTGGATATGGTCTGGTCCAATCACCAAATCGCCGTGAACGACAATCTCCAACATTTTGCCGGTTATGGCTGCCGCCCCTGCACTAGCAGGAACCAGCTCAACTGTTTTTTCATTCGCCGTAAACAGCGTACCGAAGATTGTTGTAGCTTGTTCATCGTCGCCAGTTATCAGCAGTTCTGGTGACAAGGCATCCGTATTGATCGTCACATTGCGAGACGCTCCAAAGGTCGGCAAAGTTACTGCAGGTGTCGGCTTAAAGAACTCGGTGGCTGTGATTGCCGGTGTTTGCTGATTGCGAGTCACCGCGACTTGATGCGACAGATTCTCGTCGGCTGCCCATGTCATCTGAACATCGTACCGACCGCTTGGAAGTGACTCCAAATAGAAGGTCGCTGTACTTGGAGGCGTTAGTGTGTTCATTCCCGCAGTGCTTGATTGACCACCTGCAAATGCCGAACTATCGGTTGATGGCACCCACTGAGGTCCATAGGCAACACCAGAATCTCCCTCGGAGACGATCTGTTGGCTTTCATCAAGAACTCGCGAAGCTGTCAAAGCTTGAATACTCCGAACCTGATTGTTGGCAAGATAAAGCCGTTCTAGCGAAGTTAGACTCGCCAAAGGAGTCACATCGACTACCGAGTTACCGTTTAGACTTAACGATCGCAGCTTTTGGAGGTTTGCCAGCGGTACCAAGGAAGCGGACTGTTGCAGCGAGCGATCCACCGTCAGAAACACAAGCTCTGTCAGATCTTCTAACGGTGCCAGCGAAGTCAGCCCCGGCCCACCCTGGCTCAAATCCAGTAGTTGAAGAACTTGCAACGATCGCAGATTCGCTAATGTCGCAATACTCGCGATCGGAGTTTGGGAAATTGCAAGGTTCTTAAGTCGCGCCGCTCCCAATTGAATACCGACAAATTCACCTGCGGTCGGCACCATCGGAGTCAACTTATCCAATGAACCAATACTCGAGTTGCTGATCGCCAATGTCTCAAGATTGATCGCAAATTCGATTCCGTCCAGCGAAGCGATATTGGAAAGATCTAACGACTGAATCGTTGCCAAGTCACTGGCGTGAAATTCACGGGCCAAAACTCCATGTACTGTTATCGGTACACCAAGCTTTTCGGCGATCGCAGCACGCAAAATCGGATCTGCAATGGAGACAACCGGGTCGATGTTTCGATGGTTCTTTGTGGCAATCGACTGATCGGTAGCAATTTGTCTGACGTCTTCTGTGCGAAGATCTCGCACCTCAACCATGTCAGCGTCAAACGTATCAACCCCCAGACCGCCGCTCAGCCGATCAAGATCTTGATTGCCCACGATAAAGTCGTTGCCATCGCCACCTTGAATTCGATCACGATCATTCTCGATGAAGCCAGCCAATGTTTGCCCGGCCACTGGCGGCAAGAACGAGAACTTAACGGACTGGCTACTACCTTCTTGAACTCGAATGAAGTATCGGCCTGCGCTGAAGCCACGCAGATCAACAACTGAGGCGTTCTTTGCCAGCATGACTCCGCTGGCATCATAGAACTCGACCTGAACACCAGGCTTATGCGCTACCCTTAGTTCGTGGTTGAAAGAGTTACTAACATACACATTTGCCGCATCGAACAAGGGATCGGATACTGGTTCAACAATCGCAAGTACACTGCTCCAGCCGCGTTCTAGCATGGCGCGAATGGACTCAGTTTGATCAGCCTGTAGCGTGTAAGTCTGATAATTCAGACCTCGACCCTCGATTTCGAAAGTGTCTGAATTTAAGGCGATGGAGTTTGGTTCCAATCCACTTCCATTGTTCTGAGTCCACTTAAGACGGACTTGCGCCTTGTTAATCGTTCCGATCAGGCCAGTTCCATTGGAAGTTCCATCGCTCACATGAAACTGACCATTGCTCATAAATGCCAGTTGGCCGCCCAAACTCGTGAACCCAGACAAGTAAAAATCGTAACTCTTGACTAAACTTGTTCCGGCGACCGTTCCATCGGTTCGATACAGGTCACCAAAGCCAGATTTGAAGTAAACGTGCTGGTTGACCTTGGCAATTGGCGATTCAAAACCGACACCAACGAACTGATCGGATAGTTGAGTAAGGGTGTAAGAAGTTCCATCTGCGCGCAGACTAAAAAGTGAAAAGACGCTTGTAACGTAGACAGTATCACCTAACAACTTCATCTCGCCGGGAAAGAGATTGTTCGGGATTGAAGCGATGGGCTGCGTCCCTGCCACGCTGCCATCAGTACTCCACCAACCCCCAAGCTGCGTCACGTAGACGAAGCGATTGCCTAGAAGGACTCCTTGACTGGCAACTTGCGTATCGAATTGATTGGCCACGGTCGCGGCATTGGCGATGAAGTAGGTGCCAGTGGTCGAGCTAAACACGAGTCCTTCGCCGGCCCAATTTGCACTACCGAGGAGACTGACGTAACCGTTATGAATCAGACTGGATCCAGCGCCTTCAACTCTTCGAAGTTCGCTAACACCATCCTCTTCTATTGAGAAGTATGCAACTTGATCAACAATCTTGAATTGACTGATCACTCCGGTGGCAAGAACGCTTGAAGTTCCAGTAGTGATATCGACTACACTGAGCTGTCGCTCGTTGCCAAAGCCAGTCAATAGATACCATTGGTTTCCAATCAATTCCTGGGAGATCAATGGCTCGTTCAATCCAACAACTTCCCGTGGAGTTGCACCAGGATTGTCGACGATCCAATAGCTTGTCGAATCTGGTTGCGCGGAGAGATTGTAAACTAGCCGCGATGCGTTCGAGAGCAGACCTGATGCGTAGTAGACATCAGTTCCCCCACGTGAAACTGACTTCAGATGTCCTGCATTTCCATCTGTGAAAACCAATCTTCCGCTTGAATTGAAGTACAGTATTTCACGGCCTTGATAGTTGACTTTCGCACTATCGATTAGATTCACTGAATTCAGTGGATCTACCATGCTGGTTCCATATTGAAAGCTCAATGTCGCTGTTTGAATCGTCGCATCCGGATTTAACACGTCGCCGACGATTGGCGCTAGGCTGAACTCGGCAGCTTGAAGGTAAATTGAGGTACCTGCTCCATTGACGCTTGATCCGCTGATGGCTTGCTGACCAACTTGACTTGATGGAGTCACACTGAACGCATTTCCAGGGATTCCATCGCCAACAGTTCGGAACTCGAACCATCGATCGCTGTCATCGTTAATAGTTGCCGTGAAAGTTGTTTCCTGTCCACGACCGGTCGACACTAAGTACTGGCCAGAATCCACATCGTTGGCGAGCAGTCGAACGTCGTTGCTCGGAAGAACATGTCGCTTCTCTACTCCATAGCCCAGGAAGATTCGTCCGACTGTTTGAAGACTTGAAGATGACTTGCCCAAATTCGCCATCATCACTAGCTCGCTAGCACCGTCACCGTCCAGATCGAGACTGTCCGACGAACTGAGTCCATCCACAAGACCTCTTGAGCTTGGCGAGTTGATCACTCTAGTGGCATCTGCCAGCGTGAGCGCACTGCCCCAAGTTTGTGACGAGATATCTAGGAATACGTTGATGTTACTTTGCAGTAGCGAGTTGCCGCCGATAACTTCGGCAACGGCCAAGTCGGACTTACCATCCCCATCAAAATCACCAGATGTCACTTCTAGAGAAAGTCCCGTAACCGTCGGGCCAACTCGATTGATTGTTTTCCAAAGTTGCATTGGAGTACCCGCCGGAAACGGCGAGCCGTAGTACAGCTGTACTTGGTCTTCGATTCTATAAGCGCCACTGTTGTTCAACGAATTGGACACTGCGTTTACTATGGCAAGTTCCGCATAGCCATCGCCATTGACGTCTCCGACAGATCGAACATCGGTTCCAAGTGTGTGTTGTGGATCCGACAGACTGGAGGCCGTCAACAGAGTCGTTTCTGAAGCGGTTTGAACCCAAGTGATTGCCCCACGTCGATCAAATGGGTCGGATAATACGACGTCTTCCTTACCATTCCCATCGATATCATGTACCGAACTTAGTATGAGTTGATTCGTATTATTGGCAGGTTTGAGGGAAACTTCGTCGAAGTATACTGAGCGACCTGCCTGCAGCGTTATTCTGATCGAACGTGTGCCCACCGGCGCGATGAACGTTCCTCCTACTGGTTGCCACGTAGTGAGCGAAGTGTTAGCAGGGAATTGCATGCTTGATGAGATTGCTAGGCCCTGGGAATCGAGGAAAGTTGCAATTGCTGTAGCAGTGGTTTGGTTGAATCTTAGAACACTCGCACCCAAAGTGAACTTTTGGAATCCCGCGTCGATGTAGCTCTCATAACCTGCTAATGAAATTGTTTGACTCATCTGACTGGAACTTGCCAGCAAATTACTCTTGAACGACCGCGTACCCTCTGAAAAGTTACTCGTGGAGATTGAGAACGGATTTCGATCCGATGTCCATGGACTGAGCGAGCCCGTCTCGGCGTTTCCGTTGACGACTAACTCGGGAGCAGGAATCGAACGCGTTGAAGCCGCCCAGTTGTTCGTTGTTCGACTAATCACAGATACTTGACTTAGATTGCTCGTTCTGTTTCGGCCCGCCACTACGACTTCGGATCGACTATCACCGGCCATGTCTGCTATCGTTGCGGAGATAGAGCCATCCACATAGAGCACATCTGTTGGGACAAAGCTCTGCTCCGATGGCAAATTTAGTAGATCGTAAGAAACAGTTGGCGTGCGTGTGCCACCCAGTACCTTCACTTCAAGGCTAGAATCGACGTTGGGCAAACTGCGAATGGCGACGATATCTGATAGACCTGCTTCAGCTTGAACACCTGCAAAATTGTCTACATCACCCGATGAGCGCGCCAAGCGATACCAGTACTTTGAATCTTGCGATCCAGCTCGCAGATCGATCGTGACATCGGCCAGATCGGCGATGGAACGGTTCTGATCCAGAGTCACTGGGCCAAGCAACATGTACGCGGTATGCGAGAAGTCGGCAATGAAATCTTCGAATCCATCGCCGTTAAAGTCTCCCAACGAGCGGAGATCAATTGAACCGTAGATTGGCGAATCAATTGAGCCTTCGATAGCAGAGATACTCTGCATGCTCACCACAGTCGCTGCGGAGTTTGCCAAATCCAATCCAATCAGCGCATTGGTGGCACCGGGGAGCAGGGGCGGGCTGATCGGTAAAGTCGCCGGCGTTGCACTTAGACTTTGCGTTGTGACCTGAGTCAAATCTCGCTTTCGTCCGCGAAAGACTTGAACATACTTTCCAAAACTGTCCGCCAATACTAAGTCCGACCTGCCATCTTTCGAATCGTCAACATCGCCGAGCGATCCGAAAACACGGGAGAGTGAAGAGATGTCATAAGATCTACCGAATGAGGGGCTCGCGGTTTCAATGCTAACTCCAGGAGTGCTAGAAACCTGTATTCCGCCAAAGTAGACCTGAGCCACGTTGTGCTCGACGGTATTGCCTCCAAAGTAGCCAATCAAGGACGATAGTACTTCAGTAGATGTAGCTGTGAAGTCTGCGAATGTATCACCATCGACATCACCCGCACTGGCAATAAAGGCAGCATTTAAGCGAGTTACTCCCACGCTTGGATTTGAGAAGGTATTGTCGAGCGTGAATATCGACGGTGAAGCCGCTGTTCCGGTCCAGCCTTGTGTGAAGACTAAAGATGGATACTGCATGGAGCCGTCGCGACGACTGAGCGCAAAATCGTTGGTGCCTTGACCATCAATGTTCCCAAGGGCGACAACGTCAGACCCCAACCCCGCGAAGCCAGCGCTTAGACCCGATAAACCGGCGAGTTCAAACTTGGCTGCGTATTTTCCTGCGACGCTGCCTGAGTTCAGATTACTACTTCCATCAAACACATACAGTCGAGTGCGTGAAGCGATCGCGAACTCGCTCTTGCCATCACCATTGCGGTCGCCTATCGAACCAATTGCAGTTCCGAAGAACTGGTCACTTTCGTCGATTGTTGTACCGACTACATCGGGGAAACCTTGAATCGTCAACGGGGCGTCATTGGCAAGAAGCTTGAGAACGCTGGTCTGTACCTTAACGTCATCGACGTACCATCCCAGGTAGTTGTTTAAAACTGAATCTCCCGAATCAAACTCGAATCGAATCCAGATGTTTCCCTGATAACCGTTTAACCAATCATTTGCTCCACTACGGCCGAGCGATATCGAAACCTGTTGAAACTGATTGGTAACACCATCTCTCAACAGCACGGGATTGACACTACTTCCTTCGTAAAGGGACGAGCCATTGGCGGCCACAACCATCGTGTTGCTATCACTTGGAAAATCCGGCAATTTGGAAATTCGTACGACAGCCTTGTCATAACTAACAGCCTCGCCATCTCTGTTTTCAGTTTCAAGGAGCGAAGCGAACGAGAGTTCAATCGGCTGGTTTCCGCTTCCCGCCAAACTGATCGGCGGTGAAGTAAGTTGGCCTTTGACCACCGCGCCTAAATCGAAGCTCTGAACCTCTTCGGGAGTGTTGATGTGGAAAGCAGCGGTTCCTCCAAAGGTGTGTCCGGGAATGAATGTTGTTGAAGGAATTGCTAAACTTCCAGGCTCAAGCTCTGATTGGTGCCAATTCACATTCGCCGCTAAAGGATCATTTGAGTTTTGGTTTATCGCTGTGAAGTTATGGAGCGAACTGTCAAAGTTGAAGCTTGCAAGTGTCGCGTCATTTCTCAAGCTCCATGCGGATGAACCCCACAAGATGCGAACCGCATTGTCCGTTTCATAGCCAAACATCAGGTCGTCTTTGTGATCGCCATTGATATCACCACCTGAAGCCACGCGAGTCAGTCCCGGTCCACCGACCACAATGACATCGGCTGCATCCATTATCGAGACGGAGCTTGCCCATTGCGTTCTAGGTCGTCCTAGCAGAATGCGAACGCTAGCAGAATCTGACGCTATCACACCTGTGAAGACGGCGACGTCATCAAGGTTATCACCATTGAAATCACCACTTATGAATTCAAAGCTTGTCGCGGGCAGTTGAATGTTGAATGTTGATGTACTGGTAGCCAGTTGACTTAGAGGCGATCCAAAAGTCACCTTGGCAATCGTCGAGCTTCCGCTGGTTTGGAAAGCAGAAACAAAGTCAGCGCGTCCATCGTTGTCCAAATCGCCCAAGGGAATGAAGGCTGGAGTATCGACAAGTTGAGACATAGGAATCAGCGCATTGGCTCCGCCTTGTGCGACTGAGTCATTGGCGTCAACTTTGGTGGTCCTCGCCCAAGTGTCGCTTTCAAAAGTCAAACTATAGGCTCCGGTTCCGCCACTGACCTTCAACATGTAATACGCAGGCACATCCTCAAATTGCTCGACTGGCTGAATGGCTCCTGATCCAGCATCGCGTTGGGCGGCAAAAAGCTGAGTACTAAAACCTTGCGTTACGCTGATCATGTTGGGCTGAATCAAAGCCCTCTTACCACCACCAAAATCGAACTGTGAAGTTGGAGCAGCCAATATGTACCAATCAGCTTGATCGCCTGAATGCAGTGTCAAACCAGATACTTCCAGGTCTTGAGACAGCGTCTTGGCGAGCTTCAGCTTTTCATCGCTGAATTCAACTGCCCCAACCACAAGATTGTTGTTTTGACCACTCACATATTCATATCGATCCGGTATCAAACTAAGCACGTTGCCAGCCAACCAATCGTCGCCTATACCACCGGTGATAGAATCGTTGCCTGTTCCACCGACGATAACATCGCTCTCAGTACCGCCGTCGATTGAGTCGTCACCGGCTCCACCAAACAGACGATCAGCCCCAGCACCGCCACGAATCACAAGCTTTCCTAAAGCGCCCTGCTGTACCATTCCGGCTTTGATACCCCACTCAGTAACTCCACTCAAATAGGCACCTGGAATCTTGTATTCAGCGTCAGCATGGACTTCATCATTACCGGCTTGCGCATCAATGACCCATTGTTCGGTGGAGGTCGTGGTGAAGAACGCATAGTCCTGTCGGAATTGCCCTGACTTGGCATCAATCATCCACTGTTGGTTCGCCGTATCCCAGACTCGACTCGTCAAAGCATGTCGCGCATTGACGGGGTCATAGGTAATGGAAACGAAATCTGGGATAACACGTCCCTGCGCATCAAGATCGCCGCCAAGGTACAGTACTTGATCGTTGCCCATCCCTCCGTCAAATCGATCGCTTTGAGTGGCTGCTTGAGTTTGAGCATCCAACGCATTCAATGAACTGCGAGATGACTTAAGCAATGACAACTGATCGGGAAAGACCTGGAAGATATCATCGCCCAGACCGCCCCACAAAAGATCCTGAGCTTGCCGATCCCTTCCGCCTGACAGAACGTCATTGCCGTCGCCGCCTAGTACCCAGTCCTCGAAGCTGCCGCCAATCAAGACGTCATCTCCGGCACTGCCCAACAACACGTCTCTGCGGATTGACTTCACTTGACTGGATAGATCCAGAACTCTCGGAGGATTGTTCGGATGAACTTCATCGTTGACAATCAACGGATTATTCAATACCAGTGTGCCGCGACTGCTGCCAAACCTTGGTCGAACTTCGTAGTCGGCGTATGTGCTAATTGCGGGATTGTTAAACTGAACTCGAAGGTAGTACCTGCCTTTGCTCAAACCTGCGAGCGAGATATCGGACAAACGGCTATCGCTTGAGATCACCGTAGTGCGAAGATCAGTATTCTGGAGAATGCTTACTTTGACGCTCTCTCCCGAACGAAGCATTACAGCGATCGACTGGCTAATATCGTCGAAAGCAATGTCTTCTTCGATCTCGAATTGGAACCAATCTTCGTCAGTCGCCGTGTTCAGTGATAGCCCGCTCACCGCTGCATACTTCTGCAACTGCATTGAGCCGACGGTTAAGTCTAGCGCTGTGTTCTTGCTTCCATTCGGCTCGGCCCAATCTCTCGTGAGAATATCGATTTGATACTTTGTAGGAATCTTGTTGCTAACTACTTCCAACCAGTAATCTTGGTTGAGTGCAATGGGTTGAGTAGAGTCAGACCAACGCAGAAGTCCAGTGCTCGAATTCGATGTTGCTAACAACTGCCTTTGCCCAGTGGAATTCAATCCATAGAGCTTGAGTTGAATCTGATCTGTAACGGCGAGTGAAGTGATGCGCAAGTAATCTCCGGCAACTGGAAGCTGCGATGCATCAACAATTTTGAACGAGTACCAGTCATGATCCTCAGGATTATCCAGCGTCATGCCAATAATCGACTGCGGCTTCCGCCAATTGTGTTCGATGCCAGGGTCACCGTTGGGGAAACTTCCATCGAGATCAAAGGCCGATTCTGGAGAATCGTTGCGAGCCAAACTCTCTGCGTTATCGATCAGTATCGCCGAGCCAGACGCGTAAAGAATTCGATCGTTACCGGCGCCGCCATCAGTCCATACGGATTTTGTGACAGTGGGGCCAACGTTGACCGTGTCATTGCCGCCCAGAGCGTCAACAATGATGGCTTGAAAATCTCCTTCAGGAGGCAACAAACCAGCCAATGCGCGCGATCCAACAAAGCCCACCTTGGATCTTTGTTCATCAGAGAATCCCAGAACGCTTCGAGCGGCCGCATTGGTAGTGAAGATCTGCAATGATCCTCCAACCTGAGTATCACCGTCCACACGCGTCAGTGCGAGCTTGCCTTCGCTAAGTCGTGCAAGCAATTTATCGCCCAGTCCAACATCCTTGAGGGCATTTTGAATCGCTTCAAGCCAAGCCTCTTGCGTAGGTGACACACTTGCGAAATCTATCGACATTTCCTTGGCGGAATTGCCGTCGATGGAAAGTGAGAATTGTACCGGCTGATCAGGCGTTTGGCTTGGATCTAAAGTGCGACTTCCAACGAGCGCGACACCGTACCAACTATCATCAGGATTCCAAATCAACTTACCCGATGCATCGCGAGCTGAAAAATCCAAATGTAATCGAGCATCAAAAGTGAAGTTACCTCCGTTGTTCGAAAGTCGAGTGATCAAATGCCGCTGCTGCAACAACCCCGGCTCAGTCACGTAGTCAACGGTGATCACATCGTCCAGGTTACTCCCGCCGTAGTACCAGACTTTGTTGGTCGACTTAGCGTAGTTCTTCCATTCGTCACCTGCTAAACCGGAATCCAAATCCTCAAAGCTCTTCCCGCTGCGATCATAGATCTGATCCGTGCTTCCGACTTCGCCATTGCCATACAGGAAGTCCAGTCCAGTTCCACCAAAAAGCTGATCGCCACGAGGCCCACCCATGACACGATTGAGACCAGTGTCTTGAACAATTCTTGCTGACCGCTTGGGACCACTTATATTCTGATCTTCATCCAGAATACCATCGGGAATAGCGTTTCCGTTGGCGTCCAAGCCGCCGATGTGATCGCCACTATCGGTGTACAGAACTCCGGCGGCATCAACATAAACACCGAAGTCCTCGTTGCGACGAACTGTTAGCTTTTGCGATCCGCTTGTGAGTACTAAGCGATTGTCTTCAAGAGTTACCGTAACTTGACCACCGAGGCCAGCCGAAGTAACCACCGCGATTACATCGCTTAGCAGGTCCGCTCGATTGTTGTTGGAGCTATCCGCGGCGACTCGAACCGGCACAGGAGCATTAACACCAAGCGTCAATGTGAAGACTGCATCGTAGGCGAGGCGTCCATCGACCGGTAGCTTATAGTTGCCGACAAGCTTATGAACTTGCGTTTGAGCTGTTGAGCTTTGTAGGTGGGAGAACTGTAGTTGCCCTAAGCCACCATCGGGATCAAAGCTCCAGGCGTAGAGCTGATTTGTACCCTGCCCACCGATCAGGTCATCGTTGCCACTTCCCGCAAACAATCGATCATGGTCGTTGGGCTCGCCTTGCTCGGCTCCACCATCACCCCAAAGTTGGTCGTCACCCGCAAAGCCATAGATGACGTCGTCTCCTCGTCCGCCATCGATGCGATCTCGCGCGTTGGAACCTAGTATCGTGTCGTCGCCATCGCCACCGTTGATCACCGTAACCCAATCTTCACCGCGAACCGTCAGATCGGAAACATCCAGCGGCTGGACTTGATCCAGAGTAGCATTAACGCCTACGAACGTCTCTTGACCTCTAATGAAATCGATTCGGTCGTTTCCGCCCAAGCCGGTGATTTGGAACTGCTCAATTAACGGCACGCCATTGTCGTCTTGTGGATCGTCGAAGGATCTCCATGTCGCCGTATAAATGCGTTGCGAACTATCATTGCCAATTTGCACGGCAAGCTTTGTCGTTAGCCTTGAACTTCCATTAACTGGAATTTCGACTTGGCCTAGTCGAATCGTGTCTCCAGCGTCGGTCCCAGCGACGATCAGAATATCGGTTGCATTGTCATCGTCAGCGTAAAGATCAGAGCTGCTTTGCGTGAGAGCTGGAGCATAAGGTCCGTGCCCGTCAAACGTTTCAACTTGATTAGCTGGGATTGGATCGTACGTCGGGCTAACATCAAAGATCAGCTTGTCGATTCCGGGACCGCCATAAAGTCGGTCGACTCCATTTTGTCCTTCAAGCAAGTCAGAGTCGAATCCTCCGTACAGTGAATCGTGGCCGCCACCACCGTACAGTCGATCAAAACCACTACCGCCGACTAGAATGTCGCTGCCGCCGATGAGTTGTTGTTGAGACCAAGCCGCATAACCAGGCCCGGCTAATGCGTCGCCATAAATCGTTTCATCGCCGTCATCACCGTAGATGGTGTTCTTGCGTATGCTACCGAATAGCATGTCGTTTCCGGAACCACCATGCAGTTCGTCACCTTGCAGTAGGCTTTCTAGTTCGACTGCAGCGTTGGTGATCGAGTAAGAAAACGAGTACAAATAGTCGATGCCATCGCCGCCGAACAACCGCTGGTTGGCAAGGTCAAACTGGCCAGTCGTCGTATTGAACTCACCTCCGTCGCCAAAGAGATTGTCGGTACCTCCATCGCCGAAGAGTTGGTCGATGCCATCCCCGCCGCTCAGCGAGTCATCCTGGCTACCGCCTCGCATCGTGTCGCGACCTGCGCCGCCGCCCAACTGATCCTGACCATCCCCGCCGTCTAAGTAGTCATCGCCTGCGCCGCCGTCGATATCGTCAGCTTGGCCCCCACCCCAAATCCAGTCGTTGTCCTCGTTCCCTCGCAAACGATCGCTTCCGTCAGCAGCTGTGCCTGCAACAGCAAGTCCACCGAATGAGCGAGGCACGTTGCGGACCATTCCCAATTCAACGGACCACTGAGCTCCCGGAAAGTTTGTCGCTCGCAGGAAGAAATCTTCGTCATCGCGACGAAACGCAGCTGCTGTGATAATCGCAGTGCCACCCCAGATGATATCGCGACCTGCGCCACCAATTACTTGATCATCACCGTCTCCAGCCTCGACGAAGTCGTCACCTTCTCCGGCATCGACAATATCATTGCCTGCACCGACGTAAATCTCGTCATGTCCAGAACCAGAACTCACTTGATCATTGCCAGCACCCGACAAAATATAGTCCGTGCCTGAACCGGTAGTGACTAAGTCGTCGCCATCACTGCTATCGATGGTGTTGTCACCGTCGCCAGCATCGATTCTGTCGTCGCCTTCACCCGAGCGCACATTGTCGTTGCCGGAATAGGTTGTGACTGTATCATTGCCCGGTCCGGTCCAAATGACATCGACACCCTGGCTACCAAAGACAGTGTCGCCATGATCCTTAGCGAGCGATCCGTTCGGTGCGCTGGTGGCTTGATCAGGATCTGACCAAATTTGATTGGTATCTGAAGCTACGCCAATTGCACCGTTGATTGAACCAGTGTAGACCGTGTCAGCGCCCCAGCCCGCGTAGATTATATTATTGCCGCCCAAGCCATAGACCACATCATTGCCGGTATTCGACCAGATCGTATCGTCGCCGACATCGCCATAGATAGTGTCCGCGTTTGCACTTCCTGCGAAGGCACCAGCCGCAACGCTATCGTCGGTCTCGTCATCGCCGTACACAGTATTGCGATCAGAAGCGGCACCTGATCCATTTTTATCTACTCCAGCGATAATCGTGTCGCTGCCAAGCCCCGCTACGACAAAGTCCGAGCCTCCTCCGGCTTCGACGTAGTCGTCGCCAGCACCCGATCGAATGACATCGTTACCAGCAAAGGTATAGATCGTATCGCGACCACTGCCTGTAGTCACAGAGTCATTGCCCAGATCGCCATAGACGACGTTTTCACCATCACCAGCGTCGATGATGTGCGTCGAGGCAAACTGGCCGCTCGCCGCATTGGCCTCAGTGATTTCGCCCGCTTGAATGAGATCGTTACCAGATCCACCGTAAATCTCATCGCTGCCAATACCTGCATAGATCTTGTCGTCATCAGCGTCACCCCAGATGCGATCGTTCCCCGCGCCAGTAACGATCATGTCGTTTCCAGCCTCACCGTGCACGTCATCCGCGCCATCGCCGGTCGAAGCATTGTCGTTGCCAGCACCTAACCAGACAATGTCGACGCCCTTTCCAGCAGTTACATAGTCATTCCCAGGACCGGCGGTGATTGTGTTGTTACCATCAAGCGCGTTGATGGTATCGTTGCCAGTTCCAGAGCCGTCTTGGTTATCGCCAAAGATCTGATCAGCTCCAAGATCTCCATAAATCACGTCGCTGCCATCTCCACCGACGATCAAGTGAAGTACGTCGATCCGAGTCCCTTGCTCTGAATCGGCCGCATAGATCGTGTCATTGCCACCTTCGCCATACAGATCATCCGAGCCCAACCCACCACGAATCAGATCATTTCCATTGCCGCCCCAAACGGTGTCATTACTTGCGCCGGCATTGATCGTATCGTCGCCTTCCTCACCCCAAATTTTGTCATTGCCCAATCCTCCTTCGATGACATCGGCGTCGTTGCCGCCGCGAATCTCATCAGCTCCGTCATCTCCGTGCAGAGTGTCTTTGCCACCGTAGCCCCAAATGAAGTCGTCGTCTAAACCGCCGCTTATCGTGTCAGCAGCATCACGCCCCTTGAGCGTATCTCGTCCGAGATCGCCGAATAGCAAATTCGGACCGCTGCCGCCCTG
>CAUJKA010000487.1 GCA_963204965.1 Planctomycetota bacterium | reverse complement strand
GCTGGACTGCATGGCCAGGAGTGATGCAACAAGCGAACGTAAGACCCAGTGATGTCGGGTTAGCGATTAAGGCGTTTAGCCGTGCCTGGGGGTAGCGATATCCCAAGGACCGTCCGCATCTAGCTAAACCTAACCGCCCCTATCAAGCGCGGAGCGATGCCCGCGCTGCTAAACGATTTAGCCTAGCCATTTAGATTCCGTTCATTCTCGGATTCTTCACTCCAAGAAAATGCGGTTTCGATCACTCACTTCTCTCACTCACGCGGACGCGGAATAAACTTCCACAGGGCGCCCGGCCCGGCAGAGTTCTTATCCACCATATAAGGCGTGCCTTGGAAGACCGCGCTAGCCCCAGCGTCTTTGCCGACGTTGCCATTCAGGACTTTATTTTGCGACTCCATGGGCAGGGTAGTCAGGTGGAAATATCCATCGCCGGCTGGAACGGCTTTCCACATCGTTCCGCTGTACTTTTCGTTGAGCACCATGACTGCCGAATTGTTGCCATCACTTGATTCGAGGACCTGGTTTTTCTCGGCAAGGAATTGTGATGTCAGATAGAAATAGCCGGCCATATTTTCTATCGGCGTCGCCTTCCACCACATCCCCGTAAAGTTGCCATTTGGTTGCAGGATGAGAGGTGCTGACTCAAGAACGAGCTTCTGATTTTCTCCAGATTTTGTCGTCAATTGGAAGTAACCCTCGGGAAAACCAGCCTTGGCCGCATCCTGCTTCTTTGGCTGCATCGCTGGTGTAGTCGGCGTTGTTGTCGTCGCGGCGGGCCTTGGTGAAGCACCCTGCGGGAGGACAGGGTGGGAAAAGTCAATCTGCCCTGTAGCAGTATTAAAATCCATTACTTCGAAGACGATGAATCTTTTCCCTCCAACATTCTGATGAGCGACTCTCAGTTTTTTGTTGCCTTGATTTTCCAGGACAACAGCCGTGTGCTGCGTAATTTGCCCGGAGCTTTCTAACTTTGATACCCCAAACTGAATGATATCTCCAGGCAAAATTTGCTGACTGCGCCAATCGTATTTCTGACCAAAATCAAAATCGACCGCATGTTTTGCGTCTGCATACTTGAGCGCTGCAGCCGCTACATCCCAGCATTCTCCACGGTCTATTGTCTTGCCCTCATTCGACAAACAGAATTGAACAACTTTTTTGTTGAGATCGTTGTGAGGCTGACCTGGGCCAACTATGTTTTGGGCAGACGCGTTCACGGCGAACATAGCAGTGAGAGCAAAGACAGTAGCAAGATTCAGTGTTCTGATCATTCTATTCTCCGGCGGTTCGAGTTGGTTAAAAGGCTGCCCGAAGTGGCTTGTTGCGGGACGACTGAACCGATCCGGCCCCACAACCTGGATGTTCAACCGAGAGTGAAGTCCGACAGGCTGCCAAGTATATTTCTGCGATTTCAACTAAAAACTGAGATGCTAGACGCGGCAGAAGCGAGGCGGGGGAATGGTACGTGGGAATTCGGGTTTGCCGCAGAAGCACGAAAGGTGTCAAGATTGCTCCTGACACCTTTGTTTCTCCGCTCGGCCCAATCTGTGTACCAAGGCGAGGTCTGTGTTATTTGTCGTGCTTGTTGGTCCAGGCCTTTGCGGTTATCAAAACATGGTCCTTTTCCCAGTTCTTGTCCAAGCCACTATCCACAGCAATGTCAACGGTTTGGCCTTTTTTGAGTTTCACAATAGAACTAGTAGTCCAGGGGACGAGATGCTCTTTAAGTTGCGTTTCGGTCGCAACTTGACCATCGACATAGATCGTGACTCCTGCACCGGTGGGGTCCTCTTCAATGAGTTGCGCACTGATTTTGAAGTGGTATTCACCGTCATCCATTGCCGTAAAGCGAGCTATCGCGATATCGCCCGGATTGATTCCAGGGGACAATACCCCGCTGCCTTCGGATTTGGCGGGATAGTGAACTAGGCTCGTCTCCTGAGCTTTCAATTCAGTGTCGCGAGTGTTTTGTGCAAACGAAAAATAATCCCCATCTTTGATGTTGCGTCTCATGATACCGGGATGCGGAGAGTCTGTATTCGGGAACTCATTGAAACCCGGCATAGCTGTTGTGCGGTATCCGAAAGTGAATGCGCCGCCGTCGACGATGTCCAGTTTCATCGCATTTTCCGGAGGTGCTTCGCTAACCACCCCGACGCCAAAGTCCGCTGCATCAAGCAAATTTCCTTGTCCCAGGTTTCCACCCGCCGCAGAGACCGCCCCGTAAGCGAACCGAACGGTATTCCCCAACGCCTTGATTTTCTGTTCGGTGGTGCTGTTGTAGACCGCCCAGGCGTCCTTCCCTGTGGTGTATTGCTTGGTAAAGAGAACAGCGTCATTGCCTCCACCCAGAGCGTTGTCAGCACCCAGGTCGGTGATGGTCAGCTTCATGGCGTCATCGCCGTTGCGGCCACGATGAGCGAACGTGAACTCGAGCACGGAGCCTCGCTGAATCCCTGTTGAATCCTGAAAAAGAGTCCCATCGATGTACGCATTGAGTTCCACGAACTGAGTGCCGTCGTGCGCTGCAACGTCCAGAAACCCCGAACTCCAGATTTCGAAGCGAGTGTCGGTGGTCTTCCATCCAGGCATGGTTTCGACGAGTTCGAAACTCGCCTTCTTCACCCGGGGTTCCTCAAAGCCGGGGTTCGTCAGCCCTGTCTGTTGGCCCCAGCTTGATTGAGCGAATGCACTTATCGCCAAAACGGCCGAAGGTGCGAGTATGGCAGTGATTGCTTTTCGAAACATAAAGTTCTACTTCGGGTTGAGTTTGTGGGGTGGGATCGTTCGCTCCCAATTGTTCATGACGACGTATTGGGCTTCATCACAGGAATGTTCAACCGAGCCAGAAGTCCGACAGGCCAATGACGGATTTTTTGCGATTTTGATCAGAGAGTCATATCTATGCCGCGGATGCTGGAACGAATCGTAGCTGACGGAAAGACTAGTGCGTGTCGCGGCGGCACTGCTGGGCTACCAGTATGCATCGGGATCCAGCTTGGGCTGAGTAAATTGCCAGGACAAGTAATAAATGAAAATGGGGCAGGAGGAAAATTGGATTTCCTCCTTGCCCCTGAACGGTGCCCCTGAATGGTGAAAGGCCTTCACTACTGGGATCGCGTTATTGAATGTTTTGCTCAAAGGAAGTGGTTCCTACAATCGCGCCAGCTTTTTTCACTTGGACGGTAACTTTCAGTTTGTAAGCAGGCATTCCAGAGTTCGAAGGGACATAGTAGAAGCCTTCAAAAGTCGTTTTGTCATCCCTTGAGGAATTGCTGAATTCCAGGTCATACTTCCCTTTGGGATTGTTGGACGAGACTTCAATTTTTAAGCCTGCGGCTTTCAAATCGGTTACGTACTGCCCTGTGTTGTCTTTGATTTTGATCACCATCGCTTCGGGTAGCCCGCCGCCACCATAAGTTTGACCATTGCCTGAAATTATCTCAATTTTTGAAGAGGCTACCTTCTCAGTGCTTGGTCCAATAAGCAGACTTCTGAATTTTTCGACATGCGGTTGCATTACCATTACCGCTCTCTCAGCTGGAATTGCTACATCCACTTCCATCTCGAAAATGTCGTTTTTATGGCAAGGGATCAAGAACAGTTTGCCTTGCTGATCGTAACCCACGAACAATTGCTGCATTGCAGGTACGTGGACGCACATATAGTCTTTGATGGTTCGTCCGTTCGCATTCGAGTTTTTTGTACGAGAGGAATCCGACATCTTCGCCTCTCCTCCTCCGAGTGTTCCTAGGTCCCAGGCTCCGTTCTTTTGGACCATGGTGAATGCGTATTGATATCGTCCTCCCGAGTAGATTGGAAAAATCACTTCCTTGACATTCTTTAGTAACTTGTGAGGGTCGTCTCCGTTCTTGAACTTCGCAATGTCGTCCAACCCACACATGTAGACCGAAATCGGACTCGCAAGCTTGCTGGCTCGTAGCTCCGCTTCTGAATTGAATCCAAAGTCAGTTCCTATCGCCTCGTACGAGGTTTGGATTTCAGCGAATAGTTTATTCGCTTCAACTTGCTGGGCATCTGCATTAACAGTCATTCCCAAGACTCCTACCAGGAAGCCGAGAAACGCAATAAATCTTTTCATGGCTAAATACTTTCGTCGATTTTTTTGAGGTGGTTTTCTGAGCAACAAAGGGAAGACACTAGTCCTTTTTCTTGATGTCGTAGTCGTCCCTCCAGTGCACATGCCTCTCTGACTTGCACCAATAGCTATATTCTTTCCAACTTGTATGTAGCTCGGGACTATTTTTCTTATCTTTGTCCACTGGCCCCGGATCGTGGATTTTGACCCATTGCTTGCCAAGGGCAGTTTTGTAGCCTGTGAGTACCATGTAGTGCCCACCGCCATCGGTCCAGCCCCATGCGAAGCCAACGGGACGATTGTTATCGATCTGCCCCTTAATCTCCTCAAAAGTTAGGGGTACATCTGTTCCAACTCCGTTGTATTCTTTCGTAATTTTTTTAGAGAACGTGAAGCCGTATTTTTCCCATTGAGGCCAGCCGCCGAGTACGATTCTTTCATCAACTTTGTCTGCACTTTCTGCTTTGCTTAGTACAGTGCAGCAATCGATTTTGGCTGCCACAAAGGCCTCGTAATCTTTGCCAGATGCCGTTGGGTAATAGTCATTTGCCTGCTTGCACTGAACGATCGGAAAACCGAGATGCTCCATAATCATTTCGCCACTCGTCGCCCAGCACCACATACCGGTCTGTTGAGCATAGATAGGAACGGTTAGCTCGTTCGCCAGTTTCGGCGACGCCCCACCATCCATGGCTTGCTGAATCGTCAAATGAGGTTGCTCACTTTTAATGACCCATTCCTGGAGTAGCTTTCCTTGCATTTTGAATCGGTAAAGGTTTCCGGGATAGGTTGACCCCATCACGAATTTTTCTGCACCGGCTGGGACTACGCCAGAGGGTCCAGCGGGTTGCGCTTCCTTTCCCTCGTAGTCAACCCAATAAACGTCAAGAGCCTGCCCGGTTTTGTTGGTGACGGATATTGTTACCTTCGCGTCACCTTCCTTATACGTCGATTTTGTCTGATTTACCTGAGCGGCATCCATGGCTTGCTGGATCGTCAAGTGAGGTTGCTCATTTTGAATGACCCATTCCTGGAGTAGCTTTCCCTTTATCTTGAAGCGGTAGAGGTTTCCGGGATAGGTTGTCCCCATCACGAATTTTTCTGCACCGGCTGGGACTACGCCAGAGGGTCCAGCGGGTTGCGCTTCCTTTCCCTCGTAGTCAACCCAATAAACGTCAAGAGCTTGCCCGGTTTTGTTGGTGACAGAGATTGTTATCTTCGCGTCACCTTCCTTATACGTCGATTTTGTCTGATTCGCCGCCAAACGCGGTGTCTCTACTTGGGCTAGCAGGTAGGACGGCGATAACGAGGCAAACGCCGCAGAGAGTGCAAACGCTGCCGTAACGACAATCTTGCTCATAGTTCTTTTCCGATCTTTGAAGAGCAGTAGTTGTTTGAGAAAACGGGCTTGCTTTGCTGGCGAGTATCAATCGTCCGCACGAAATCTCGCAAACATAGCGAGCTCCATCGCTATGACTCCGATGTTCAACCGGAGCAAAGGCCCGACAGGGTGTCGGCATATTTTCTGAAATCGCTTTCAGTTTTGGAGCGAGGGGAAATGGTACGCAGTTGTTTGCTGGGGCAGGTTAGCGCTAGGATAGCGAAGATGAGCTGACACCCGACCGAAAATGGATGTCCATGTTTCGTTGATGTTCAACCGAGACTGAAGTCATTGCACATCGACAGCGAATCAGTTAGCGGCTGGATTTGCCAGCTTTCAGATGGCAACCAGCAGTCGCCCGATATGCTGGCTGAAGTCTCGGAAAGTTGTGCTGCCCTGTTTGATGCGATCCCGGATGAAACGATGAAGAAAATCGTGTTGCTCAAATTTCAGGGGGCCACCAACTGCGAAGTTGCAGCCGAACTGAAATGTACGGAGCGAACCATCGAACGAAAACTGGAAAGAATCCGTCGTATCTGGGTCGAGGCGGGACTGCATGGCCAGGAGTGATGCAATAAGCGAATGTAAGACCCCATGATGTCCGGTTAACGCAATCCGCGTCGCAACCGGTGCTGCGACGCGTGATCTACCGTTGACCTAAAGACTGCTAACTAAAAGCTAGAACCGAAGCATCCAATTCCGCTTTCTATTCCTTCGTTACTTCCCATAGTTGATGTTGCATTCCCCGGCCGCCTGCGTTGTTCCTTGTTAGCGCGATAGCGTAACGCCCATCCGCATTCGGTTTTTCGACCGTAGCACCACTGTCTTTGGAGACGAAACTTACAGCATTGGCTCCTTTTTGATCGTCATCGTAAAAAAGGATTGAATACCCCCCACCGTTATCCCACACAATCCATCTCTGCGCGTCTTTCGACGGCGCTTTCTTGTCGCCGAAGATCTTTCCATCTTTAACGCATAGGTAATGACCATCATGCTGCTTAAGATGGTACAACCCAGCTTCCTTTCCCTTGCGAGTATCGTCACCCACCTTGATAATCTCGAACGTGGTTTCCTTGTAATCAGAATCCGCGACGACCTGACCATGGGTCCAAACGTGTAGATATGCGCCCTTCCCGTCGGTCTTGCCACTTGCTCGGATGTGGTGCTTGCCGGATAGATCTGGTTGTTGGGCTGACGCATTTAGCGAGATAGCGAGAGTGATTGCGAAGATCGCCGCAGTAACTGTCTTGAACATTGTGTTCTCCTGAGAATGAGACTTGCTGTGCCGAATGTGGCTGGTTGTGGGCCGTACAAATGAACCGGCCTCACCACTCTGATGTTCAAACTCGCCTAAAGCCCGACAGCCTTGCCGACAAAAATTTGTTCTTTTCTGACAACAAGTCGGGAGGCATGATATTCAAACCGATCGGGAGGTCGAAAAAATGGATGGCAAAAATGTGCTAGACTGCCCCCTAACTTTTCTGCCCACACATTTCTTTCTTCTATTGCCGTAGCCTTGTCGGAGTGGTCCATTGTTTGACCATTTAAGGATTGTGAGTACTCAAGCTTTTTTACCGAACGATTTTTTGTCCCATGCACGACCCTTCAATTCGGAATCCGGCCTACCTCGCACTGACGGATCAGCAACTTTCGGAAATCGACGCGCTTTGTGACCGTTTCGATCAGGCGTTGGTCAAGGGTGACGCTCCGCGCATCGAGACATTCCTGGTAGAGGCTCCAGATGCAGCTCGCGAAGGACTGCTCGCAGAACTGTTGGCGATGGAAGTGGAACATCGCACAAAACAAGGTGATGTACCTCAGCAAAAGGAATACCTCCAGCGATTCCCGCAACAGGAACAGGTTATCGCCAGCGTGTTTGCTCGCGATGCAACAACGATGTTCTCAGGGGATCAAGGGACAATTTCGCTTCCAGTCAATGTGCCGCCGGTCCTAGCCAACTTTCGCCTGATTAAACAAATCGGCCAGGGCGGGATGGGCGTCGTCTGGTTGGCCGAACAGGACCAGCCGGTTAAGCGTAGGGTGGCCCTGAAGCTGATCAAAGCGGAGTTGATCTCAAAAGATGTGATCGCTCGGTTTGATGCCGAGAAACAAGCTCTGGCAATGATGGATCATCCCAACATCGCGCGTGTGTTTGATGCCGGTACGACGGACGACCGTCGTCCCTACTTCGTGATGGAATTGGTCGATGGAATTTCGATCACTCAATACTGCGACGACAACAAGCTGAGTGTCGACGAGCGACTGAAGCTGTTCGTCCAAGTTTGCAAAGCCGTTCAGCACGCTCATCAGAAGGGAATTATTCATCGCGATCTGAAGCCCTCAAATGTTCTGGTTACGGTCATTGACGGAGAAGCCGTTCCGAAGGTCATCGACTTCGGCTTGGCGAAAGCCGTCGAACAGGACAGGCTGTTGACCGACATGACCATGCAGACGGAGTTTGGCAAGATCGTCGGTACGGTTCAATACATGTCGCCTGAGCAGGCTGAGCTGAAGGGAGTGGATGCGCAGGATATTGACACTCGAACGGACGTCTATTCACTCGGCGTTATTCTGTACGAGTTGCTGACGGGTTCTACTCCACTGGATAAAGAAACCCTGGGGCGAAACGCGCTGTTGAAGATTCTCGAACTTATCCGAGAGGAAGACCCGCCTCGCCCTAGCCACCGCTTGAGTTCGTCATCGGGCGAAGTGAATTCAGCAGTCAGCGAAGTGCGAAGGTTGCATCCCACCCGACTTCATCAACTTCTGCGAGGCGAACTTGACTGGGTCGTGATGAAGGCTTTGGAGAAAGATCGCGTTCGCCGATATCAAACGGCGAATGATCTTGGCCAGGACTTGACCAACTACTTAACGGGCGAGACGGTGATGGCACGACCACCGTCGACATGGTATCAGCTTCAGAAGTTCACGCGACGAAATCGTGGACTGGTTGCTGCCATGTTTGCGATTGGTGTGGCGTTGCTGGCTGGTATTGCCGGAACAACTTACGGGTTACTTCGCGCAACTAAGAATGCGGACGATGCGAACAACCAACGGATCGTCGCTGAAAACAAAACCGATGAAGCGAAACGAGAACGCGCCAACGCGGTTGAGGCGGAAAGTCGCGCGACTGCAGAATCGCAACGTTCTCGTCATGCCGAAGCGGCGGCCAACTTTCAACTCGCCAATGCCAGATGGGAAACCAACCGGGCCGGCGACGCTCGTAAGGTGCTACAGGAGATTTCGCTCGAGTACCGCGACAACATCGAATGGAATTTCTGCAATCGACGTTTTCAGGGCAGCGACATGACCTGCTACGGCCATCTGAACCACGTGAACTGTGTGGTCTTCAGTCCCGATGGCACGCGGATCGCATCCGCAAGTACTGACAAAACCATCAGAATCTGGAACGCACAAACGGGTGAAGAGGTCGCTACCTTGACTGGACACACCGACGCCGTGGTCACAGTCGCATACAGCCCCGACGGATCGAAGCTCGCCTCCGGCAGCGACGACAGCACGATCAGACTATGGGACACTCGGACAGGTCAGGAACTTCAGATGATTCGTGAGCATGCGACGCCTGTCCGAAGCGTCGTCTTCCGGCCTGACGGTCAGGTTCTTGCGTCCGGGAGCGAGGATCATCAGATCAGGCTTTGGGATCTCCAATCGGGGAAGATCAGTTGGATTCGGGAACACAGCGGTGAACTCATGGGTATCGCCTTCAGTCCCGACGGCGGACGGCTTGTCTCCACCGCCCGCGACAACAAGATCATCTTGTGGAACGTGAGCGATCCGCAATCCGTCGAACAGATTCGCATGCTGGAACCACGTGGATTTTCAATGGGTATCGCCTTCAGTCCCGACGGCACTCGGATCGCAGCGGGAAGCAACGACAACATAATTCTGTGGGATGCCAATTCTGGACGCGAAATCAACAAGTTTGTTGCTCACTCAACTTGGATTCACAACTTGCAGTTCAGTCCCGACGGCACGCGACTGGCGACCTGCGGCGACGACAAACTGGTCAAGCTATGGGACGCGGGATCGGGCCAAGGAATCGCGACCTTCACCGGTCATTCGCAGCGAGCCATGAGTGTCGCCTTCAGCCCCGACGGATCATCACTGGCATCCGCGGGCCATGATTTCACGGTAAAACGATGGGATGCGCGATCTTTTGATCCGGCCCAAACGCTCCGCGGACACACGCTGTTTATCGACAGCTTGGCATTCAATCCCCGAGGCAACCGGCTCGCATCAGCAAGCTTTGATAAGACCATCAAGCTGTGGGATTTTGTCACGGGCCAAGAAGTCTTGACGCTCAAAGGTCATGAGCATTGGGTTCGCAGCGTCGTCTTCAATCCTGACGGCACACGCCTGGCCTCGGGAAGCGCCGATAAAACGATTCGCATTTGGGATACTGGGACCGGTCAGGAAACGAGGGTCGTCACCGGGCATGCTGATGAAGTTCGTAGCGTCGCTTTCAGTCCCGATGGCACGCGGCTCGTGTCGGGAAGTTCCGACAAGTCCATAAAAGTATGGGATGTGGAGACAGGCCAAGAACAGCTCACAATCAACGGTCACACTGAAGCGGTTTCGTGCGTTGCGTTCAGCCCGGACGGCTCCCGCATCGCCTCGGGGAGCAACGATGGCACCGTGAGGCTGTGGGATACGAAAGCCGGTACGGAGATCCTGATTCTCAGCGGCCATCAACACATCGTCGGTTGCGTTGCCTTTAGCCCGGACGGAACGCTTCTTGCGTCAGCCTCCAACGATCACTCAATCAAGTTGTGGGATGCACTCTCGGGGCGCGAGTTAACGTCGCTCAACGGTCACATGACGGGCGTTGGTTGGCTCGCATTCAGTCCGAATGGTACACGGCTGGCAACTGTCAGTTTGGACCGAATGCTGAAGCTGTGGGATATCAAAAGCGGTCGGGAATTGGTTACGATCAGCCGAGACAACGTCGAAGTACTTCGCGTCGCCTTTGCTCCCGATAGCGAAACAATTGCAGCAGCCTGCAGCGACCATCACATCCATCTGTGGCCCGCAAGGCACGATCAGGAAGTGACCCATCTTGCAGGTCATACGAACTCTGTCGGCACCGTGACGTTCAGCCACGATGGCAAGCGGATCTTTTCCGAATCACAGAGCGAACAACTCGTCTGGGACGTTGCGACCGGCTTGCCGGAGGCGAACGCAAAATGGGAACCGCCAGCCGATCCAAAGCAAGTTTCGCCCGATGGCCGATGGTTTGTTACCAGCGAGTTCAATCACGTCCTGCTGGTCGACCGAGAGTACCGAAACACACCACATGAAAAAGCCTACCGTGCCGCGAAAGCCCGGTTTGAGCCAGAGTGGCATCAAGAGCAGGCAACATCAGCCACCACGGAGAAGAACTGGTATTCTGCAACGTTCCATTATGCATGGCTGAAGAAGCACGAGCCTGACAATGCGTCCTTGTACGATTACCTGAAGTCGTCGTATCAAGAACTGAAATCGCAGTTTGAGGAACAAGAACTTGACCTTGAGCCCCAACTCGCTTTAGTCGTCAGGGAATCACTCAAGCTCTCACGGGGCTACGAACTGCCCAACCTCAGCTTTGAGAAACCGGAAATCCCGAAGAGCTCGTTTGCATTCGTCAGTTCCATTCCTGGGTGGAAAACTACGGATCGGGCATTTGAAATCTGGTCGACAGGCTTTCAGGGAGTTACTGCGTATGACGGCAACCAATTCGTGGAACTCAACGCCCACGAAGATGGAGTTCTGTTTAAGGAATCAACGGGGATCGAACGTGACGCCGTGCTTGAGTTCTCGTTCGCTCACCGCGGTCGAAACGGTGACGACACACTGAAACTGACGATTACCGATCTGGGTGCTGACAATGTGGACGGAGGTGGCGACGATCAGGAGTTATTCACTAAGGAATACACCACCGGCAAAGATGCCTGGGCTGTCTATGACAGCACGACGGAACCGGCATTCACGGCATTGGGAAACAAAATCCGTTTCGCCTACATTGCGGTCTACGCCACTGGAGGAAAAGGTCCCGACAAGACTGAAGGAAATTTTCTGGACGCAGCGGAATTCGGCGTCGGAGTGGTGACTGCGAAACGTAAAGCAAACTGAGTCAGACACCTGCACGCATCGTCTAGCGGCGGCGATAACTCTGAGAGCCGATATTGCAACCACAACGCACCCGACCAGTGCTATACCTTTTGAAACGCTGCCAAAGTAAATCGCTGTGTTTTGCCCGATGGGGTCAAATGGTTATGTTGGCTGCTAGTGACGATTCTAAACTCGCATCCTAGAGTGGCCTCAAGTTCCTCAGGGCTGTAGCGACAGACGGGTAGTCCGCTACATTTTTCTGGACCATCGGGTGAAAACGTTGCAACGATGAAGTAGCCTCCGCTACTGAGAGACTCGTTTAATCGGTCTAGGTACGCTTGGCGATCAATTGGATTGGTAAGAAAATGGAAGACGGCTCTGTCATGCCAGACATCGTATGTCCTTAATTGCCTCGTCTCAGTAATGTCCTCGCATATCCAAGAAACATTGGATTCCGCGTCGCCAAGTCGCCTTTTGGTGTGTTCAATTGCCGTCGATGAGATGTCGAGTACCGTAATGTCCCAGGTACCTTTCGAGACAAGCCGATCTACCAGAAACGAAGCGCCACCGCCGACGTCGATGATTCTCCCGCCCTGTGGAAGCATGTGTTCGAGCAGTCTAAGCGCGGTGGTCGGCTCAGTTTCGAACCAACTTACTTCCGTTGTCAGCTTGCTGGAGTAGACGTTCTCCCAGTGGGCGAATCGATCTAGCTCTGTCTTCTCACTGCTCAATTGCGATTTGTCCATAAGTGTCTGTGTAATAGTATCCGACCTTAGCCGAGCCCACGCAGCATACCGTGCCAGTACAATCGAGGAAGCGCGTAAGCCTTGAGCAAGTACATCGAGAGACGCTCCTTCGACTGATCGAACGGAAACGTTTCTGCGGGTTTGCCTTCGTAGTCGAATTCAGCCAAGACAAGTTTACCATAGCCGGTCACTAGTGGGCATGAAGTGTAGCCATCGTATTTTGCTTCGAGTGGCTCGCCCTGAATCGCTGCGATCAAGTTCTGAACCAATACGGGAGCTTGCTTACGAACGGCGGCCCCCGTTTTCGAGGTAGGCAGCCCACTGCAGTCACCGATCGGAAATACATTCGGAAACTTAGGATGCTGCAACGTGTATTTATCAACATCCACCCAACCCGCTGAGTTGGCAAGCGTGCTCGATTTGATAATGTCTGGCGCACTCATGGGTGGAGTGACGTGAATCATGTCGAAGGGAATTGTCACTCGATCCTTGGTGTCTAAATGCTCGAAGATAGCTTCCTTTTGATCCGGCCTTATCTCGACCAAATTATTTTTGAGACGAATATCGATCGCCTTACGAGCTGCGACCTTTTCGAGCGTCTTGCGATACTTCTCGACCGCGAACAATGAGCCCTGTGCCGATGCGAAGATGATGTTCGATTTGTCTCGCACCCCCGATTTGCGAAAGTGATCGTCGGCGAGATACATGATCTTCTGGGGTGCGCCGCCGCATTTAACCGCCGTGTTTGACATCGTGAAGAATGCCGTTCCACCTTTGAAGTTACTTACGCATTCCCACGTATAGTCGACTTGCTTGTAGGAATAGTTGCTGCAGATCTGTTGCCTACCAATACCCTCTTGAAGGCCCCGAATCTTGTTCCAATCGATTTGAATACCGAGGGCGATCACTAGAAAATCATAGGTGATCCGCCTTCCGCTGCGAGTTACAACGGCGTTTTGTTCAGGTTTCAACTCAGCCACGTAGTCTTGAATCCAGTCTGCCCCTTTGGGAATGAAAGTTGATTCTTCCCGTTCGCTCTGTTCCTTCGGGAAGACGCCAGCACCGACAAGAGTCCAAAGAGGCTGGTAGTAGTGTTTGGTCGACGGTTCGATAATCGCAAGATCGTAGGCTTTAAGCTTACGTCGAAGCTGAGCCGCGACTGTAATGCCTGCCGTACCACCGCCAAGAAGGAGTATTTGGTAATGGTCTTTGGTCGCCGATGAAGAGGTCATATCGAGAGCATTTTAAATATTAGGATCGTGTCTCAAAAGAAAATTCAATCAAGAAGGGCTTGTAAAGCTACTGTGTGAGGTTTCGAAGGATGACATACGATGCAACCAGTACTATGGAGATTGCAAACACTCGCTGAAGTGTTGGTCCTGCCATGCGCTGTGCAAGCCAACTACCGATGAATAACCCTACTAGACTGCCGGCCGTAAACAGGCCAGCTGTCTGTAGTGACAGTTCTTTCCCAGCGACGATGTGACTGGTTGTGCCAGACAGGCTGACCAGCGTGATGATTAGTAGGGAAGTTCCGATGGCTCGTTGCATTCCCATGCAAGCGAACGAAACCAGTGCTGGGACAATAATAAAGCCGCCGCCAACGCCAAACATTCCTGTGAGGACGCCAGTGCTAAGCCCCACAACACCAAGCAGCAAGGCGCATTGTGAAGTCAACCGCAATCGGCCTTCGGGATCTCTTCGACAAGTGGGGCCAGCGTTATCATTATCGATGATAGGCAGATTGGCGGATCTTTCATTTGCCTTGATCCACATTCGTACTGCAATCAAGAACATAAGTCCCGCAAAGATCGTTAGAAGTAACGGTTCTGGGATATAGTCGGCGAGCCTTGCTCCGATTGGGGCTCCGAACATCCCAGCCAAAGCGAACAGGAGACCAGTTGGAAACTCAACCATTCCGCGTCGCGCTCGTTGCACGAAACCGACCAGCGCAGTACTACCTACTGTCAATAGAGAGATCCCAACCGCTTCTCTTGTGGGCACTCCCAATCCATACACCAGGATGGGCACCGCGAATATAGCACCACCGCCACCCGTCAGACCGAGCGAGAAGCCAACAAAGGCTCCGAGTACTGCGGTTAAAACTAAGATGAGGTCCATGGTGCTTTAATAACTTGATTAGATCGCAGAGTACAGTAAAAATCTTGTAGCCACCGCTGCCAAGCTGCCAAGCGGTGGAGAATCACGACTTGCTTCCTCCACCGTCTGGCGATCTGGCGACGGTGGCTACCCAATAAAGAGTTACGCCCCCGCCGTTGTTACCTGTTCAAGATGGTTAGGAAGGCCAGCGGAACGCCAGGCGTTATACCCACCTGTCATGTTGATGACGTTGAGCCCAGCTTTTTGAAGTATGCTCGCTGCGATAGCGGACCTTCCTCCAGCCAGACACTGAGCCACCACGGGTTTGGTCTTATCGATCTGGGTCAGTTCTCGCAGCAGTTTCCCGAGGAATCGATGCTCAGCGCCCGCAATATGCCCCTCGTTAAATTCCGTTGCCGCGCGAACGTCGAGCAGTCGTACCGATCCATCCTCGATGCGAGCCGCCAAAGCTTGTGGCGATTCCGAAGGATACGTTTCGGTAAAATTCTTTGTTATGTCGGTGGCTTTGAGATCAAAGTAACCTTGAACATTATCGATTCCAATCGAGCGAAGGCTTCGCAAGTTGACTGCGATGGAGTCGGAGTCGGTCAGCAAGTAAAGCGGCTTGTTGTAGTCAACGAAGAAGCCAGCCCACTGCACAAGTGAACTCGAAGGAACGTTGATCGAGCCAGAAACGTGGCCTTGCGCGAAGCTTGCCGAGTTTCGAACGTCTAATACCAGTTGGTCACGTGTGGTTTTAGCCAAGTCTACTGGAGGAACAGCCCGAACTTCAGGCAGATTTCGAATTAGCTCGGGGCCAACTTTGTTCACCCGTTTCATGACTGCAAAGTAGAACGGAGTCTCAGGCTGATCCGCGAGGATATAGTCAACAAACTCTTGCTCATCATGGTATTGCAACGATGGATTGAAGAGCTTTTCATAGCCGACCGTGGATGAAGGAATCGCTCCAAGCCCCTTACCACAAGCGCTACCAGCACCATGAGCGGGCCAAACCTGAAGGTGATCGGCAAGGCTCTTGAAACGTTCGATTGAATGATATAGCTGTCGAGCTCCCTTTTCGGCGCTCCCTACGACTCCTGCGGCAGTCTCGAGTAAATCAGGTCGACCAATCGAACCGACAAATACAAAGTCACCTGTGAAGATTCCCATCGGTACGTTTGCGCCGCCACCTTCGTCTGTCAGGACCAAAGAGATGTGCTCGGGTGTATGGCCAGGTGTATGCATTACCTCCAGCTTGATTTTTCCTACTCGAATAACGTCACCGTCTTTTACCAACTGCGAGCTGTGCTTGTCTGCGAATTGGTACTTCCAATCCGATGGTCCTTCGTCGGAAAGATAGAGCTTTGCACCTACTTGGTCGGCTAGTTCTCGCGATCCCGAAACAAAGTCAGCATGAATGTGAGTTTCTGCTGAACCCGTGATTCGCAATCCCTCAGCAGTCGCAGCATCGAGGTATTGCTCGATACTGCGACTAGGGTCAATAACAATCGCTTCGCCCGTGCGTTGGCAACCAACCATATACGAGGCATGAGCGAGCGACTTGTCGTAAAAATATTTCAGAAGCATGTTACGTTTCCTGAATGATTATTGTGTTGCGAAGGAAGAATCGGTTTGCGTGCAGGTCAATTGCAGCAGCCCGGAGCGGTATCGGAGCAAGTCTTGGGTGAGCTATTTCTTTTGCACGCGACAGGTACTGAGACCCAGAGGACAATAGGCTGGGCAGAACCCAATTACACCGGTCAGCAGTGGAACTAGGCCAAGGTATCCCCAAGGCGATTGTGGCCCGACAAATACCAGGGCTAGTAAACCAGCTCCTGCGAGAATTCGAATGGTTCGATCGATACCGCCAAGGTTTGGCTTGATCATGATGCTCTCCAATTAGATTCTTGTTTCGTTATGTGAGGGTAGAGCCATCACAACGAAAATAGTTACAAGAAAGCATCAACTAACTGGACGAGAGATTGTCTTGCGGTACCAAAAAGATGTCATCAGAGCGGCAGGGATCAAAACGCGAGCTAGTTCAACACTTTCTCTCGTCTTCGACCAACCCATGCCAGAATGCTAGCCACTGCGGCGAGCGGGATGATCCATAACCATGGCGAGGTTCCAGTTGAAGAAGGCAAGGTCAGTTTGCCGCCATCTCCCCAGGCTCCAGCGATGGCCGAGAAATTGGAGTAGAAGTACACATAAACTGCGGCTCCTACAAACATGCCAATCAGTCCAACGTAGGCATCCTTTCGACCTTCGCCACAAGCAACCACGCCGGTCCCCGGGCAATAACCAAGTACAGTCATCCCGATTCCAAAGAGCGTTCCACCTATCGCAATGCCTGACCAGAGAGCAGGCTTGATATGCAGCGAGACAGCACCGGAGGGCAACAACGCGTAGATCCCAATGGCCCCAACGACCACGGCGGTGACCATTATCTTGACCACTGTAAAATCGCGACCAATGAACTGGCCAACGATAACTTCGTACTTAGCGACTCGCCCCTTCTGGAGCAAAAATCCAAAGACGATTCCTGAGACCAGCCCCAGAGCGAGTTTCCAAATAGGATCAAACATGGCTCTGACTCTTTCTTCTGAAAAACAAGTTGGCCGTTAAAATACCTACGGAGAATGCAACCGCGACGAACATCCAACTAGAAACAGCCAGTTGAAGTGAGCCGCTGATTCCATGACCACTTGTGCAACCCCCAGCCAGCCGGGCCCCAAGCATCATTAGCAATCCACCCCCAAATGCTGCAACAAACCGCGTTGTTACAGAAGAACCAAATCGGTCAGCCCAAAGCGTTGGAACTGTCTCGGCCTGGCGGTCTCCAGAGAGCTTGGAGCTTATCCAAGCGCCGGCAAAAACACCCACCACGAGCATCCAACCCCAGTCGATTTTCGGCGGTTTCTTTGCGAATAGCGGATTGGCTTCGGCTGCGTCCGGTAGAAGTTGCTGCTCGCAAATAGCTGCAGTTGTCTCAAACGCCGTTGTGATTCCCAGCGCGTTACCGGCGGACAGGAAAGTGAACCAACTGAGAATCCCGATTGCGGCACCAACGACATAGGGGGGCCAGGACTTCATTTTCAGTGGATTCTTCACGGTAGTCTTCCTGGATCGCAGATTCGTTGAGGGCATCATTTCGCAATGATCAAAGGTGTAGAGCCACGAGAAGGGAAATGGTTACAATCTTTCTGGTTCGAAAGCTGGAATTCGATTCAAGCAGGTCGAGCTGACATTTCCTTGTGATTGATTGGAAGGCAAAAATGGAGAATCAACTATTGGACGAACCCACGGAGACTGAACTGCTGCACCAAGCCAAATTAGGTGACTTTGCTGCTTTTCAGAAACTCGTCGCTCAGCTTCAACCGCGAGTCTATGGCTTGACGTTTCGCATTCTCCAGCAGGCACAGGATGCAGAAGATGCGACCCAGCAAACATTCTTGGCACTGATCGAGCATATAGCTGACTTCCGAGAAGAGTCATCCGTTGCGACTTGGGTTCTGCGCATCGCAACCAACAATGCTCTGAAACTTCTGCGAAAAAAGCGAACGGTGAAGATGATTTCGATGTCGGAAATGACATCTGAAGACAGCTACGGTGATGTACCGCACCCAGAGTTCATCGCGCCTTGGAGTCAGACGGCGGATGAGATCGTCCACCAGGCAGAGGTCCAAGCGGAGCTCGAGAAAGCCCTCTTAGAACTCGACGATAAATATCGGCTGGTCTTCGTTCTACGCGACGTAGAAGGGCTCTCGGTACGTGAAACCGCACAAGCCTTAGAACTGACAGAGTCGACAGTTAAGGTTCGATTGCTACGAGCTCGATTAGCACTTCGCGAACGCTTGACGCGAAAGTTTGGTGACCTATCGCAAGCCATGACTCCCGACCACAAACATTCCTAATTTTTTTTGTAACCAATTCACGATTCTCGGATCAAAGTCCGTACGCAACGTTTGCGAGGAAAACCAATATGACCTGTGAAGAACTGCTGAAAGCCCTTAACGACTATGTCGATGGCGCGGAGCTAACGGAGATATGCGAAGAGTTTTCGCAGCATCTCGCTGGCTGCAACCCATGTCAGGTCGTTGTGGACAACATTCGTCAGACGATTTCGCTTTACCGAGCAGGGCAACCCTACGCGATGCCACCATCCTTTGAAGATCGTCTTCAACAAATCTTGAAATCGCGTTGGGAAGAAAAGTTTGGAGCCTCTGATCGTGCGTCGGCAGACCGCTAGTTATTCGCGCCACAACCTAGAATGAGTCAGGGATGTTTATTCAGCGATTTGAAAAGCCGCGACAGCAGAAGTTCTTTCAATCAACATTCACAGCTTCCCTCCTGTTGATGGCTGGTTTAACTGCGATCGCTCAAGAGTCCGTCTCAAAAGATCAAATTGATGGCAAGCTTGCGGAAGTTGTACAGCTTGGTGAAGCGATTGTTGAGAGCACAACGACGCATCCAATGTCAAAAGAGTACGTTGGGAATGCCCTAAACTGTACCAGTTGTCACTTGGACAACGGCAGGCATGAAAAAGCTGGGACCTTCTTGGGAACGGCCACTGCTTATCCAGCGTGGTCCCCACGCGAAAACCGTGTCCTCACCCTCGAAGACCGAGTGCTGAACTGTTTTATGCGTAGCTGCAACGGTACTCGCCCACCATTGGGCAGCGAAGTTTCAGTGGCCGTGACGGCTTATATCACTTCGCTTTCGCAGGGCCAGGCTTTGCGGATGAACGCCAAGCGGCCCGTCGGCCCAGGAGCTATCAAGCTGCTCGCTGTAAAGCCTGATCAAGCCGACATCAATCGAGGTGCATCCTTGTACCATTTGCGATGCGCGGAGTGCCATCAGAAAGATGGTCAAGGCGACAAGGATAATCCTCCAGTCTGGGGCGAGCGATCTTATAACGACGGAGCCGGATTGTCGTCGGTGGAGAATTTGGCGGCATGGTTGAAAGTCGCAATGCCTCTGGATGATACCAACCTTACCGACCAACAGGCACTCGATATAGCGGCGTATGTGAACTCGCATAAGAGACCTCACTTCGAACTGAGCCAACATCTGCCAGCCAAAGAAAAACTGGGCGAATACAACGCTGCTGAAAAGCACTGAACTGTGGGTCGCTTAATCGAAATCGCTAAAGAAGGAGTTTTTGTGATGAAAGTGCACTATCAATCAAAGGATACCTCCATGAAGTTTCAAACAGGAAAATCAAGATTCCAATCAACGGCGTCTCATTGGTCTGCCGTTTGCAAATCGCACTGTGTTTGGATAGTACTGTTCGCCATGATGATCAGCCCTACAACGTTGTTTTCGCAAGATAATCGATCCGCCGCCAACACACAAAAGATCGGTGTTATCGAGACAGACGAACTGAAGAAACTCGTGACGGAAAGGCAAGATGAATTGGAAAAATCGGCGTCTGCCGGAGTGAAAGCGACTCCGCAGCAATTCGTACTTGTCGATGTCAGGTCGGATAGAGAGATGGCAGTGTCCGTAATTCCAACGGCTGTTTCGAAAGCCGAATTTGAAAAGAACATAACTGAGTACAAAGGAAAGGTGGTGATTCCATACTGCACTATCGGCGGGAGATGTGGCGAGTTTTCCAAAGCGCTCGCACAAGCTGGCTGGACTGTTCGTAGCTACCGAGGGAGTATCGTCGATTGGGTTCAACATGAGTTGCCACTTGTGACTCCCAAAGGAAAACCAACCGATCAATTGCATACAAACGGTGGTAATTTCAAATTGCCCGCAAGGTATCGAGCTGTCGAGAAATAGGTGTCGACCACATAAGACTTATTAGTCGGCAGATTCGGGCGTCAAGCTTCAAGCACTCGACTGCGCTTTTGGAGAGATGGAATCTGTAAGCAACCAAAGTGCTGGAGTGGAAAGATCGCACACTTTCCCTTTGGGTGCCACGCTGCACTTACGTTGCTGAAACCGGCTGACTTCGTTCTTCGTTTGTAACCTTTCTTCGTCTGGAGGATCAAATACGTTAGTTCGTAATGACCCTCCAACAAGAATGGTGCCAAAATGTGTCGATTCAAGAGGTTCACGGTTGAAGCCCAACGTACTGCTTCGACAGCCAAGGGATTGATCATTGTTTTCGCGTTCCTGTCCGCTTTGACGCCTCAGTTTGCTTGTGCGCAAGGTAATGGGCGTGGCAATGGGAGAGGAAATGGCAATTCCTTACAGCAGCATGGAAAGGGTTCGCAAGCTTCCGAAAATCAAGGCAATCGTCAGTCGGGTGCCCGAGGATACAATTCCATCGGAGGCACTCTAACGCCAGCCCAAGTTGGTCAGTTGGTCCGTATGCGTGAAGAAGAGAAATTGGCGCACGATGTCTATGTGACGCTCACTCAGTCTTCTGGCTTGCAAATCTTCAACAATATTGCGAACGCCGAATCACAACACATGCGAGCAGTTGAACAACTTGTTTCACGCTATTCATCAGTCGCAGCTGCAAACCTACCCGTTGGGAGCTTTTCAGATCCGCAGTTCCAAGCACTCTATAACTCGTTTGTCGCCGCAGGCAGCAAATCACCGATTGCGGCTGCAACGGTTGGTGCAAAGATCGAGGAAATGGATATCAAGGATCTTCAGACACTATTGTCACAGAATCCTCCACAAGACGTTTCAAAGGTTCTTGAGCATCTACAAAGAGCGTCCGGACAGCACCTTCGCGCGTTTACTATGGAACTGAAGCGGCTAGGCGGTACATACACGCCCGAATTCCTAAGTCCACAGGAGTACAACAGTATCCTCAATTCGGACAACGAACGAGGACAGGGAATGGGGCAAGGAAGTGAGAAAGGTATGCACCAAGGCGGTGGCCAAGCAAACTCGAACGATCGCCAAATGGCTCCTCCGTCGCAAAAAGGCAATGGTAAACGAGGTTCAGGACGTAAATAGAAGTGCCCTAACTTCTCAATATTCTTTCCAGTCAAACCTCCATTAAGGAAAAAATCATGGCATGTAACATAGACGGCTCAGGATGCAAAGTCTGCCCAGGGATGTGGATCGCTGGCCTCTTGTTTCTGGTGATGATGATACAGAACGTGTTCTTCCGATCGCCTACGCCCTCGAAGATTCCAGCCACAGATTCTGCGGGCCAAACCATAGAAACTAAAGAGACATTGAATTCGCCAGAGAGCAGTAGTGGTGCGAAACCGTAACACCGATTCATCCCAACGTTCACGAAAGGACAGAGTCTAAAGGGGTTAATGATTCGATTGGGGCTCTGAGACTCGTATGACGCCATCTTCCATCTCGTAGATGGTGTCGAATACGTCCAGTGTGCGATGGTCGTGGGTAACGACGATGACGCCAGCGCCATGTTGTCTGGCGACATCGCGAAAGAGTTCCATGACTTGCCTACCCCGATGGCTATCGAGCGCAGCGGTCGGTTCATCAGCCAGTAAGACGCTAGGATGATTCGCTAGTGCCCGGGCGACAGCAACACGCTGCTGCTGTCCACCGGATAGCATCGAGACTTCGTGGTTAGCTCGGTCCCCTACCCCGAGTGAATCCAGCAGTTCTTGGGCTCGCTTACCAGCCGCTCGATGCGATAGCCCGTTCAGCTCCATCGCGATCTGCACGTTCTCGCGAGCGTTCAAGAAATCGATCAAATTGGATTTCTGAAAAACAAAACCGATATGCTTTCGTCGGAAGGCTCTCACATCCGTTTGCGCATCCGGACCGTCCAAGACCAATTCACCACCGATCCATATCTGGCCGCTGCTGGGCGGATTGATGAGACCAATTGCAGTCAAAAACGTTGATTTTCCCGAGCCGCTGGGACCAAGTAACGCGACTACTTCGCCTTGTCGAACCGAAACCGAAGCGTCCTTCATCGCGACCACCTCAGTGTTCCCTTCGCCATACACTTTGCGAAGTTCTCGAGTCTCGATCGCCAACTTCGCCAATGATGGTTCGAGGGCTTGTGTGCGTTCTGAAATATTGATGTTCATGATGTGCTCCTGCGTTAACTCATCAATACTTCGTTGGGCTCGACTTTGAGAGCTTTCCAGATGCCCATCAAGCTCGAGAGTATCGAGATGATGAAGACGACAACCGCTAACTGAATCAAATCTTCGTTCGTGAGCACGACACGTCTTGGGAATTTGGGGAACAACTGCATCCCAGCCGTGTAGGCGACCAGATAGCCCAAGCCACCGAGTAGCATTGCTTGTTGCAAGATCATGCCGAGGATGACACGATTGGGCGCACCGATCAGTTTCAGTAAGGCGATCGCATAGATCTTGTCGAGCGTTAACGTGTAGATGATCAGCGCCATGATGATGGCTGCGATAATGGTCAGCAGTACACGGAACATAAAGAGCTGTTTGCGAGCTTTGTCAACGATTCCTTGAACCAGCAGATCTTCTTGGCCTGCCGTGGTGTAGACAGAGACATCTTGCCAGCTTTCGATGAGAGCTTGAATCTTGAGCAAGTCAGCACCCGGCTTGATGGTTACCAAGACCGCACTAAGCGACGGGGCTGCAACGGCTGGCAATTGAGATGTCGGCAATGCGAGTTGTTCCGTCAACTGAGGCTGTTGGACGAATACCTCGCTGGTTTGCCCGCGATTGTCACGCGCGGCGCGTTCCAAGCGAATCGCTTCAGAAGGTGAATCGAACTGGATCGCCTGCGAATCGAGTAGCGTTGTGAAGGCCATCCCATCACCGCCTGTGCTCACCATGCCATTCGTAATACCAACAATGGTGTATTCATCCTTACCCAGTTTCAGTTTCTCGCCTAGCTCAAGCCCCAGTGACTTATCGGCGATCATTTCATAGTGATTCTCACGCAACGGGCGACCGGCAACCAATTGCAACCAATCGCCTTTATCTTCAGGCCAACTCAGGCCTAGGATCGACATCCGCAGCAATGCGCCGCGATGCTCGCGCTGGATGGTGTGGAAGACGAATTCTCTTGCAGACGTAACACCAGGGACAGCTTGAGCTCGGTACACCAAACTGTTTGGTACTCGCGATAACTCTGCGAATGGTCCACGCGTATCTTGTTGGACGATCCACAGGTCGGCTCCGATCTTATGGATCAAGAACGTGGCATCTTCCAGCAATCCGCGATAGATACCGGCCATGCCCATCACGACCATCAGCAACATGCCGATGCCGATAGTCGTTATCACGAATCGGCCAAGGTTTTTGCGAATGTCTTTGAAGGCAAGGTTCATGGTGCCAGAACCTTTCGACCATCGGTGAGTTTCCCGGCGGGCTGCGATGGCTTGATGATGATCTCACCTGTCGAAAGACCCTCAAGGACCTGAACCGTATCGTGACCTTCAATACCCAATTTCAAGGGCCGCCACTTGGCGACACTAGCCTGTTGGACGTAAACGCCCTGTTGAGCATTACGCTTCTCAAG
>CAUJKA010000486.1 GCA_963204965.1 Planctomycetota bacterium | reverse complement strand
ATGTGAATGAACGGGACCTCCTTCATTCCATACTCAGACTCGGTCAGGTCGATGTTATCCGACAACGGCGCTCCATCGGCCGCGCTCCACAGTCTTGCCTGACGCACTCCTCGCTCAACTCCCGCAACCGTAATTAAGAAGTCGCCTTGTTGAGAGAAGTAGTAGTGCTTTACCGGCTGTTCGTGCTTAAGTAAAGCGTACTGTTTGAACGCGGGTAGAGAATAAAGTACCACAGACTTCTCATCTGGCATCGCGGCCAGTTGAGTGCTTTGTTTGTTGAAGACGGGTTGTTTGGCGGGTAGATAGGCCAAGAGTTTAGGCAGTTCGTGAATCATGCTTTGAATTCTTAGACGATGAGCACCTGCTGCTGGTGAACTTGCAGGTTCGATGCGCATAGCTTCAACCAACCATGGAAGCCCTCGGTGAGGATCGCTGTCTAAGTGATTCAGTCCCCGTTCAAGATACAGTCGGGCCAGTCGGCTTTCTGAGTCGCGTCGCGCACTGTCTGCTTCGATGCGATTGGTTTCGGCGACTTCTCGCTGCCGCTTTTCATCCTCGCGAGCCACTTTCTCGGAATTGGCACGCGCATCGGCCAAGGCCCCTTGCCTGGTGGCTCGAACAGCTTGCCATATCGTTCCGAAAAGGCCAAAAACGATCGCGGCCATCAACACCGATCCAAAGCTCATGAGTTTCCAGTTCCTAGAGACAAACTTCTGGATGCGATAGACGAAGGTGGGAGGGCAGGCATAGACCTGTTCGTTCATCAGGAAACGTCGAATATCACTGGCGAAACTGCTCGCGGATTCGTAGCGTCGGACTCGATCCTTTTCCAAGGCCTTGGCTGCGATCCAATCCAACTCTCCTCGAATGAAGGCACTCAGCTTAGCGGGTTCCGTTTTTCGATTGGCCGCAACGGATGGTAATCTCTCGCTGCTGCTAACTTTGCTGCTTGCCAATGGCGGTTCCTCTTCGCGGATAATTCGCAATACCTCATCCCAAGCTGCGCTGCGAAGCCGTTTTCGATCTAAGGGAGTCTCGCCGGTAAGTAGTTCGTACAGCACAACTCCCAATGAATAAACATCGCTTCGTGTATCGACATCTAGTTGATTGCGAGTCGCTTGTTCAGGACTCATGTACTCAAATGTGCCGACAATATGTCCATGCGCTGTGAACAGTGTTTGCTCGGTCAAGCGTTGGTGGATCGCTTTGGAAATTCCGAAGTCGATGATTTTAGGAACTGGTTTGTCGTCATACAGTGTTACCAAAATGTTCGAGGGTTTCAAATCGCGGTGGATCACACCTTTCTGATGCGCGTGCTGAACCGCCATGCACACAGGGATGAATAACTCCAAGCGTTCGCGAGTCGACAAATGATGTTCGTCGCAGAATTCGGTGATTGGAACTCCATTGACCAGCTCCATCACAAAGTAGGGGAGCCCGGATTCTGTTTGGCCTGCATCCAAAACTCTCGCGATATTGGGGTGGTCCATCAGCGCCAGAGCTTGTCGTTCGGCTTCAAATCGGGCGAGAACTTGCCGAGTATCCATACCAGGTTTAATGATTTTCAAGGCGACTCGTCGATCAACGGGCTTGGTTTGGTGAGCCAAGTACACAACGCCCATGCCACCCGAGCCGATCTCCTCAAGCAGTCGATAGGGTCCAATGCTGGATTGCAGTGGTTGTTGGAAACGGCTGTTCTCCGAGAGCGATTCAGTCGGCGTGTTAGCCGAGTCGGGCTCAAGAAAGCTGCCCAGATTCACGTGATCGTCGAGAAGTTGCTGGACCTGCTTGAGCAGCAATTGATCGCCACCACAGGCTTGTTGTAAGTACTTTTCGCGGTCGCGTGGATTCTCGATTTGCATCGCTTCAGCAAAGATCTGTCGCAGGTTCATGTGTGTCCCTTTCTAAGCGAACTGGATGGTACAGTAACCTGCGCAGAAACTCGGACAAACGCGCAAAGAAATTTTCAGATTTTAGAACTCAAGTACTCTAGCAATCAGAAACCCTCAAGGACGATAGTCGCAAGTGGACGAATCGGTGGACTTTAGAGCGCGAAAAAGCCAGGCGCGCGCGAAAGCCCAGATCAAGTGCGTTTGCCTTTTAGAGATGTCTAAGATCTCAGCGATTTCATCCACCGTCAATCCTGCGAAGTATCGAAGCTTTACGACTTCACCCGCTTGAGGGTCCATGCTGCATAGTTTGTCGAGTGAATCATGAACATCAACCAACTCAGCACATCGATCATCGTCAGGCAATTGCAACAGGTCAAACCACTCTTGCTGCGCGTTGGCTCCTCGTTTTTGAGCCAATTTCTTGCGAGCCGCCTCGACTAAGATCCGTCGCATTGCTTCGGCAGCAGCGGCAAAAAAGTACTTTCGATTTTGGTAGGCAGGGCAGCGTGCATTGCCTACCAGTCGCATGAATGCTTCGTGAACCAAGTCTGTGGGCTGTAGAGTATGGCCCTTGCGTTCCGCTGCGAGTTTCCCTTTAGCCAGAGCTCTCAGTTCGTCGTAAACCAACGGGAACAACGATTCCATCGAAGCTTTCATCTGCTCGGACGGCTCACCATTCAAGAGCTCAAGTATCTGCGTGATTTCATTCATCGAGTGAATTCATCTCGAATCTTGGTGGTAGCGTGAAGGGTGTTGGTACATGGGGTCAAACGCTGACCGTTCCTGTCGGTAGTCAGCGTCATGTGTTGAACGCCTGCGCGTTCAAGCGAGCCACTCAAGGTACGGAAAGTGGAGGCTACGCCTGTATTGCTGTCAGTTACTATGTACCAGTTTGTATCCGTTAAGCCTGGTCGAGTCTACTCGTTGTACGCTTTCGTGGATCAGTTTGGTCCTTACGTCCCAGCCTACTACGGAATTGACTTCTACGATGCAGCTTGGAAACCCATCGGACATGTTGAGATGGAAATGACCAATGGGATCGTTGGACGACGACTGACAGTGCCACCTCAAACCGCACATGCGTCCGTTTGGGTATGGTGCGATCAAATCCCAGTTGGAGTTGACGACTTTTTCTTG
>CAUJKA010000485.1 GCA_963204965.1 Planctomycetota bacterium | reverse complement strand
GGTTGCTAATTGCTGAATGGACAGTCCCTTAAATCGCTTCCAGAAGGAGGTTTCGTCCTGCACATAGTTCACGTAGGGCTCATTATCGTAGGATCGCCGCATCTTAGCGCGTTGAAGGCGGTCTTCGAGATCGAACCACATCAGTACTTCAGTTGGCCCCTGGTAGCCTTCCAAGCTCTCGACGAGCGTTCCGGTTCGCAACAACCATCCGAGCTTGTTTCCTTGCGCATCGATGACCCACATACGACCGCTCCCGGCTGACTCGTCGCGAGTTTGTTCAGTAGTATCCTCTGCTAACTTAGTCGCGCTGGGGATCCAGGCTTGAATCTCTTCGAGCTCCACTGGTTCAGGAAATCGCAAATGGGGTCGTCGCCCGCCAAGACGCACTAAGATACCTTCTGCAATGGCTAAGCTTGTTAGCGTGGCTCCGCTGACTGCATCCACATCGGTCGCAGAGTTGCCCAGAGTGTTGCCCAGAGTGTTGTTAGATGCATCGCTCCAACTCCATCCTTGGAACTGCTCGAAGAATTCGTCTTTTGCGAGCACATGAGCAACGTGTTCAGGCGTATCACGGCTCTCCAACAGCTTCACGCCAATAAGGCTCTTCGCGGTCGGATCAAAGACTAGCAGTGCGTTGCTTGGGCCTCGATAGCCAATCACATTTTCGGCTTGAGGCTGCGTCATCGCGAGGAAGCCCACAACGCGCCCCATCTGATCTTTGACTTCTGCCAACGACGAAGAATCTCGCGGCGCTTCAATTCTCTCTGCACTGGATATCCAGCGTTTGATCATCTCAGGTTGCACCGACGACCAAACGTCGCGAGTATTGTGAAGTGATTCTCGCTGAGTCGCCAGAAACTTCATCCCAACAGCGATAACCATAAGTATGGCGATTCGCAGTCCGTGGACAATCAGAGCTATAATGGGACGATCCTTCATCTCAATACGATTCATTAGTTCTTGCGAGAGAAATTCTAAACATCTGTAACACTAGCGTGTTGACGCATTACCTTAGCACGTTTGTCTGGTCCATCGTGGCTCCAGCCCGGTGCCCAAAAAAGATATTTCAGTTTGTCGCTCCATTTCGAAGCTCGCCGGAAATCATTCCAAATTGAAGAATACTCGTGCGTTGCAACCCGTCCGACATGATGCGTGTGGATGTTGTTCGTTAAACCGTAGATGGGACGATTGGAGGCTTGTTCGGGGGAAAAGGTTCCGAACATTCGATCCCAGATAATCAATACTCCCGCATGATTGCAGTCCAAGTACTCAACGTTGCTTGCATGATGCACTCGATGGTGCGACGGAGTGTTGAACACGACTTCGTACCACTTCGGAAGTTTGTCTACAAGTTCGGTGTGCACCCAAAACTGATAGATCAAACTGATCGACATCATTGTGAAAATCATGATGGGATCAAAACCAATTGCCGCCAACCAGAGCCAGAAAAAGAACTTGTGCAATCGCTCACCTACTCCCTGCCGAAGCGCCGTACCCAGATTTAGATACTCGGAGGAATGGTGAGTCACATGCCCGGCCCAAAAAATCCTGATCTGATGATTCAGGCGATGAAACCAGTAATAGGTGAAATCCTCGAGGAAGAAAAGCAATACCCAAGCCCACCACTGACGACCGACGACATCCTGCAGTGGCGAAATTCGGTGCAATTGCCAAAAGGCCATCAAAGCGAGAATCTTCGGGATCAGTTCGACAACCAGAGTGAGAATTCCCATGGACATCGATGTCAGAAAGTCCTTCCCCTCATAGATCTTCCGCTGTAGATGCAATGACCAGACGTACTCAATCAAAATGGCTAGAAAGAAGAACGGCAAGGCGATCATCACTAACTTGTCGTTCTGCAGTTCGGTGAAAGCCTTGGTGAAGTTCATAAGGTAGTGAAGTTCATTGCTCAGTTGGGCAATTGTCGATCAAGGGTTATGGACGAGTAACGGATGAATGCTGAAGGATCTCAATGTCAAAGACGGACATCGACACACCCACATTTTACGAGCAACACCACGCAAATGAGAGCATCCCACTTACGATGCTGCTGGATTTTCCACGCATCCGTGTCTTCCGTGGTCAGTGTGTCCAATTTACTGAGCCAGAAGATTGGACGCTCAAATCGATCCAGCCCGTTGCTAGTAGTTGGCGATTACGGACAACTAAGGTACATTTTAGAGCAATCCCTCCCTCGGCTCCGGCTTACCATTCGTTAGGCAAAACTAGAAAACGATGAGCGACTTTCAGTTTTCGAACATTTGGCCGGAGGATTTCTGTGGGCAAGTCAAGCTGTTTCCGCTGCCTAACTTAGTGCTCTTTCCTCACGTCGTCCAACCCCTTCACATCTTTGAGCCTCGCTACTGCGAGATGCTGGAAGATGCACTAAGTTCGGACCGACTGATTGCCATGGCACTTCTGCAGCCAAACTGGGAAGTTCAAATCGATCAACGACCTGCCATCGCATCGACTGTTTGTATCGGCAAAGTCATTTCGCAAACGCCAACCGACGACAATCGGCACAACATACTGCTTGTGGGTGTTCGGCGAGCCCGGATTATTCGAGAATTGACCGCTTGCAAGAAACCCTACCGCATCGCGGATGTCGAACTGCTGCAGGACTATTACCCTGACGAAGAAACGATGCCGCGGCAGGAATTGCTGCAAAAACTGCAGGATCTGTTTCTCAAATTCGTTCCAGACGGTTTGGCGGCTCAGGAGAGCTTTCGACAATTGGTTGGCAAACAGTTACCGCTAGGAATTCTGACTGACACGATAACCTACGCCATGAACCTGCCAGTTGCCATTAAGCTACAATTACTCGCCGAAGAGAACGTTGACATTCGTTGCCGCATTTTGACGCGCTGCCTCGAGCAGAAGTTGGGATTGGAAGGCTTGACCGAATGCGACCAATCTCCCAACGCGGATTTCCCGCCTCCATTTTCCGAGAACTAGAAAGCTACACAGGCCACCAATGTTCGCAGTTGATGTTGCTTCACGACTGATTCATGTGCTGACCGCCATCGTATTGTTGGGAGGCAGCACCTTTATGCTATTGGTTGTATTGCCAACGCTTCAATCCAGCGACGAAGCAACGCGTTCCAAGATCGCATCGGGCTTGCGCGGCATTTGGAAGAGATACGTGCACGCTGGTATCGCGTTGTTCTTGATCAGTGGCTTCTACAACTATTTCAAGGCGATGCCACAACACAAGGGCGATGGCCTGTACCATGCGTTGATTGGAACCAAGATCATTTTGGCCCTTGCCGTTTTCTTCCTCGCATCGGCCTTAGTCGGTCGCAGCGCAGCCTTTGAAGGAATGCGAACCAACAGTAGCAAGTGGCTGACGATTCTCTGCCTGCTGGGCATTATCATCGTCGCCATGTCTAGCTTCGTGAAGATTCGCGGTATTCCCTAAGTCTTTAGAATGACCACGTTTGACTGTGGCTCAATCGTTTAACGGCAAGCCGCAGGCGACTGCTCTTCCATTCGCTGACCAATCACTGACTACATCGCGTTGACCGCACCGCCAAGGTGTGTTTCGCGATTGATCCACGAACGGATGCGAATCACTTCGAATCGCCTCATGGCGTTTCTTGAGTGAAACGCCATTAGGACGAATCGCTACTCACACCCTACGAAACTAAGAACCCTAGCGTTGAACGCGAGCGGTACCACCCTTGGCCAGCGCTTCAACTTCGGGAAGCTTGGCCATAGATACGTCGCCGACAAAGGTAGTCAACAACGCGCCGTGAGCCCAACCCAATCTCAGTGCTTGCTCTGGCTCTTTGCCTGACAGCATGCCGTAGATCAAGCCGGCGGCGAATCCATCACCACCACCGATGCGACAGATCACATCCAGCTTCAATGTCGGACTAACATAACGTTGTCCGTCATACCAAACCACGGCTGCCCAATCGTGACGATTGGTAGAATGAACTTCGCGGAGTGTTGTAGCGACCAACTTCACGTTGGGGAACTTATCTACAACGCGTTCGATCATGCCGAAGAACGAGTTCGGATCTAACTCCGACGAAGATTCAACATCTTGTCCTTCGATTCCCAATCCCTTTTGCAGATCCTCTTCATTGCCAATCAAGACGTCGCAGTGCGCGGCGATCTTGCGGCACATCTCTTGTCCCTTGGACTCTTCGCCAATGGTCTTCCACAACTTGGCACGATAGTTCAAGTCGAATGAAGTGATCGCTCCCGCAGCTTTGGCAGCTTGCATGCCTTCGACAATTAGTTCTGAAGTTGTCGGCGACAGAGCAGCAAAGATGCCTCCAGAGTGAAACCAGCGTACTCCGCTTGCAAAAATACTCTTCCAGTCAAAGTCACCGGGCTTGAGCATAGCACCAGCTTCGTTCGCTCGATTGTAGAACACAACCGGCGCACGAACTCCAGCTCCGCGATCGCTGTAGACGGTCGCCATGTTAGGCCCGCGAACGCCATCGTGTTCAAACCACTTGTAGAATGGCTTCACGCCAGTCTCACGAACGGCTCGTTGGATGATCTCGCCGATGGGGTAGTTAACCATCGCGGTGCAAACGCCCGTCTTCAGACCAAAGCAATCCGACAAGTTGGCGGCCACGTTGTACTCGCCGCCAGAGACATGCAGGTCGAAGCTACGAGCCTTACGGAAGGGGATAGTGCCCGGATCTAGGCGATGCACGAGAGCTCCCAAAGAGAGAAAATCCAGTTCGCCGCCTTGTTTGATATTCAATTTTGCCATAGTTGTTCGTTCTTTCAGAAAATGCACGACCGACAAGATCAGGGCGATTATGCCGCTAACCAGAAATTTGCCTAGTCCACGTGCAAAATAGCAGTAAAAACTGCGTGCAAAGCTGCTTAAAGCCTAGATCGTCACCGACGAAAAGCCGCCGTCGACAACGATATTCTGGCCGGTGACAAAAGAACTTGCCGCTGGAGAGGCCAACCAACAAACGGCACCGCCAAGCTCCTGGGCTTGTCCGAATCGGCCCATCGGCGTGTGACCAATGATCTGCCCACCACGCTCGGAAAGCGTCCCATCAGGCTTATACAACAAAGCCCTATTCTGCTCGGCAGGAAAAAAACCTGGGCTGATCGCGTTAACACGAATGCCCTTCATTGCCCATTCGCGAGCCAAGAACTGAGTCAAATTGATGACCGCAGCTTTGGCCGCTGAGTAAGCCACGACGCGAGAAAGTGGAATCATTCCAGACATCGAAGCGATGTTAATGATGCTGCCCTTGTTAGCCGCCAACATCGATTCGCCGAACACTTGGCAAGGCAACAAAACACCGCCCACCAAATTCAGTTCAAAGACTTCCTGCCACGCACCCAAAGGCAATTTGCAGAAGTCTGCTCCCGGCGGCAAGGTTGCTTCGGGTCGATTGCCACCAGCGGCGTTGACTAGCACGCTTGGCACTCCCACAGAATCATTAATCGCCGCGCATGCAGCCTTCAGCGACTGTGCGTCCATAGCATCAGCAGATTGAAAGTAAGCGACACCACCTGCGGCTTCGATTGCAGCAACTCGCGCTGCACCGCGTTCTGCGTTTCGACCAATCACGACCACCTTGGCTCCTTGTGAGGCCAGGGCATCCGCCATCGCACCGCCCAAACCACCCGTACCTCCGATAACCACGGCGACTTCATTCGCCAACGAAAACAGATCTGCAGCCATTTTTTCTATCTACGCTTCGGGAAAAGCTCGCCGAAGTTCATTCGAGTAATTCTGAGTGGATCAAAGCATCGTCAGCAAACAAAACTTTGCTGACGATGCTCGTGAATAATAGGACGAGAAACTATAAAGTGTCCAAGAGCGAGACGTCTCTACACGCCAGCTTCGCTACAAAGTTGTGCAAACTCTGGACAGATACTCTTGGCTGAAGCCTTGATGTCAGCCAAGAAAGCCTTTTCGCCCGAGTCGATATTGCCGTCAGCGAAGATGAACTTTCGCAGCCAAGCGGCTTCATCTGCATCGACTTGTCCGTCAGCCAAAACCATAGGCTTCAAAGCGCTGAAAACAAACTTATCAAATGCTTCGACGCGACTGGAGGATGAATTGCGCACATCGATAAGCCACTCAATTTCGCTTCGATCGAGCACTCCATCGGCCATGAATTCCTTGATGATAATCTCAGTCTCTTTGGTATCGATCGCTCCATCCGCCAATGCCAACGCCTTTGACAACGAACGCCAATCTGCCATGGGTACATACTCCTCGGGTAAGAATCTTCCGAAACAAAAAAGGTTTAACGCTTAATCCGTGACAAAAACTCAAGCAAGTCGCTGATTTCATCCACGGAAAGTGTGTCTGTTATATCCTCTGGCATGATCGACTTAAAGCTGACCTGCTGGGATTCAATTTCTTTTAACGGAACTTCGAAGGTCTTTCCGTCTGCCCCCAAAAACTGCAGGTTCGTTCCAACTCCACCGGCATTTAGCTTGGCCCCCGTCAGCACGCGGCCGTCCACCGTCAAGATATTCCAGGTCGCGAAAAGCGGCGCGACTTCGCGACTGGGATCGAGCATCGACTGCAGGATTCGCTTGCGGTCCGCGGATTTTCCAAGTGTTGTCAAATCGGGACCAAGTTCAGCTCCGCGACCATCCATCGCGTGACATTTCACACATTGAGACCGAGCCCAAACGCGCCAGCCCCGATTGGCATCTCCCTTGCCAACAACTCGCGCGGACCACTCGCCTATCTCTTCCCGTTTGGGTCGAGATGGGTCAGGAGTGCGAGCTTTAATTAACTTCATCCCATTGAGCATTTCCGTGACGCGTTGAAGTTCCATTTGATACTCTCTCGAGGCTTCTACACTTCGTAGCTCTCGAGCAATTTTTTCGTTCCAACTTGTTTGAAACGATGGAAGCGACGCAAGTATCGCCAATAGGTCTGCTCGAAAGCCTGAATCCGATTCTGGACTACGAAGGGTCTCTTCCAGTGCTGTGGCGACATTCGCGGCACCATGCTGAGCTAAGTACATCAGCAGATCGTGGCGAAGCTCCTTCGCCTGTGGATCACGGAGCATTTCAACAAGTTTGCTCGGATCCAGTTCCTTGGAATTGGAAGGCAATTGTCGGAGTGCCAATTTACGAAGCTCGATCGGTTTTGTCGGATCAAAGAAGAAACTTGAGAGCATCTGATCTCTAGCCGGATCTCTTTTGGCTCCGCTCGCTGAACCCGTCTTGAGAAAGCTAATTGCCGAAACCAAGTGATGGAACTCATTGGCATCCAAGGCTCTGTTGCTGATCAGCTTTTCTAGCTCGGGAACCAAAGACTTCTCGCCAGATTCGGCCGCATAGCGAATCGCTAACAAGCGAACTCGAAGATCCTCATCCTTCAAGCATTTTTCAATTTCAGCAACATATGACGCGCGATTGATCTCACGATCAGCTTCGCTTTGAGTCAACGATCGCCAGCGAAAGATTCGCAGATTCTCAGATCGTTCGATTGCCGATGTACCATTCCAAGGCTTCGCAGTCAGCGAACTTGAAAGCAGAGTCTTGCCGATCGTTGCGGCCGTTTGCAGGAACGGGTCGTCGGTATTGACAGCCTTTTGAAGCTCAATAGCATCGGCCTTCCCGTCCGTTATCTTGCGAGCCAATTTCTCTTCAACAGAAACATCAGGAATGGCAGGTCCCATTCCATAAGTCCGAGGCGTCAATCGCCACAGTCGTCCTTTACCATGCACCGGATAGCTCCGATCGACCCAATCGGTGAAGAAGATCGACTGGTCTGGGGCAACTGCAAAACTCACAGGACGAAAATCCGCGTCGCCTTGAACAATCACATCCATTTGTCCCTTGAGACTTGCGCCATTGGGAGTGAGCGTAAATCGCTCGATACGATTATCTCCCCAACTTGAAACCACAAGATGCCCTAAATGCTCCACGACTTCACAGGGAGCTTCACCCGTTCCCGCCGACATCGGTATCGTACCCGGCAATTCTCCGTCCCAAGATAAAAGCGGATTGGTTCCCGCGCGACCGAAGCGAAATTGAAATCCGTAGTCAGCCGTCGGAACAATTTGCAGCAATCGACAAGGCGGTCGCGAGTCGGGATCGTTGTCGACACACCACAAACGCTTTTCTCGGTCAAAGGCTAACCCAAACGGATTCCAAATACCCGTCGCGATTCGCTCGACTCTACTGCCATCCGGTCGGCATCGATAGACACTACCGCCTTCGCCGCTACCTTGCTGCTTCGAACCGTCGGTACCAACGATGGTGAACTTCTCGCCGAAATTCTCCCCTTGGCCAAAGTACAAGTATCCATCGCTCGACAGCGCCAGTCCCGAAAGTCCATTGTGTGGATAGTCGGCTTTGGTCTGATGCGAAATCAACTTCTCAATAACGTCAGCCTTGAAATCGTAGTTCGTGTCCTTCACACGAATGACCTCTGATCGACTGGCGATATAGACCCAGTCCTTTTCATCGATGGCCAGGCCCATCGTCTTCACGCTGCCCTCGTAAAGGAGCACCCGAGCGTTCACAGCAACGTCTTTGTCTCGATTGTTGTAGACGTTGGGATAAACATAGACACGATCCACCTTGGGACCCGCATAGTTTTCGGGAGGCATGTGCGTGTGGCACTCGACCACAAACAGATTGCCCTTCGAGTCGAATCGGCAACTCACCGGAGTCACTAAATTCGGCTCGCTGTCAATCAGCTCAATCTTCCAACCTTCGACCAGCACTTTAGGAGTGCGGACGTCGTCGGCCGGAACAGATTGAGCTAAGGTAAGTAACAGAAATCCAAAAACTATGCTGCGAATCATGAAAGACGCTTTCGCTTACTTGATACCGGCTTTTTCAATCAATGCCTGAGCATCCTTATTATTGCCTAGCTTCGGCTTGATAGCCGCGAGAGCTGCTTTCGCATCTTCGGCCAATTCAGGCTTCTTCAGCGTATCGATGGCAAGTTGAATCATCGCTGTATTTGGGAACTTCTTCACAATGTCGAAGACCAACTTTTGCTCACGCAACTTGCCAGTCGACAAAATCGTCTTGCACATTTCAATACGTTGATCGTCAGGCATGTTGAACTGTCGAGCAACACGGACATAACCGCGCATCGCTCGATCTTGATACTGATCCTTGGGACCGTTGTTGTAAAGATCCAACAAGACTGGAGCGACGTCGATCGTCATCCATTCTCCTAGAAGTTTGGTACTTACGTCTCGAAGTGCCAAATCCTTGCCAACTGCAAACTCGCGAACGGTTTCAAGTGCCTTGGTACCGCCCACGGCACCGATCGTCTCCAGCAGCGAACTCTTCGCCGAAGCTGGCGCCGTCTTCAAAGCGGCACTCAGGGTCGCGGCACAAGCTTCACGATCAGGCATTCGAATCGAAGCCGTCTTCAGCGCGCGAATTGCGCCTTCAGCATCAGCGGCTTGCTTAGGCTTAATCGCTAAGCTGACCAACGTCGATAGCTTAGCTTGTGGAACCGTTTGGCCCAGCGATTGCAACGCGGCAGCTCGGATCGCTTGATCGCTGGAGTCAACCGCCTTGACCAACTCTTCAGTCGCTTCCAATTGTCGCAAGCCAACCACCTCGACCAAAATCAATTTACTATCCGCCGAGGCAAGTCGCTTCAAGATTTCGGCATCGACTTTTTCGTCGGACAGTGCAACCAGTGCAGCTCGCACTGCGGCTGAAAGATCGGCACTTTGCTTTGCCACCGACAACAGAGAATCCACGCAGCTCACATCGCCAATTCGCCCAAGCACAGTAATCGCAGCCAAGCGAACTTCCTTCGATCCCGATGCAGCCAGCTTTTGAAGCGAGACCAAGTCTGGCTTACCCTTCAACTCTGCCAAAGCTTCGACAATCAAGGCGGCTCGATCCGATGGCGCCTTCGCAAGTTCAGCGATCAACGCTGGTCCCAAGGAAGCGCTGTCCATCTCACGAGCGGTCTGGAGTCCCACAGCAAACTGCTTGCGATTCGTTGAACTCAGTTGCTCGACCAACAAAGGCACGCCGCTTTCGCCTCGCGCGAGAATCGCACCTCGAGTTGCTTCTACGATGCGTTGCTGAGGAAACTTGCCGCCGCGAACTTCGTCGTAAACTTCAGTGGCGAGTTTTGTATTGCCCGCTTTGAGAAGGCTTTCAGCCGCATAGATGCAGCCTTCAGCGACTGCGTTTTGTACAGCCGGAATTGCATGAGCCAACGAGCCACGCAGCGATGCCGTTGCAGCTTCGTTCCCGATGCGAC
>CAUJKA010000484.1 GCA_963204965.1 Planctomycetota bacterium | reverse complement strand
GCTATCCTATTATGAAGCTCATGTGCATTTCACAATGCCGCAAGTTGAATTGGTCCCATTCTTCGCGCGTGATATTGCCGAAAGCAGGATGCATTACTCGATTAGTCTCCGACTTCATCCGAGCGACGGCCTTACGCAAGTCATCGAGTGCTTCCTGAGTATCAATCGGCCCCGGTTGAAACTTTTTTGGCGCTTTGAATCCGGCTGGCAGTGAATCGTATAGGTATTTGCGCTTCATCAGCTTTGTAAAAATAATTCGGATCGGCCAAGGCAGCACAAAACCACTTCCGTCAATGGAGCTTTCGATTGCATCGGCCAGGTGCTTGAAGATCTGGCCTGGCGACCAGTTCCCGAGAGTCTGAACTGAGTTTGACGACGCAATTCGCTCAGCATCACTAAGCAGTTCATCGTAGGATCCATACCGAACTGTTCGTCGACCTTCGACTGATTTTGTACTGACCGTCATATACTCCACCTCATTTATTGAGCGTCTTTATTATGGTCCGCCGTAAATCGCTCACTTGACATTACGTGACCTTTCGGTAACGTATTTGTGCTGCATTGATTTGTCAACCCCTTCAACCTGATATCCACGCCGGAGCGATATGGCATGAGTCACACGTCACAGCTTTCACTCGATCTCGAGCAGTCTGTAGAAATAAGGTCAGCTTTGGGAGATGCCTACCGGGCATTGCTGAGTCGCTTGACTGATGCAAACTCGACTCCGGACAACAAGCCGATGCCGATGGTGCTTGAGCAGTGGCCAGGCGGTCGATGGTTTCGCGACTTGGGGGCAGGTCAGGGACATTTTTGGGCATTTGTGCAGGTGATCAAGCCACCAACATTACTTGAGCTTCACGGTCCGATGTTCATGTCCTATCCCGTCGCGAGCCACATGCAGTTTCGATTGTCGCAGATCGCTGGCGGCGTGGAGTTGTACTTGCGCCATCGAGTAGTCGGGCCGATGGAAGAAGGTCACCGGACTCGAGTTAAGCCGGGATGGCAGTATCTACTGGAGCAGACCAAACTTTTGGCTGAGCAGTCGACATGAGCAAAAACGATTCTGACGAAACGTGGAAAGCCTTGTCAGATCCAACGCGTCGGGCAATTCTTGATTTTTTGCGAGACGGGCCAAAGCAAACGACTGGGATTGTCGAGACGTTTCCAGATTTGTCGCGGTTCGCCGTCATGAAACATCTGGATGTACTTCGAGCAGCTAAACTTGTAAATACACGAAGTGAGGGGCGAGTGCGAATCAATTCACTCAACGCAGCTCCCATTCGCGATATCCTCGAACGGTGGATCAGCAAGTACGAAGCATACTGGTCAAACACACTTCTTCGCGTTCGTGATGACGCTGAGCAACAGCAAGAGAAGTCGGCCACAAAAAAGCGAAGAGGTGGCTAGATTTTCTTGCGACCGATCCCTTTAGTTCACCTAACGCATGGATTTGCAAAATGGTATTTCGTTGTTCATTCTCAGGTGAATTGTGGAAGTATGGCGGAGAATCTTCCTGGTGGTTCATCAGCGTACCGGTCGAGGACTCAGAAGATCTCGAGCAGTTTTGCTCCCATCGCAAACGGAATTTTGGTTCCATTCGCGTGACCGTGAATATCGGCGTAACGAGCTGGCAGACTTCCGTTTTCCGAGACAGCAAATCAAAATCCTATCTGCTCCCCGTTAAGGCAGATGTGCGAAACAAGGAAAAACTGGTCGAGAAGAATTCTTACGAAGTTACTCTTACTGTTGTGTAGTTCTGGGTCAGAGCTTGACAGGAGAGTTGCCGCACGACTCGCCTTCTAAAATTTTCAGACTTGCCGGTAATGCGCTAGAAACAAATTCGGTGCTTTGCTTAAGGGATTGGTTCGTTGCGTTTGCTGCGACTGTGCCATGACTCCCAACCATACGACAAAGGGCGGCAACAAACGCTATCGCTACTACGTTTGCACTTCCGCACAGAAACGCGACTGGCATACGTGTCCTTCAAAGTCGATTCCCGCCAAGCAGATCGAGGACTTCGTCATCGAGCAGATCAAGAAGATCGGCTACGCGCCGGAGCTGATCCAAGACGTAGTCACCAGTGTCGCCGACAAGAGGAAGGGGCAGTTAAAGCAACTCGAAGACGAACGGTTGCCCCTTGGTCGCGACACTGCACGTTGGAACAGCGAGATCCGTAAGACCTCCGCACTGATCCGCCCAAACGAGACCGACTCGCCGGCAATCGCCAGATTGGACGACCTCCAAGAACGAATCGCTCACAACGAGCGCCGGATCAACACCGTTCTAAGCGACATCAAGAAGATCAGTAACAACTTGCTTACCCAGCAGGATGTCGAGACCGCGATGACCACCTTCGATCCAATCTGGGAATCGATGACGCTTCGCGATCAGATTCGCTTGGTACAAGTTGTCATCAAACAAGTTGACTACGACGGCGAATCTGGACGGGTCACCATCGCCTTCAACCCGATCGGCATAAAGAAGCGTGCCGAGCATGCAACCAAAGATCTTGAGGAGGCCCAAGCATGAGCGCCGAAATCCAAGTAGGAGCTACTTTTCACAAGAAGCGCGTTGGTAAGCACATCACCATGGTCGAAGGCCCACCGCCGACAGCTCCCGAACGTCCCAAAGGCCGCTTGCCTCGCATCACTCGCTACATGGCCCTCGCGATCTACTACGAAGACCTCATCCGCCAAGGCCATGTACATGACTATGCAGAGATCGCCGCACTGGGGCACGTTACTCGAGCAAGGGTTACGCAAATCATGAATCTGAGATTGCTAGCTCCGATTATTCAAGAACAAATTCTGTGGCTACCTAGGGGCGACCGTGGTCGCGAGATGCAATTTGCTTGAGGAAACCTCAGTCCCTTGCTCTCGAATCCAATTGGAACCTGCAAGAACGAATGTGGGCCTCGATTTCAGTTCACGATCCTCTCGGATCGTGAGTCGTTCGAAAATTGCGTTAAAGTACTTGGCCTAAGACATGTTGTCCTATAAGCTAAGACAAGGTGTCCTAGGGCGTGATTCAAAGGAGTCTCCAAATGTCTAATGCAACAGAAGCTGAACTCGCAGTACTAAAGGTCCTTTGGGATCGCGGCCCGTGTCTGATCCGCGAAATAGCCGAAAGCATCTATGGGGAACACTCACAGACGAAGCACACGACGGTGAAAACGCTTCTTGCCCGACTGACTGCAAAGGGATTGGTTGATAGTGATCCTTCCCAATTTGCACATAAATTTTCAGCCCTGTTGACGCAGCAAGCGTACGTTGCCATCGAAATTCAAAAATTGGCCGATAGCCATTTTTCTGGTGCGCTGGCACCTATGGTGATGACGCTTTTCCAGCATGGAAAACTTGGTCCGAAGGAACGCAAGCGAATACGGCAGATTATCGAGGGCATGGAGTAGTCAACAGGAGTCAACTCATGAATACATTAGCCGAACTCTTCATCGAAAACGCCATCAAGTCAGCACTTCTTGCCTGCTTCGTCGCGCTCCTTGCAGTATTGCCAAGGGTGCGAAATCTAGCAAATTTGCAACATTCCTTATGGGGACTAGTTCTTGTTGCGATGATCGTACCATCCTTTATCCAAATCCCTCTGATCTCCTTACCAGCTAGGGAGTACGCTGCTTCCCCACTTCATGAGGAAACAGCCAAAAGCGAAGGTGTTCCAATTACGAATCATGTAATAACTGATGATCCACACAACATCGTTGCGAACCCAGTGTCTTGTGGCGGTATAGAGAGCAGTTGGCTTATTCGGTTAGGCATCTCTGTCTGGCTAGGTGGAACAATTTACCTCGTAGTGATAGCGTTGCGCAGGGTTCACTTGCTTCGACGCACAATTCGGCTTGCAAATTTCGATGATGCGAGTCTGTCATCGTTGACGAAAAACGTGGCACATGCACTCGGCATTCGCCGGCAAGTTAGAGTCGCGATTGTTCAAGCCAACTCCTCACCATTTATTTGGGTGGAGCAAAAGGCAATCTACATTGTGATCTCCGAATCACTTCGAGTCTCACTTAGCGAGCGTCGACTTCAATCTGTCATGATGCATGAACTTTCTCACTATCTGCGACGTGATCATTGGTCAAACACCTTCGGGTTCCTGGTACTAGCGCTCTGTTGGTGGAATCCCGTCTCTTGGATTGCAGTCCGAAAAATGCGTGCGCTACAAGAATATTGCTGCGACGCGATAGCAATAGCCAAGTCGCAGTTGAGTCGACGTGAATACGCAGAGTGTCTTTTCCAAATCACAAATTTTATCGAGTCCAGAAACAGCTGCCTGCCAGCGTCGGCGTGTGAGCTTTTCGGACATACTTCACTTGAGGAGAGGTTTCAAATGATTTCGAATACTAGTGTCGCCTTCAAGAAAACGAAAGCCAGTTTCTTCATGGTTCTCTTTTTTTCAGCACTCTTGCCGTGCACTTTAGCTTTCTCGCAAGAAGATAGTAAGGGAGCTCAGAAAGAAATAGAGCAGAAGGCCAAAGACACGGCTGAGTCAAAGCAGTGGCATGAAACTTTGGAAATGTTTAATCGACTTGTAGCGGAGGGAGATTGGAAGAAAGCGGAGCAACTAGCGAACGTGACTGCAAGCAAATTTGGGCACGATGATGCACTCGTCCAGAACATGCTGCTAACTTCGATTAACGGCGTGCGAAAATCACAAGGTCTAGCTCCGATCATTATTCAAAAGCTGGTAGCGGATCCTAAGGCTGATGAGATCCCCATAGTCGTTTTATACTCACTAAAAGAATTCCTGCCTGCGAATGCCGCAGAGAAGGAAAAATTTGTTGAGATACTGACTCAATGTGTTTTAGCCTCCATCGAGAATGATGGTTCGGACAAGCCTGGCGTGAAAGTCCATTACGATACCGTGAACCATGGACTCATTGTTCTGGCCTGTAAACCCCAACAGAAACTCACTGCTGAAATTTTGAAGCGTATCGGTCAAAAGGCGAAGCCTTAATGTCCGTGAGTAAGTCATACCCGCGAGCCGGAAATGCGACCCGCGGGTGCCCAAGTTTCAAGTATACAGCAGTTGGACCGGAGTCCAACGCGCGTTTACAGTTCGATCGCTTCAACTTCAGCGACGAATCGCTGGTTGTTGTCAGCTAGGAACGCACTGATCACGTTGAATACGGCGTCACTGAAGCCACCGATGTTCATGATGTCAGCTCGTTCACAAGCCTGAACCGTCTGGTACGGTTGCAGATCGATGTTGACTAGCTTCGGTGAAGCGGCTCCACCGTTGAGCTTACGCTGGTTCGATGAAAAAACTTCCCAAGCCGTCATAACACCGGTCGAACCGTGCCGTCCTGTTCCGACCCAGCTCTCGTTATCGCTAACAAGAACAACGCCGGCGAACTTGCGCTTCGCGTGCTTCTGGTTGGCAGCAACCAGTGGCAGCGAACAATCTGTTCCACCACCACCGTACTTTGCCAGCCGTTCAGCAATGCTCAAGATCGAATCGTTTGGATCCATCTTGGCATCGTAAGCCGACGTATCGAACGGAATCACAACGCTGTCCGGGTTGCGTCGCAGGATCGCTGCGGCGAACAGTGCGGCCACGTCGATGCATCGCATCTTCGAAGTCGCACCTCGTCCACGGTTACCTGTGACCGCGCTGCTCATCGATCCAGACGTATCCAAACCAATCACAACTGGTCCCGGCAACTCCGGTACGTTTCCACAGGCAATCTCGGCTGCCTTATGCAGTGCAGTCTTAATCTTCTGTGGAACATCGTCATCCGCGTTCAAGTACGCAGCAAAGTACTGGTACGGGAACTGCTTCGACGCCCTAATCTCCTTCTCGTCAGCAATCCGGTCTGCGACGTAGTCGACCATATTGTCGTTCCTCTCTCCGAGAGGATTCGCAGCATCAACGGTCCCCTCTTGGAAAGAGGGGCGACTATCAAACACATCGTGTCGCAGCAACGTGTTCAAGTTCATACGCAGTGCCTGCGGACCCATCTTACGAGCCAGTGCAGCCCAAACCGTCGGTCCCTT
>CAUJKA010000483.1 GCA_963204965.1 Planctomycetota bacterium | reverse complement strand
GCCCTGGACCAACTCATCTCCACCACCCAGCCCACCGGGCTGGGCTAGGTAATTTGCTGGGCCTTCGGCCCGAAATCCCAGAAAAAACATCAAAACTAGCGACTGTAGTTCAAAAAAAGCTTCAAAGCATAGTGCTTTGTCGAGTTGCGGGACGCTCTCGCACCAAAACCTCGAGCAGACGTCCGAGAACCGAATAAAGCAGCGGGCGGGACGCCCGCGCACCGAAAACCTGCGAGCCGAACCCCGCACCCTTTAGTGGCTGACGTCAATTTCCTTGGTGCTCTCCTTGGGATGGAAAGCAACCAAGAGAATCACCGCAGCTAGAATCGACAATCCAGCGGGCACCAAGAAGATGCCTCGCCAGTCCATAACCTTCTCTTCGTTGGTGAACATTGGATTGCCAAAGTAGATCCAGAAGATCTTGCAGATGATATCGCCTAAGCCAAAGATCATCAGGTTAAACAAACCCTGAGCGCTGGTTCGAATGTCCTTGGGAAAACACTTGTCGATGTAAATGTAGACCGTTGCGAAGTAAAACGCATAGCAAATTCCGTGAATGACTTGCACAACAATCATCAACCAAGTCTCTTCAGGCATGAATGCATACACCAAGAATCTCAGAGTATGACCCAGCACACCAACGATCATCGTGGCCTTCCAACCCAACTTGGATAGCGTCCAACCCAGAATGAACATTGTGAGAATTTCAGCGATCTGACCAATGCTCATCACCGCTTGAGTCCAGTTGCTGGCGATGCCAACGGTGGCACTACCCAAAAATGTATCGGTGTGGAAGAAGTAAGTGTTGTGAACAAACGAATCGATTAAGGTCACAACCCACAAAACCAAAACGACTGGATTCTTGAGAATGCCGAAGGCTTTGAACAGCGCTAACGAATCTCCAGGTTGGCCTTTCTTCGGCGGCGTGTGGGGAAGTGTCAAGCTGTAAGCGGCAAGAGCCAACGATGCGATACCAGCGACGATAAAGGTCCATCGCGTTCCGTTGATTAAATCGGTGCCAGCAAGCTTGCTCCCAAACACGGCTCCTAGCCATCCAGTGAAGCCCAGCGGCGTTCCAGCTTCGGTAGCTGTTGCTACAGCTTGATTCACTTCCGACCAATTGGCCAACAAGAAGATGAATGGCCAAGCAGCTAGTACCCAGCCGATGGTTCCGCCCATGCGAACGATACCGAACTCCTTCACCGGATCCTTCATACTCGCGAAGGCAATCGAGTTGGTGATGGACATCGTGGGCACATACAGAAAACAATGCACCACCATCAAGCCAAAGAACGGCCAGAAGGCGACCATTCCATTCTCGTCCGAGGGAAGAAATCCAAGTCCTAGAATCGCTAAGCCGCCTACCAAGTGGCTAAACGCTAAAAACTTCTCAGCAGCGAAACTACGGTCGGCCATCTCATTGCTAAAGAACATGCCAACAATTGCTGCAACCGGAAAAGCTAACAGCACGGCTAGCTGTTGGTTGGGAGTGAATCCCACCGCGGGCAAATATCCGAAGATCTTCGGTAGCCACGCTCCCCAAATAAAGAACTCAAGCAGCATCATGATGAACAGCTTGAGCGTTTGAGGCTTGGCGGGTGCGTCACTATTGGACATTGTGGTAGCTCTCCTGTGTGGCGGGGAAAAGCGGAATTCTAAACACGCCGCTATGGCTCGGAAAGATTCTCCCGCACTAAATTGCCAAGTTCGGTAACGATTCATCCCCAAAATCGCTACCATCTCGCAGGTTTACCGCAAAAGGGCTTCACAACCTACTTAAAGACGGCCACTCCGAAAGAAAGCCGAGCTAGCCACAAAAAAATCACAGAAGCCATAAAAGAGTTGCTGCATGGCAGATGATCATTGGAATTTCTTCTGACGGCTGTTCCAGCAACTTTCGCTGCGCACTCCTCAAGGGCATAGACTCCTTATAATGGAAGGTACTCTCGACTTGAGTTCTACTCCAATCGAAAGTTTGGAAAACGTGAACGAGAGTCAATTCCCCCCAGCACACTCGAGCGGCCGTTGTCAAAATCAAACCACAGGCATCGCCCGATGGCAAGACTTTGAAGACCTATCTTCGCAGAACGACGGAAGAACTCAAATGAACAAGCGCAAGAAAAAGATCAAGTTAAGCGAGCTAGAATACACGATTGAATTGTCTGACACATACGCTACAAGAATAAAGTTCAGAGGCGTTGAGGTCGGCGTTACTATCGATGCAGAAGAGATCGACGATGCAAAACGACTTAGTAGTCATGTAGCTTCGCTTTTCGATTCGTGGGATGAGATCGTCAGCAAAATTCGGCCGCAACTCAAGAAAAAGTTAGGAAGCGAGTTCTCAAGGTTTGATTCCTCAAAGTTCCTCCCGGAATTCCTTCTTCTAACTGCTGGAGAGGATGATGAAGATGACGACCCAGAAGAAGATGAGTTTCAGTTCGGCGTGTCATTATACGACTGCGACATCCATACTACTGATATGGGTTTGATGTTATTGATCGGCGCAGCGTTGGGCAAAAAAGAATACGTGACAGAGATAACCGGTCTAGACTAGCACAACAATTTGCAATGGAACGAGACACAATCGTCGATGAATTTAGCTAGCCAGTTGCCCCAGCTTGTTCAACAGTTCTACTAGCTACTTGGAACCTGAAACTGTTTCCAACGCCTGATCTTCGTCGGTTTTGCCTGTTGCGCTCCCAGTAGAAGCAGACTTACCGTCGGACTTGGAAGGTTTGTCAGGCAGACCTTGCTCGCGACGTCGTTGGATACGCGTTGGAATGATGTCACTGGCGAGCCCAAGCTTTTCAAGCAGCTTGATCTCATAGTAACTAATGTCAAACTCCCACCAACGATGTTGGACGGTTGCAGCGGAAGGATCTTCGTGGTGGTTGTTGTGCCAGCCTTCGCCAACGGACATCAGAGCAACGAACCAATTGTTCTTGCTGTCTTCTTTGGTGTCGTAGTTTTGGTAACCGAACATGTGGCTCAGCGAGTTCACTGAGAACGTGATATGCCAAACAGCGATGACTCGCATGATTACCGCCCAAACGACCATAGACGATGCCATTGCTAGAGCATCGCTCACTTGCGAACTGAATGCGAAGCTGAGCAAAAAGCCAAATGCAAAAAAGACGACCGATTGTCCGAACACGTAGATGAACTGACGGTACGGGTTGGTCTCCAAGCGCATGTAGAAGGGGTCTCGCAAAAGGTCTTTGGAGAATTTTTCCAGGCTGGCTACCGAATAAGCGTCGCGGTTGATGTACATCAGCCATCCCATGTGCGACCACCAAAAGGTAACGCGGGGACTGTGTGGATCTGGTATTTCGTCCGAGTGTACGTGGTGAATGCGGTGAATCGTTACCCAGCGAGCTGGCGTGTCCTGCATCGAACAGATACCAAGAATAGCGATAAAATGCTCCAGCCACTTTGGCGTCTTGAAACTGCGGTGGGTCAACAACCGGTGGTAGCCAATCGTAATGCCCTGTCCGAACAGATGGATGCAAACGATGAAGGTGATAAATGCAGACCAACTGAACAGATACGGCCGCCACTCGGTTGGACCAAAAGCGAGGCACGCTAAGGCGATCGCTCCCATGACGTGCACGCCAACAATTGTGACGGCGTAGATCAAATTGAACTTGATTGGGAGTACCGATGGTGGGACTGGATTATTCATTCGCTCAAATAGCCTGCTAATGTACCTGGGCTTAAATGGACCTCAAATCGCGTTTGTTTCAGCAATTGACTGTGGTCGCAATTAAGAGATTGTCCGCCGATCGACGTAAATTGCGAGGGTAAAATAGTCGCATCCGTATGGATTTCTAGCCCCAATGAGCCCCCAAACGCAGAGCTTTCAGCCGTTCCGGCACAGTTTGCCAGTTTCGTAGTGGGTTTCGGGAGAAATCCCGAGGACAGCAACACCAGGTCGGGTGGTAAAATTAATGGCAGTTAGAATGAAAAACGCA